>JBJHDK010000016.1:0-38899 GCA_050486505.1 Fibrobacteria bacterium | reverse complement strand
ACGTCGCCTTCACGAGGGCCGCCGAAGAACGGCACGTCCCCCTCCTGCCGCCGTCCGGGGGCAACCGGCGCTACGGGCCGCTCGGGGGATTCGCCGCGGATGCCCTGCGCGCGGCGGCGACCGCCCCGGACACTGCCGCACTGTTCCGCTTCGACGAAGATCCCGTGCACGATCGCCCGTTGCAGCGCGAGGCGGAAAAATCCCTGCCCGATGCCCCGCAGCCGCACCGGCGGGAAGACGCGCTGGAGGCGACCCGCGGGGCCTTCGCGCGCGCGCGGCGCCTGACCTCGTACTCGGGGCTCGCACGCGACGCCGGGGCGCATGCGGCGCTCCCCGAACCCCTGCTCGAAGAGGACGGGACCCGCATGGTGCGCGAGGAACCCTGGCCCGATCCGGGCATCCATGAAAACACCGATGCGGCGACCGGTGCGGGCATCACTGCGGAGGAGCTGCCTGCGGGCGCGGCGGCGGGAACCGCGCTGCACGCCATCCTCGAGCACACGGAGTTCGCTTCCGCAGCAACGACGGAGTCTCCCGGGGAATGGCTCGCGCTGCCGGGCAACCGGGAGCGCGTGGAAGCGGCCTTGCGCCGCGAATCCGTCGACCCCGGCTGCGCGGACGCCGCCGCGCGCGCGGTGTGGAACACCCTGCGCATGCCATTGCCTGGCGGCGCGCCGGAATCGGGAACGTTCCGGCTTTGCGATCTCGCGCCGGGCGAGGCGCTGCACGAGGTGGAATTCCTCTTCCCGTTCGGCGCGGGGCATGACCATGAAAAACTTCCCGGGGGCATCCGGCGCCGCGGAAGCTTTCTCTGGGGTTTCATCGACCTGGTCTTCCGCCATGACCACCGCTACTACCTGCTCGACTGGAAATCGAACCTGCTGGATGCCTACGACCATGGATCGGTGCAGCGCGGCATGGAGAAGCACCGCTACGACATCCAATGGAAGCTGTACGCGCTCGCCCTCGACCGCTGGCTTGCCGCGCGCCTGCCCGGGTACCTCCCGGAGGCGCACTTCGGCGGCGTGCACTACGTCTTCCTGCGCGGCGCATCCCCGGAGCGCTACAGCGGGTTCACGACGCGTCCCCGTGCGGAGGATCTCCGCGAAGCGTACCCCCGCGAACTCTCCGCCCTGCTCGCCCGTGCGGGAAAGGACTCCGCATGATCCCGTTCCCGGAATTTTCCGAAGCCCTGCGGCGCAACGAGGTGCTGGATGCCGCCGATCTGCGCCTTGTCGCATGGCTGCGCGATCACGCCGCCGGCGAGGACGCGGACGCCCTCGCATCCGTCGCCGCGGCCTTGTGCCGTGCCTGCACCGAAGGCAGTCTCTGCCTGCCGATGGAGGAAGACGGCATGGGGGGTGCGCTGCGCGATCTTTGCTCCGCAGCGGGTCTCCCCGTGGACGGGGCGGGTCAGGCCGTCAGGCGCTTTCTCGCATCGGCCCATGCCGGACGCTGCGATGCCGTGCTGGGAACGCCCGGAAATCCCCGGCCCCTTCTGCGCGCGCACGGCATGCTCTACCTGCACCGATATTGGTACGCGGAGAACACCGTGGCGCAAGCGCTGCTGCGGCACGGCGGAGACCCGCCGGACGCGCCCGCGGGTGCGCGCCTCGCGGACATCCTTCGCGAGACGCTGAAGGAGAGGCCCCTGCGCGCCGGGGACGGATCCCCGCTCGTTCTCGCGCCGAAGCAGCGCGAGGCGCTGGAGACCTCGTTGCGCTCCCGCGTCTTCGTGCTGTCCGGGGGGCCGGGCACGGGCAAGACCACCTGGACGGCGGCATGGCTGCGCGCGGTCCTGAGACTCCCCGGCGTTTCGCCCGACCGCATCCGCCTGTGCGCGCCCACGGGCCGCGCGGCACGGCGACTCGAGGAATCCCTGCGCGCGACCATCGCGGGCACCGGGGATGATCCGCGCGATGCCGCCGCCCTCGGCATGCCCGTGACCACGTTGCACAGGCTGCTGGGCTGGCGCGCCTTCGAAGGGCGCTTCGCGCGCGACGCGGACGATCCGTTGGACGCCGACTGGGTGTTGCTCGATGAAGCCTCGATGGCGGACGTCTTCCTGCTGGCGGCGCTGGTCCGCGCGCTCGCACCGGGAGCACGACTCGTTCTTGCGGGGGATCCGGACCAGCTTCCCGCCGTGGAGGCCGGTTCGATTCTCGGCGCGCTGCTTCCGGAGGGGCGGGATGGAGCCGGGCGCGGCCTCGTCCCCGCGGTCACGCTTGACGTCAGCCACCGCGCGCGCGGGGATGTCATCCCGCTGGCGGCGGCGGTGCGGCGCGGGGACGGCGATGCCGTGCTCGACCTGCTCGGCGCCCCGGTCGATGCCGCCACACTCTTCGGGACCTCGAACCCCGTCGCGCGGAGCGCTCCCGAAGGCGAAGCGGACGGAGGCCTGAAAGGCGTCTTGACCGCCTACGCGCGCGCCGTGTTCGGCGACGCCGAAGCCGGCGGATCTGGCTACGCGGAACAACTGCGGCGCTTCAGGACATTGTCGCGCAACGACGAACCGAAGGCCCTCGACTCCCTGTGGCTGCAAGCGGGGCGCGCCCGCATTCTCGCACCGCTGCGGCGGGGCCCCGTGAGCGTGGAGCGCGCGAACCGCGTCCTGCGGGAGGTGCTCGAGCCGGAGTGGAGGAGGCACGGAGACTTTCCGGCAGGAGGCACGGCGGAGGGAGGGTTCCACGGCGCGCCGGTCCTGATCGTGCGGAACGACTCGCGCACGGGACTCTCGAACGGCGACCTCGGGCTCTGGCTGGAAGCCGCCGACGGCACGGCGGCGTTCTTCCCCCGCCCTGATTTGCCGGAGGGCTGGCTGCGCATTCCCGTCGCGCTGCTGCCCGCATGGGAGCCGGGGTTCGCCACCACGGTGCACAAAAGCCAGGGCTCGGAGTGCGACGAAGTCCTCGTGCTGCTTCCGGATGCCGACAATCGCCTGCTCACGCGCGAAACGCTCTACACCGCCGTCACCAGGGCACGCAAGGCCGTGCGCGTATTCGGGACAGACGCCGCCGTCCGCGAGGCGGTGGAGAAAAGGATGACGAGGTATGTGGGACTACGGAGAGTTATGAATTAAGAATTGGGAATTAAGAATTGAACACAGTATTCATGCTTGTACGAACCGAATCTGCGGATTGCGTGCCATTCGCCAAGCCCTTTCGCTCAAGCATCCAACCCACATTCTTAACTCTTAATTCTCAATTCTTGATTGCCTTAAGAGTTCCTGTCGCGATAACTCTCGTACCCGAACTTCCGCACGACGCGTAGCTCCCCCTCCTTCGTCCAGATGCACAGCGAGGGAAGCTGTACGCCGTTGAAGGTCGTGTTCTTGACGATGGTGTAGTGGATCATGTCCTCGAACACGATGCGATCGCCGATCTTCAGGGGTTCCGAAAAGCTGTAGTCGCCGATCACGTCGCCGGCAAGGCAGGTGTTGCCGGCGAGGCGATAGGTGTGCGGCAATGCGCCGGGGAGATCCGCGCCGCGCACGGCCGGACGGTAGGGCATCTCCAGCGTGTCGGGCATGTGCGCCGTTGCGCTGACGTCGAGGATGGCGATCTCCGGGCCGTTGCGGACGATGTCGAGCACAGAGCCGATGAGGGGGCCCGTCTGCCAGCCCACCGCCTCCCCGGGTTCGAGGTAAACCTCCACGCCCCACTTTTCGCGAAAGGTTTTCACCACACGGATCAGTCGATCGACGTCGTAATCGGCGCGGGTGATGTGATGCCCGCCCCCGAAGTTGATCCACTTCATTTTCGGAATGAATTCTCCGTAGAGTTTCTCGAAGGATTCCACCACGCGCTCCAGCGTATCGCTGTTGTTGCCGCAGTGCGCGTGGAAGTGCAGGCCCGAGATTCCCTCGAGCAGGTCGGGGCGAAACTCCGACCGGATCACCCCGAGACGCGAGCCCGTGTAGCAGGGGTCGTACAACGGGGTCTCGATTTCGCTGTGTCCGGGGTTCACGCGGATCCCGCATGCGACCGGACGTTCGGAGGCCTTCACCTGGTCCCGGAAACGCGTCCACTGCGAAAACGAGTTGAACACGAGATGATCGGCCATCCGCAGGATTTCGGGAAACTCCTCGTCGGTGTAGGCCACGGAGTAGACATGCGTCTCGCGCCCGAACTCCTCGTAGGCAAGACGTGCCTCATGCAGCGAGCTGGAGGTGGCGCCGTGCAACACCTCGCGTACCCAAGGAAACGCGCTCCAGAAGGCGAACCCCTTGAGGGCCAGAATGATCTTCGCCCCGGACTCGCGTTGGACGCGATCGAGAACCCCCAGATTCCGGCGCAGGAGCGCCTCCTCGAGGACGTAGGAGGGGGAGGGGACGAGGGAGGGGTCGAGGGGAGGAGTCGCCACGGAAGTCAACCCTGAGCGGAGAGTGAACAGTGAACAGTGAACAGTGAACAGCCATACAACGATACCGGATACGAAACTGCCGACGGCATCCGCGCACCCATTACACACTGAACACTGTATACTGCACGCTTAATCATGCCACATCTCCTCCGTCCACGGCAGGCCGTGCTTGTTCAGCGCCTCCATGAACGGGTCGGGATCGAGCTGTTCCATGTTCCACACGCCCGGCTGTTTCCACTTGCCGGTGACCATCATCATGGCGCCGATCATGGCGGGCACGCCGGTGGTGTAGGAAATCGCCTGCGACTCGACTTCGGCGTAGCAGGCCTCGTGGTCGCACACATTGTAGGTGTAGGTCTTGAGCGGCTTGCCGTCCTTGCCGATGCCCTCGATGAGGCAACCGATGTTGGTCTTGCCCTTGGTGCGGGGGCCCAGCGAGGCGGGATCGGGCAGCACGGCCTTGAGGAATTGCAGGGGGATGATCTCCTTCCCCTCGAAGAGGACCGGTTTGATCGAGGTCATTCCCACGTTCTCGAGGACGCGCAGGTGCGTCAGGTATTTCTCGGAGAAGGTCATCCAGAAACGGATGCGCTTGAGTCCTTTGAGGTTCTGCGCCAGCGACTCCATCTCCTCGTGGTACATCAGGTACATCTCCTTGGGCCCGATCTCCGGAAAGTCCCAGGTCTTGTGCACCTCGAGGGGGCCGGTTTCCTTCCACTCCCCTTTCTCCCAGTAGCGCCCGTTGGCGGTGATCTCGCGGATGTTGATCTCGGGATTGAAGTTGGTCGCGAAGGGGTAGCCGTGGTCGCCCGCGTTGGCGTCCATGATGTCGACCGTGTGGATCTCGTCGAAGCGGTGTTTCTGCGCGTGGGCGCAGAACACATTGGTCACCCCGGGGTCGAATCCGGACCCGAGCAGGGCCATGAGTCCCTTTTCACGGAAGCGATCCCGGTAGGCCCACTGCCACTTGTATTCGAATTTCGCCGTGTCGGGGGGCTCGTAGTTGGCGGTGTCGAGATAGTCGACGCCCGTCTCGAGGCAGGCATCCATGATCGACAGGTCCTGGTAGGGCAGCGCGATGTTGAGGACCATCTTCGGCTTCACCTTGCGGATCAGTTCCGCCAGTTCGCGGGGATTGTCGGCGTCGACCTGCGCGGTTTCGAGCGGGTACTCGCGTCGCTTCGCGATTTGCGCGGCGATGGCGTCGCACTTCGACTTGGTGCGGCTGGCCAGCACGGCGGAGGAAAACACGTCGGGGTTCTGGCTCACCTTGTGCGCCACGACCTGTCCCACGCCACCGGCTCCGATGATCAACACCTTGCTCATGCACGTTCCTTGCGTTGTAAACGAAGGGTCAAAGGTAAAAAGGAAAAAACGGCGACCCCTTGCGGGATCGCCGTCCGTCCGGCGGGATGTGACGTCCCGCCGGCCTCTCCCTCCCCCTTGAGGGAGCCCGTCAACGTCACGCCCCGGTGCGCACCGACACGAAGGCCATGATGTCCGCGACTGCGGATGCCTCCGCCGCGTTCATGCCCGCGGTTTCAAGCCGCGTGTGCAACTCCGCATGGGCGCCCGCATGCGCCTCGACATATGCGCGGCCCACCGCGTCGGCGGCAGCCTCCGCCTGCCCGCGCACCTTCGACTCAAGATCCGCAGCGATCGAATCGATGCTGGCGGAAGCCTCGGCGGATGCGGCAACGACTGCGGGAAAGGCGAGCTCGACCGCAGCCTTCACCTCCGCGCGGAACGTCGCGATGGCCGCCTCGACCTGCTCACGCGTCGTGGCGGCAGTGATGGCCGCGCGCAAGGCGACGGTGGCCTCGGCAATGACGTTCACCTGGGTCTCGGCCGCGCCCGCCGCGCGAAGCCGCGCCTGCACGGCGACGTCGGAGGCCTCGGCCGTCAGGCGCGCCATGTTGCGGGCGAGAGCGGCGCGCGCGGAATCGGACATCTCCGCATTCGCGGACGCGCGCAGCATGGCCTCATAGGCCGCTTCCCGGCCGCGGGCAGCGACGATCGCCTCCACGCCCGCCTCGACCTCCGCCTCCGCGAGCGCGCGGACATACCGCTCGCGCGCTTGGCGGCGCTCCTCAGCGTTCTCGCGCGCGGCCTTCACTTCGGCACGGTAGCGCGCCTCGGCCTCGGCACGCGCCTCGGCGGCGGCCTCGAGATTGGCCTGGGCCTCGGCGAACACAGCCGCACGGGCCTTGGCGCCAGCCTCGATGGCTTGAGCCAACCTTGCGATCACCTGCGCGCGCGCCGTCTCGCTGCCGCGGAATTCACCGTGCACCGAAGCGGCCACCTCGGCATCCACATTCGCGGTCACCTCGGAAGAATGCACGGTGCGACCTTCCGCCGTCTTTTGCAGCTCAAGCCACACCGCCGCCTCCACCGTGCTTTCCAGGTTCAGCGGACGCACGGGGCGCTCCGCTTCGGCCTCGAGCCTGCCGCGGAAACGGGCCTTCCATTCCGTGCCTTCGCGCACCGCGCGGACGATCAACGCGCGCTCGCCGCGCAACTCGGTTCCGATGCGGAATTCGCCCTGGGCGTTCGCCTCGGCACGGCCGCGCTCGACACCGATGGTTCCATCGGCATTCAGGTCATGCGCGGTCACGATCGTGCCTTCCCAGTCCGCTGAACCTGCGGCACCGGCTTCGACATCGCCCTGGATCATGCCCGCGAGAAACGCCTCGGCACGGATCGAAACATCGCTTTTGGAGTCCAGCAGACACCCTGTCATCAGGAATGCGCTCCCCAGAACGACCGCGAAGGCCTTCAGGGGGTTCGTCTGGTTTCCGGTCATCGTTTTCATGGCACACCTCCTTGAATCCGTGATTTCCGCCCGGACATCCGGGCCACGTTCTCAAGATATTCCGATTACGGGATCCAGGAAAACAAATTTCTGAATGGATATTACGATAAAGCCGCAAAAAACCGAATAAAACTGATTTAAACGTGTTAATTCCCTATTAAATTTCATCGATCCTTATAAATTATGGTTACGATTTACGCGGGTTTTCTCCGGAATATCCACAAGATTCGGGGAATCAGGTTACAAGAAAGCCCCACCTTTTCCGGAAGGGCGGCGTTTCCCGCAGGAGCCATGCGTGTGGTTGAAGGAAGGAGGCGGGTTCCAAGCCTCCCGGAAAAAAAAGATCAGGGCGACAGCGCGTTACCCTCGAAGTCGAACCGCAGAACCCCCGAGATGCCGCGCGACGTGAGGTAGTCCCCCACGACTTCCCCGTCGCCGGCATCCCCGGAAAACTCGATCCATCCCGAGGGCCGAAGATCGAGCCGCCACTCGACCAAGCCTTCGCGCGGCAAATTTCCGTCGGCGACGGGCACGGCCGGCGCCAGGCGGAACCGTGTCGTGCGCGCGTGTCCCAGGCGATATGCCCGCTCCCGCTCAACACCGAGCAGGAGATTGCTTTCGAACCGTCCTGCCGTGTCGGCGAGGGCGACCCGATGCCACGCTTCGGCACGCTCGAGGGAGTCCGATTCGGCCGTCGTGCGGACGAAGTGCACGAATCCGGTATCTCCCGGCGCGAAGTCGGGCAGCGAATCGCGACCGAAGGCCGCGGTTTCTTCGCGGGCGCCATCCTTCTCGATCACGCGGCGAAAACGCACCGGGTAGTTGCGCGCGGAGTCGGCGAACACCACGCTGCGATAGAACAGCCCCACGCGCGCGCCGTCTCCACGGACGAACTCGTGCTCGACCTCGACGCGGTTCGTGTCGCGCGCGGGGTCGAAGACGACGGAATCCCCTGGAACCGGGCGCAGGACCAGGCGGATCAACGTGTCGGTCCCGGCGCGACGGACGACGCGCAGCTCCAGCAACGTCCTGTCGCCGCCCGCGTTGAAATCCACCGAGGCGCCGGCCGCCATGCGCACCTCCCGCTCCTCCTTCACACCGTCCGTTCCCAAGGACCTGAAGCGCGCGACCGCGACATCCCCTGCGCGGCGAGGCGCGAGGAAGCCGTCGCCGTCGCCGTCCTCGAAGGAGAAGGTTTCGGAGCGTCCGTCGTCGTACGCGACCGCCCCGGCAACGCGCAGCAGGCGCGGAGTTCCCGAAGAATCCTCGCGCGTCCAGCTCGTGTCGCGGGCGGTCACGCCCGCGACGGTCTGAATGCGCACCGTACGGGTCACGCCTTCCGCAACAGAAGTGCTCACCTCCCGCGCCGCTTCCGCGATTTCACGACCGGGAACCACGCGCTCGTCGGGCAGCAACGCCGCCTTGCCTGCGCCGGAGGAAGGCGCCTGGTCGGGAACATACGTGCTGTCGTACATGCCGGGCGGCGTGGACGGGGCGTCCTTGTAGGCGTTCCATTCCGTGCTGTCCTGCATGTCGTGCCCCCCCTGGCGCGCGAGGGTCTCGACCGAGTTGGGGAAGTCGTCGCCACCCGCAACGCGGTCATTCGATCCGCAGGCCCCGAGGAGCAGCGCGAACGCGGCAGCCACCCCCGACAGGCCGCCGTGGACGAAGAAAGCCCCACGCAACCGTTTCATGGCTTCCCCCGCGAACGCGGAACGTAGGCGATCGTCAGTTGCTGGATGCGGCGCGGACCTTGATCGGCCTCCACGCGCTTGAAAATCTCCTCGCGGAACCTTTCAACGCGCTCGAGGATCTCGGCGTGGAGAGCGTCGCTGATGTTGACGATCATGGTCGACACGTGGCGCTCTTCCTTGGGGACACGGTGGAGCGCCTCCCGCGCGAGCGCGAGCCATTCCGAGTTCATGGCGCGGCTCATGCCGACCAGCGTGGACGAAGGCTCCACGATGGACCGCGTGGTGCGGTAACGGCCGTCGGCCCCCTGTTCGACGAGCCCCCACTCGCACAGGTCCCGGACCACCGCCTTCACGATCGCGACGGGAACGGGCGGATCGAGAAAGGCGGCGAGTGCCTCGTAGTCGCCGCGGAAGTCGAGGACTTCGATTGCGCCGCGCACGAGGGAATAGCGGACATCCTGGTAATACTTGCTGAGCGCCGGGTTGAGCCGCGTGAATTTGCTGCGGTTGCGCCGCGAACGGATCTGCTTGTACAGCTCGTCCTTCTTCCCGGCGCTGCGGGATTGCCCGTATTCCGTAAGCAACTTGAGAAACTCGGTTTCATGCGCCTTCAAGCCGAACACGACGGACATTTTATCGATCGCGTTCGCGCTGAGCGGCTTGAACCCCTTGATCACATCATTGAGGTAACCCGGATTGGCGAAGCCAGCATCACGCGCGAACTGCCGCTGCGAATATTTCTTGCCGCCCGCCGCGACCGATTCACGCACCTTGGCCTCGAAGCACTCCTTGAGGAAGGCGCGAAAGTCATCGTACTGGTAAATATCGGGTGACATTCCGGAACCGTTCGTGCGTGTGGTACTGATGTCGAGAATACTCAAAAACCAGTCGCTCCGGATCAATGATATTACGAAATGTCCAATATTCAGGGATTTATCGGGGGTTTCTTCGGAATTCTCTCGTTGTCCGGAGTGAAAAGGATTACATCCTGGCGGGTCAAATCCATGGATTTAACCCGTAAAATCGGATTACGCCTTTCGAGGCCCCGCACACCGGATACCCCGGCCTTTCCCGACCGTGTGGCAGGACCTATCCTTCCTTGGGAGGAGGTCTCATCATGGAAGACGGTTGTTCGATTCTCGCGAAAAAGGAATGCGTTCCCTGCAAGGGCGGCGTGCCGCCGCTCAAGGGCGCCGCATTGAAAGCCTTGACGGACCAGCTCGGTCACGGCTGGGAGGTCGTGAAGGAACATCATCTGGAGAAAAAGTTTCTGTTCCCGGACTTCGCTGAGGCGCTGGCGTTCACGAACAAGGTGGGCGCGATCGCCGAGGCGGAGCAGCACCATCCCGACATTCACCTCGCCTGGGGCAAGGTGCGCGTGACGATCTGGACGCACAAGATCGACGGGCTGACCGAAAGCGACTTCGTCCTCGCGGCGAAGGTGGAGGGGATTGGGTAGCCCGATTCGGGCACACGTAGTCGTTGTGGTTGGCTAATACGGAACACGCCGACACTGCATCCCATAAAATCCCAACAAAAAGGCCGACGTTACCGCCGGCCCTCATTTTCCACTGCTCACTGCACACTGTTCACTTCTACCGAATCTCCACCGGCTTCCCGGTCTTCGCCGACTCGTAAACCGCGTCGATGATCTTCATCAGCTTCACCGCCTCATCGGCCGTGTTCAGGGGATCCTCCTTGCCTTGCAGCGCCAGCGCGAAATTCATCGCCGAGCGCGTGCGGCCCATGGCCACGTCGCCCTCGAACACCACGTTGCGGTTCACCGGGAACCCGTTTTCTTGCGTGAACATCTCGCAGGTATCTGTGCTGGTGGCATCGATCCCCTCGACACGGAACAAACGGCGCAGGCGCCCCCCCGCCTTTTGTCCCTGGAAGGTCACGGATGCTTCCTCGCGTTCGTTCATCTCCGCCCACGAGTTGCGAATGGAAAGCACCTGCCCCGATTTGAAGGTGACGAACGCATGCGCCGCCGCCTCCACGTCGGTGACGCCCCCGGACACGTCGGGAATGCCCCACGGTCCCTTGAACTCCTTGTTGTCGATGAGGTCGGAGTAGGTCTGCCCCAGGACCCATGCCGGCTCGGGGTAGCCCATGAAATGGAGCGCCAGGTCGGCCATGTGGACGAGGTCGATGAGCGGGCCGCCGCCGGAAAGCTGCTTGTTGGTGAACCAGCCCCCGAAGCCGGGAATGCCGTTGCGACGCACCCACATGGCCTGCGCCGAGTTGATGCGACCCGCGGCGCCGGAGCGGATGAAGTCGCGCATGGCGTAGGACTCGGGGCGCGCGCGATTGTTGAAGTTGAACATCAGGGTCTTGCCGGCTTTCTTCGCGGCCTCCGCCATCTCCGCCGTGTCGCGCGCGTTCAACGCGGGCGGCTTCTCGCACAGTACGTGCTTGCCGGCGGCCAGCGCCTCCATCACCAGCGGATGATGGAACGCGTTGGGGGTGATGATCGAGACCGCATCCAGATCGGGAAGGGCCGCGTACATCTCGGCCGCGCTTCCGAACGTGCGCTCGACGCGATACTTCTCCGCGGCCGCGCGCGCCGCGGCCGGGTTGTTGTCGGTGATGGCCACCACCTCCGCGCCCGCCGCGCGAAAACCCGCCTCGTGGTACGCCGCCATCCAGCCCGCGCCGATGATGCCGATCTTCAATGCCATTGTCGTCTCCTCGCCCCGCAGGGCATGCGTGATAGGTTCGTGTTCCCGCGAGGGGAGATCAGGATTTCATCCGCGTCCATTTCGCGCGGGACTTGTGGCTTGCAAGCAAGGTCTCGATGAACGCGACGCCGGCGACTCCGTCCTCGACCGTCGGGAAGTCGCTCGCAGGCGCCTTCTTCCCCGCGACCTCCGCACGAATCGCCCGGTATGCTTCGCGGTAGATGTTGGCGAACGCCTCGATGTAGCCGTCGGGGTGCCCCCAGATCAGCCTTCCCGCCTCAAGCGCCTCCTTGCACAGGTTGTCGTTGCCCTTCGACCAGCGCGTCCACGTGCCGGCCGGATCCTTGACGATCAGATAGTTCGGATCCTCCTGCCGCCACTCGAGCCCGCCCTTCGTGCCGTAGACCCGGATGCTCAGGGGATTTTCTTCGCCGGCGGAGATCTGCGAGGCGTACAGCACGCCGCGCGCGCCGCCCTTGAAACGCAGCAACAGGTTCCCGTCATCCTCAAGGCGGTTCCCCTTGACGAAGGATGTGAGGTCGGCGCACATCTCCTCGATCTCAAGCCCCGTGACGTAGCGCACCAGGTTTTCGCAGTGCGTCCCGAGATCGCCCATGCACCCGGACCCGCCGGCGACCTTTGGATCCATGCGCCAGGCGCCGAGGGCGCCCGCGGGATTGGAGATGAGTCCGCTCATCCATCCCTGGGGATATTCACAGACGACCTTGTTGATCTTGCCCAGAAGCCCCTTCTTCACCATGTGACGGGCCTGCTTGACCATGGGGTAACCGGTGTAGTTGTGCGTCAGGGCGAACACCTTGCCGGTGCGAGCGACGAGCTTGCGGAGCGCCTTCGCGTCCGCGAGCGAGGTCGTCATCGGTTTGTCGCAGATGACGTTGATGCCCGCTTCCAGAAAGGCTTTTGCCGCGGGAAAATGGGCGGCGTTGGGGGTCACGATGGACACGAAATCGATGCGTCTTTCGGGCGGCAACGCCGCCTCCTTGCGCGCCATCTCGCGAAAATCGGAGTATGTGCGGGACGCATCGATTCCGAGCTCCGCACCCGACTTGCGGGACTTTTCCTGATCGCGCGAAAACGCCCCCGCCACGTATTCCGCCTCGCCGTCGAGCGTCGCTGCCATGCGGTGCACGGGCCCGATGAACGCACCGATCCCGCCTCCGACCATGCCTCCGCGTAATTTCCTGCGTGCCATTACTGTTCCTTGGATTATGTGAGGGGAAGGGGAGGGGCGACCCATGGGTCGCCCCTGCTAGGACCGGTACGCTTCGCGTCCGAAGCCCTGCACGGGGATCCCCTGGGCGGCCATGACCTCGTGCTGCAGCGCATACATGGCCGCGGCGGCTTCATCGATCGCCTTCGTGAAGGCCATCGATCCCTTGAGAATGGGTGCAAGCCTTGCCTTGTCCTGGATGCGGGCCGGCGGATACTCGTGTTCGACCACGAGATAGGTGTTCGCCGGATCAAGGTCGAGCAACTCGCGAGCCGCCAGTTGGTGGTCGAGCCAGTCCACCGAACGGTTCTGCAGGTAGGCCAGGGGATCGTGCTTGGCAGTGCCCGGGAGCTCGTGCTCGCACAGGGCGGTTTGCTTCTTCCACGCATTCACGTGGTCCGCGACCTTGGGGCTGGGCTTTCCGTTCAACCAGTCTCCCCTCTGCATCGTCTGGCCGCCGTAACCCCAGGCGGAGACCCCGCGGGAATCGACGACCTGGCCCTTCACGTGGAACCCGGCGATCAGGAAGTTGTACCCCTCGTCCTTCAGGTACTGGAACATCGAACGCGTGTCCTGTCCCATCAGCACCGAGTGCGAAGGATCGTAGTGGATGCGGAACTGGTCGCCCACCCCGTGCTTCTCGCAAATGCGATGCAGGGCAATCCAGGGGCCCGGCGCGTACGCGATGTTGTTGTGCCACTTGTCTGTCACGTTCCACCCCGGCATGGGACATTGCTCCACCCGGTATGTCAGGCCGCGCGCCTTCGCCTCCTTCAGCAGGGGAATGAACACTTCCTCGAACATCACGAGGTTCTCGTCCATTTCGAGCCTGGGGTTGCGTCCCACGAAACCGCACACGGCGTCGGTGCCGAGCAGCACCGCCGCGTCGAACACGCGCAGCATGAAGTCGTACTTCTTCCTGCGCGCGGCGTCGTCGGCGACGAGCATGTTGTCGAAGTAGGCGAGGTCCGAGAGCCCGACGCCCGTGGACTGCATGGCGGAGAGAACGCGCTTCGCACGATCCTTGTCGAAGGGCTTGCGCAGATCAAGGGTGTTTGCGACGGGGTCGAGCAGGGCCTCGGGCGGCACGTCGGTTTCGGTGGGGTGCAGGGCTGCCGAAAGCTGGATGTTCGGAGAACCGATTTCCCGCGAAAACTCCAGCCACTCCTCCACCGCGAGGTCGGGATCGGCGTCACGCTTTTCACGCGGAGTCAGTTCCTGCAACGCTGCGGTCAGGACGCTGAGTTTCATCGGTTTCGGTTCAAACGGCTTCACCGCCATGCAAGGCTCCTTTCGCCCTTGAATTCAAACGGAATTCGGGACACACGGAAACGCCGACGGGCGGCTCCCGGGGCCGCATAGTATAGATTACCCCCTCCACCCGATGCAAAGAAAAACGCAACGAAGCGGTATTTTTTGCGCAAACGCTAATGGAAACGCACGCCTTCCATCGCCCCGCCGCAGGGAGGCGGTTTCAAAGGGATTGGAGAAAAGCGTGCAAAGCACGCAGGTCGTCATCGCCCAAGTGCGGGAAAACCTGCATGATGCGGCTGTCACGCCGGGGCGAGTACCCCTCGGGGTAAGTGCCGTGGCGCACCTTGGACGTCAGGACTTCGAGGGAAACCCCTCCCAGCCCGGGCCCCAGCGGCCCGTCCTGCGCAGGGCGGGACGGGTGATGACACGCGGAACAATTGACCGCGTAAAGGGCGCGCCCCTTGCGCAACATTTCCTCTTCGGGAGAGCGCTCCGCCCGCTCCCCGCCGCAAGCGGCCAGCAGGACAACCAGCGAAACGGACAGGGCCGCGCCCAAGGACGCGGCCCCTTTCCGTGCGGCGATGGCGAAGAAGCCCCCGCGCATCATGGTCAGGCGATGATCTCGAGCAGAACGTAAAGCACGACCGTGAGCCAAACGCCCATGTGGATGACGCCGCTCGGCTTCTCGATGGGCTTGGTGGTCGGCCCCTTGTCGGCCATCAGGGCGTTGATTTCAAGCAGTGCCAGGATGGCTAGCACCACGATGTACCACACGGCGAGATTCCCGGTGATCGCGACGGGCAGGTGCACGGCGCCTGCCATCATGAACAGCAGCGGGATGGAAAGCAGGGTGTTCGTGCGGGAAGCCAGGAAGGCGCGGCGCGCCATGGCGGGCAAACCCTCGACCTGTTCGCCGTTCGCGGCGGCGATGGCCTTCTTTTGGCGGGGCCAGATCACGAACCACACGTTGGCCCACATCAGCGTGCCCATGAGCGCGCCCGTGAGGATGATGACGCCGCGCGACGACTCAAGGTACCCGAAGCCCCAGCTGTGCCCCATGATCGAAATGAGGATCCAGCCGCTGAGGAAGGTGATCATCGCGCCCCAGCGGAAGTACCACAGGGTGACGGGGGCCAGTTTCTGGGTCACCGCCGTCTTCACGGGGGCGTCCACCTGGTTCATGAAGGGACCTTGCGCGAAATTGAAAAACCACAGCATCCCGATCCACGCGACGCCGGCCACGATGTGGATCCAGCGAAGCAGGAACAACAAGCCTTCCTGACTGAACAATGCCCATTCCATGTGTAACTCCTTTGTGTTTCTCTCCCGAGGCCGGAACATTAGAATTTTTGCAAAACAAGCTGGATGCGCAGAAACATCCCGCGTAGATTGGAGAGTTCACCCGCAACACGCCCTAGAGCAGGCTGGGGTTCTCTCCGCGATCCACCCTGCGCAGGGGGACGCTCCACATGCTTCGGCGCATTCAATTTCCGGAGGCATCGCCATGACCCATTCCCTGAAACCTCTTCCTTATGCCCTCGACGCCCTCGAACCCCACTACGACAGGGAAACCCTCGAAATCCACCACGGCAAACATCACCAGACCTACGTCAACAACCTCAATGCCCTGCTTGAAGGGCATCCGACGCTCCGGGAAAAATCGCTCGAGAATCTTCTGCGTTCACTTGAGGACGTCCCCGAGTCCATTCGGCAAAAGGTGACCAACAACGCGGGAGGCGTCTGGAACCATGACTTTTTCTGGGAATGCATGGGACCGGGCAAGGGCGGAGCGCCCTCGGGGCAATTCGCCACAGCGATCGACTCCGCGTTCGGAAGCTTCGGGGATTTCCGGAAGGCGTTCAAGGAATCCGCACTGGCCATGTTCGGATCAGGGTGGACCTTCCTCGTGGCGGACAAGAATGGCAAACTGTCGATCCGCAATTTTCCCAACCAGGATTGCCCGCTCAGCGTCGGCGTCAAGCCGTTGCTGACCATCGACGTCTGGGAACACGCATACTACCTCAAGTTCCGGAACCGCCGCCCCGACTGGGTGGACAGTTGGTGGAACGTGGTCGATTGGGAGAAGGTGGCCGCGCGCCTGGCCTTCTAGATGGCGCCTTTGCGCGACAACTTCCAGCCAAGCAGCCTGTCCACCATGCCGTGCGTCAGGAAGCGACTGACGAAGAAGAAAAGCTTCGCGTCCCTGCCGACCGCGATGCGCACGGGCGCCTTCGGGTCTTCGATGACGCGCAGGATGACCTGCGCCACGTCGTTTCCGTCGGTGACGCGCGGGTCGCGATCGCGCGAGTAGTCCAGGAACGGCCGGAGGCGCTCCGCGTACACGGAGCCTTCCGGAGCGGCGGGCTTCAAGCGCTCGTGAAACGCGCTGCGCACCCAACCCGGTTCGAGCAGGTGCACGCGGATTCCGTGAGGCTTGACCTCATGCCGCAGCGAAAGCGTGAAGCCCGAAAGAGCCGCCTTGCTCGCGCAATACTGCGCCTTGAATGGAAACTGCAGGGAGTAAACGATCGACCCGATCTGGATGATTGCGCCGGCTCCGCGTGCCCGCATGCCGGGAAGACAACACTGCGTCAACCGCGCCGCCGAGAAATAATTGACCTCGAACATGCGCCGCGCTTCTTCGGGAGGAGTGTCCTCCACGGCGCCGATCTCTCCGGCCCCCGCATTGTTGACGAGAACGTCGATACCCCCCAGCAGGGTTTCGGCTTCGGCAAACCCCCGTTCCACGGCTTCAGGGTCGGATTGGTCCATCGCGATGAGCGGGAATCCCGGATCGGGAACGGCGGAGGGATTGCGACAGGATCCTACGACACGGTAGCCGCGGGCAGCCAGGAGCTTTCCGGCCGCGAGGCCGATGCCGGACGACGCGCCGGTGATGAGGACTCGTTTCAATCGTTGCCGTTCACGAACGGGAGGAGCTTTTCCTTGGACTCGCGCGAACGCAACAGTTTGCGCAGGGAGCGATTCTTGATCTGGCGGACCCGCTCGCGAGTGAGCTTGAGCTCGCGCCCGATTTCGTCCAGGGTGAACTCGCGAGCGTAGTTGATGCCGTAGTACATGCGCAAAACCTTTTCCTCGCGCTCGGACATCTGTCCGAGGACGGAGTCGAGGGAGCGGGAAAGCTCCGCCTTCTCCGCGTCCATTTCCTGCCCCCCCTCGGTGCCGAGCACGTCGAGCAAGGTGGTCACGGGATCCCGGCCGTCTCCCTCGCCGCCCACGGGGGCGTTCAGGGAGACATCGGCGATCTTCTCCATGATCTCGGCGATTTCCTTTTCGTGGGACTCGAACTCGGGAAGGGCGACGGTCTTTTCGTAGTTGCCGCCGTTTTGCAGCAGGGCGCGCTTGAAGCGATTCACCAAGGCGAGCTTGTTAGGGGGAATGCGCACCGCGCCGACTTGCTCGAAGAGCGCCTTCTGGATCGACTGGCGGATCCACCACACCGCGTAGGAGATGAACTTCACGTCGCGCGAGGGGTCGTAACGCTTGGCCGCCTTGTACAAGCCGAGGTTGCCCTCGTTGATGAGCTCGAGCAGGGAGAGCCCCTTGCCCTGATATCGGCGGGCAATGGAGACCACGAAACGCAGGTTTCCCAGAACAAGAGGGTTGACCGCGGTGGGATCCCCCCGCTTGACACGATGCACCAAATCCTTCTCCTCTTCGGGAGTCAGGATGCGGTAGCGATACAAGTCGCGGAAATACAGTTGTTCGTTTAAGTCGACCATACGACGGGAACTACGCCGGGACGCAGTTCCCCTCTCCCTCGGGGAAATCTAAACTCCGTTTTTGCGGCATCACAACCTGAAGCGCTCCCATGAACGACGGCTTGGTGTTTTTCGGGTTTTCAGGCGACCGGAGCCGAATCTTCGAGACGGCGCAGGTAATCGTAGGCGTAGATTCCGGTGGAATGCCCGTCGTTCCAGGTGACTCCGAGGGCATAGCGGCCGACCGAGTACAAGCGCACGGGACGAATGGTGTCCTGGACATGGTCGGGCCTGATCGTTCTTTTCCCGGTCCATTCGTTGACGCAGGCCGCACAGGGACAGGCCAGCCGCAGCATTTTGACGTCGAGGGCACTCCGGTGTCCGTCGTTCCATTCAACAACGAGAGTGCGGTCATCCGCGCGTTTCAGGGAAACCGGCGCGATCATGCGAGCTCCACTTCTTCCCACTTCAGGTCGAATTCTCCGAGCAGACCCGCTTCGCCCGCCGCAAGGATCGACAGCGAGGAGACCATTGATTCCGCAACGCGTTTGTAAGCCTGGGTTGCGGGAGAACCCGGACGACGTTCCACGATGGGGGTTCCGGCGTCTCCACCCTCGGCCACCTCGGGTTCGAGGGGGATCTCGCCCAGGAAGGGGACCCCGAGGGATTCCGCCACCCTGCGGCCCCCGCCCTGCCGGAAGATGTAATGCCGCTTTTCGCAGCCGTCGCAGATGAAGTAGCTCATGTTTTCCACGATGCCGAGCACGGGCACCGACACCTGCTGGAACATTTTCAACCCTTTCTTCGCGTCGAGGACGCTGACGTCTTGCGGGGTCGTCAAAATGACCGCCCCGGAAAGCGGGGCGCTCTGGCCCAGGGTGATCTGCACGTCGCCCGTGCCGGGAGGCATGTCGATGAGGAGGTAGTCGAGTTCCCCCCACACGACGTTGTGGACGAAATTCTGGATCATCTGCGAGACCATCGGCCCCCGCCAGACCACCGCCTTCTCGCCCTGCTCGAACATCGCCATGGAAACGATCTTGATGCCCCTTGCCGTGACGGGAACCAGCTTTTGCTGTTCGTTGATTTGCGGGGCCTTGATCACGCCGAACATGAGGCTCATCGAGGGGCCGTAAATGTCGGCATCGAGAACCCCCACCTTCGCTCCGGCATTGGAGAGCGCCACCGCCAGGTTGGCCGTGGCGGTGCTCTTGCCAACGCCACCCTTGCCAGAGGCCACGGCCACGAGATGGCGCACCCCTTTCAGCAACTCCGTGCGCTTCGAGGAGGTTCCGCGGGGCGCTTGCGCGGTCATTTTGACCTCGACGGCCTCGACGCCGGGAAGCGCGCCCACCATGTGTTCGCACTGTCGCTTGAGGTCTTCCTTGACGGGACAGGCGGGGGTCGTCAGTTCGACGTCGAAGCGGACCTTGCCGCCTTCGATTTCGAGGTTCTTCACGAACCCCAGCGCGACGATGTCCTTGTGCAAATCGGGATCCTGGACATGGCTGAGCGCGGCCAGAACCAACTCTTCATTAACTGCGGGCATGGCGGGGAAAGGTAGAACCCGAAAACAGGGATCAGCAGTCAGGCGTCAGGTAACAGGTGCCGGGTCTCAACGAAGAAGTTGGAATTGCCCTGTCTCGTGCTCCTGCGCCACCTGTTGCCTGTTGCCTGTCACCTGATGTCCGTCTCCCGGTTATACGCCACGAGCGCCTGCAAACGCATCATCCCTTGTGATTCCTACCTTGCCGATATGCCCAAGCGCCCCGCACGCAAGCCTCCTTCCCGTAGTGCTCCCCCCTCCGACGACCGCAAGACACGCTGGAAGTTCGGCCAGAACTTCCTGGTGGACGACAGTGTCATCCGGGGAATCTGCGAGGACGTTCCCTCGAACCCCGCGGACTGGATTGTCGAAATCGGCCCCGGACAGGGAGCCCTGACCCGCAGGTTGGCCCCCCGTTGCCAAAAGCTGACCGCTCTGGAGATCGATCCCCACTGGGTCGAACACCTTTCGAAGCACCCGGAGTGGGGAAACCTCGACGTGATCGAGACCGACGCCACCCGGGTGGATTGGGGTGAAATCCTGGAGAAACACGCCCCCGAATCCGGACAGCGCCCGATCGTGGTCGGCAACCTGCCCTATAACCGGGCCGCACCCATCCTGTTCGGCCTGTTTCCGTCCTTGCACCGTTGCCGCTCCGCCCAGTTCATGCTGCAACTGGAAGTGGCCAAACGCATCTGTGCCCGTCCGCATACCCGGGACTTCGGTTTTCTCACCGTGATGGCCCAGAACCACGCTACTGCGGAACTGCTGCGCAAGGTTCCCCCGGAAGCGTTCCGGCCCCGCCCCAATGTGTGGTCCGCCACCCTGCGCCTCACGCCGCGGGAGAAGCCCGTGTGCGAGCACCCGGGATTCAAGGCTTTCGTGGACCTGTCGTTCTCGCAGCGCCGCAAAAAGCTTTCGAACGTTCTGGAAGCTTTCTACGGCAAGGATCGGGCGACGATGGCACTTGAGGGTATCGGGGTTCGAGGGGACAGCCGGGCCGAGGATTTGTCGGTAGAGGAATTCGCGGCCCTGTTCGGGAAGCTCGGCCCCGTGCAGGCAAAATGATGAGGAGGACGGCCTGCCCACGGGCGGAATTCAAGGAAAATTCGTTTTTTCGCACCAAAAAGCCGGTGGATGACATTTGAACAATTCGCCACAAATCCCCATTTCTTTTGTGGGTTTTTGGTGGCATTTAACGCCGGAGTTGAGTATATTTCCGTAACTCCAAAGCCACCCCCTGCATGGTACGCTTCTTGCTCAGGTCTTCACGGATGCGGCACGACAGGCGACTCCCCGGGAAGCGGAAACATTCATGACATTCGATACCACCGACGAAACCCTCAAGCGATATCTCGAGGATATCCGCAAAACCAGCCCCATCGACCGCAAGGACGAGCACAGGCTCTTCCAGCTGTGCCGTGAGGGAAATCGCGCAGCCCGCGAAAAGCTGGTTTCTGCGAACATGCGTTTCGTGCTGAAGGTGGCGCTGCAGTATCGCGGCTGCCCCATTCCCCTGCCCGACCTCGTGAGCGAGGGTGCCATGGGGCTGATCCGTGCCATCGAAAGCTTCGATCACTCGCGCGGACTCAAGTTCATCTCCTATGCAGTATGGTGGATCAAGGCCTACATCACGCGTGCCATCAACGAGCAAGGCTCGCTGATCCGCCTGCCGGCCAACCAGCATCTGCGCGTCCGCAAGGCGCTCAAGGAAAAGTCCAAGGGCAAGGAACTGTCCGACGACATCCGCGAGTTGATCCAACTCGGCGAGGCCGGCATCAGTTTCGACGCGCCGCTCAAAACCGACACCAAGACGACCTATCAGGAAGTTCTGGCGGACGAGAAAGCCGTGAACCCCGAATCCGAGGCCGAGATCCAGGCCGTGGAGCACCTTGCGAAAGACCTGCTCTCCGAACTGCCCGAGCGCGAGGCCCAGGTCATCAAGGGCCTGTTCGGCATCAACCACGAGGCACCGCAGACGCTGCGCGAAGTCGGTGAAACGCTGAATATTTCGCATGAGCGCGTCCGTCAGCTGCGCGATCAGGCACTGCGCCGCATCCGCCGCAACAAGAACAAGGACGTACTGCGCGAGAAGTACGAAGGTTACCTGCAGGCCCTTGGAACTTGATGGGACTTGAGCGCGCCTGACCTTCACCGCGAGCGCGAAAAAAGCCCCGCCGGGAATTTCCCGGCGGGGCTTTTTGTTGTCTTGTCCCCTAGAAAGGCGCGTCGGCGTTCACGTTGAGAAGGAACCCCGACACGCCCCGCATCGCCAGCTCCACGCGAAAGAGGAACATGTCGGGCCGCCGCACGCGGACGCCGAACCCCCACGAGTTCTTGAGGCTCTCGAGGCCGAGGCCCGTCAGGGACTCCCCGTACAGGCCATACTCGTTGAAGAGCACCCCGTCCATCAAACGCTGTAACGGGAAGCGGTACTCCATGCTGGTGGCCGCCACCGCATAGTGCCGGAACCGCGACCCCGCATAGCCGCGCAGGGGAGTGTCGTTCCCCAGCGTCTGCAGCCCGTAAAAGGGCATCACGTTTCCCGGGATCTCGTTGCTCTGCGCGGCATACAAATGCAAAACCACGACCTTGCGGGAGAACACCTGCTGCCGCAACCTGCGATACTCGAGGTCACGAACGAACTCCTCCAGGTTCAGGTTCCGCAGGCGACGCTGCCGGTCTTCCTCTTCCGTGAGCATGTACTGCTCTTCGCCGAGTTTGTAGAAACGCGTCAATCGCCCGCGCCATTCGTGGAAATCCCTGTTCCCCTGCACATTATGGTAATACCACGCCGTCTCCAACCAGCTTCCATCCACCGGAATGTTCTCGTTGTTGCGCGTGTCCCTCACGAGGCCAAGCTGAAAGACACGGTCGAAATAGGAGTCGTTGAAGCCGCGGTAGGTTCGATCGATCACCCCGTCGCGGTTGCGGAAAAATTCCCCGTGGAGCGCCGAGTTCGGGTCGGCCCCCGATGTCGACTGCTGGGTGGTGGCATCCCCGAAACGATAGTTGCGAAGGAAAAAACCCGTGCGCAAGGCCAGGGCCTCCCACACGCGGGTGTCGACCTGAACCTGATAATTCTCGGAACGGTTGGTGTGCGTGAACGCCACGCTGGTGTCGGGCTGGTAAAACGTGGCATTCGAGAAACGGCTGAAGGTGAAGGCCAGTTTCAGGGAATAGCGGGAGCTTCCCAGGCTGTCGAGCTTGAGGAAGGAGCGCAGGCGCTGGTCACCGTTGACGTAATACAGGTAATGCGCGACCAGACGCGCCTCGTCGCGTCCGAAAGGCGCGGAGTGACGCAGCGAGGCGCCCGTCCGGGAAGAGGTGCCGCCCGCGAGACTGATCGTAGGATAGACCGAAAGATGCTGGCTCTCGCCGAAACTGACCAACTCGATGGATCGGTCGATGACGTTTTCCTCGAGGAAATAGCGGATGGGCTGCTGGGTCGGCCAGGTCAGGAACTCCACGCCCGGCGCGAGAATGTTCTGGACCGGCCAGGTCACTGTCTGCAGAACCGGGTGTGCCACATAGGTGTAGATCAGGCTTCCCACCGTCGCCGTGTCGATCTTCGCGACGCGGGAAGAATCCGTGCCTTTGCCGCCCGGTGCGGAATCAGCCGCGACGGCCGCGCCCCACGGCAAGGCCGTCAGGCACACGAACAAGGCGATGAGACGCAGGCGTGGGAACACTGGGAACCTTGGATTGGGGAAGGGATTACAGGAGTGCTCTAATATACGCGGGGGGCAGGGGGGATGTCCGTGCATTCCCGGAAAGTTGCGGGGTCGCCCCGCGGTCCCTTCAGAACAGCGGGATCACGGGGAGCACCCACTCATGCACCCTCCATGCGACGAAAGCCGCCAGCAAGCCGAACATCGCTCCCGCGGCGATGTCCGTCAGGAAGTGGACACCGTAAAGAACCCTCAACAAGCCCAGCGAAAGCGGCACCGCAACGGCAAGTGGCCAAAGCCAGGGAAGATGAAAGGCGAGGCTCGTCGCCACGGCCATGTTGTTCATGGTATGGCCAGAAGGGAAGCTGTAGGAGTCGAGCGGAGGGACGCGCGCGGTCACCCAGCGCAGCAGGCGGTAGGGCCGCGTGCGGCGAAAACTGAGCTTGAGGATCCAG
The DNA here is from genome assembly GCA_050486505.1 of Fibrobacteria bacterium. GTDB lineage: Bacteria > Fibrobacterota > Fibrobacteria > UBA11236 > UBA11236 > UBA11236. Next base: position 15,471 of record JBJHDK010000016.1, on the reverse strand, counting down.
TACAGGGGGATGCTCACGCAGACGGCGAGCAGGGCCTGCAACGCCAGCTGGACGAAGCGTTCGAAGGTAAACAGTGCGGCGAACACCGCCACGACGAGGAACCAGCCCCAACCGTCACCGAGGCGTACGAAGAGGACAAGCACGCGATGAAGCCACGCGGGAGGCTGGATGCGCCTCCAGCGCCGTGCCCAGACGCGATCCCAGGCCAGTAACCGGCGGCGCGGCGTGCGCTTGCGACGGGGCGGACGTCGGCCGCCTCCAGGGGATGAGTGCATGGGTTTTCGAACGTTTTCCGAAAATGCCCAAGGTAGACATTCCCCGATGCACTCCTGCGGGACTAACTAACTTGAAACATCCGCGCATCTTGCGTGGCCACGCATGAGCACACCGAGAGAGCATCTGGTCCGGGGAGCCGCCCACAAGCTGGCCGGCGTCGCCGTAAAGGCCGCCTCACCCGCCCTCACCATCCTGCTCGCCCATGTTTTCGCCCGCGACGTTTTCGGGCAATACGTCTCCCTGCAACTCCTGGCTCTGACGCTGTCGCGCTTCTGCCTGCTCGGCCTCGACAAGGGCATCACCTGGTATCTCCCCCAAAACGCGCGGGAAAACAGGACCCCCGCGCATCAGCTCGGGCCCGCCTTTCTGACGGCTCTGAAAACGGGTATTCTGGTCACGTTGGGAACAATGCTCGTGATCACGTTGATGCAGCGCGGTGGCGGGGCGGCTTCGATTCCCCCCGCCTTCGCCTGGATCTGCATGGCCGCCGTACTCCCGATGGTCGTGATTCACTTCCTCGGGTCAGCCCTGGAGGGAGTTTACCTCCCCAAGTACCGCGTCTGGCTCGGCGAGTTCCTTCTCTATGCAGGCATTCCACCGATCGCGATTGCCCTCAAGCACGCGGGGGCGGGCGCTCTTTCACTGCCGTTGGCCTTCCTGCTCTGCGCGACGCTATGCGCGCTTCTTCTGCTGCGCGTCGCCGCGCGGCGCTTCGGATTCACGGAACTGCTTCCCCGCGGACGACTCGACCGGGGCCTGCGCGCCTACTCATGGCCGCAGGGCGTCTCCGATCTCGTCTCCAGCGTCCTGCTCCGCCTCGACCTGTGGATGATTCTCTTCTTCCTCGGCCCGGAGTACGCGGCCATCTACGCCATCATGCTCACCCTGTCGAACAGCGTGAAGACCATTCGCCAAAGCTTCGACTCCCTGCTGCTCCCCGTCATCAGCGGCATGGACAAGGAAGGCCAGCGCGCCAGCCTGAAGCCGGCCTTCAACTTCACGGTGGGCATCGTGACCATCATCCAGTTTTTCATCGCCCTCGCGGTGTTCTTCTTCCCCGGGGAAGTCATGTCGGTCGCAGGGCGCGAGTATGCCCTGGAGCCCCATGCCCTGCTCATCCTGCTCGCCGGGAACCTGGTGACCGGGTTTTTCGGCCTCAACGCACAGGTACTGGCCGGCCTCGGCAAAAGCCGCCTGCTCATGAAAATCAACCTCGGCATCCTCGCGCTGAACTTCGTGCTCAACCTGCTCTGGATCCCGCGCTTCGGACTGGCGGGGGCCGCCTCCGCAACGGTGGCCGCCTACCTCGTGCAAAACCTGCTGTTCTATGTTCTGCAGGTGCGCCGTTCCCGAATCCACCTGTACTCCGGACCCCTGTGGATCCAGGCCCTGCTCATCGCGGGGTTCGCAGCCGCGTCATTCACCCTGTATCCGGCCGTGTCGGAAGCCGCCCTGGCGGAGCGCGCGGGCGGCTTCGCGCTGACGGCGCTGCTCTACGGGGCATTCGCGCTCTACCTCCGGAAACGCACCGCGCTGCGGGATTTCCGTTGAAGCAAGGGATGAGTACACGATGAAGAAAAAACTCGGCATTCTCGAAAGCACCGATCCTTCCTGGAAGTTCTATGTGCAGGCCTGCGAGGAACTCGGGCAACCGCATGTCGTCATCCCCTTCATGGCGAACGACTGGCGCGAACGCATCCTTGAATCGGGTTGCGACGGATTCCTCGCGCGGCCTCCCTGCGATTATCCCGAGCGCAAGGCGGTGTACGACGAGCGCCTCTACGTGCTTGCCGAGATCCTGCGCAAGCCGGTGTATCCCGCCCTGCACGAGATGCTCTTCTACGAGAACAAGCGGTTGCAAACCCACGTGAAGGAGCTCTTCGGGATTCCTTCGCCCCGCACGTGGATCTTCACCGACAAAAAAGAAGCTGCGGCATTCCTGCGAAGCGCACCCTATCCGCTCGTCTCCAAAAACAACATCGGTTCCGCCGGCAGCGGCATCACCATCCTCAAGACTCCCGGTCAGGCGCGGCGCCACCTGCACGCCGTCTTCGGGCTGGGCATCGGAAACCTTTCCTTCGGCAAGGTCTACACCAAGTCATACGCCGGAATTCCCGTGCCCCTGCTCGGATCGGTACAGAGGAACTACGTCACCTTGCAGCAATGGCACGACATCAAGTGGGAGTGGCGCCTGATCCGCATCGGCGACTCCTACTTCGGACGGCAAAAACTCAAGGGCGACAACGGGCTTGCCAGCGGAAGCAAGAAAGAGGGCTGGGTCGAGCCGCCCCGCGAGCTGCTGCTCATGCTCAAGGACATTTGCGATCGCCTCAGGTTCAACTCCATGGCGCTCGACGTTTTCGAGACCGTGGGCGGCGAGTATCTGGTCAACGAGATGCAGTCGGTGTTCGGCTGCCGGAATCCGGCGCAGTTGTATGTGGGGGGGCTCCCCGGGCGTTATCTCTGGCGTGAGGGGGACTTCGTATTCGAAGAAGGCTATTTCAATCGCCTCGCGAGCTATCCCTTGCGCGTGGAACATTTCGTGCGCCTGCTGGAATCAGGCAGCTACGACTTCGCCCCGCCTCGTTGGGAATCGATTCCGCCTACGTGAGATGGGAGACGGGAGACGAAAGCGACCCCTGTAAGGGCGACGTGCAGGTCGCCCTTACGAAGCGCTTACATGACTCCCCTCTCCCGTCTCCCGTCGCCTCCCCATTGCTTCCCGAATCCACTCGAGCTGCCGCCGGGCGTTGGCCCGCGCGTCGAAGTGTTCCCGCACGAAGGCCGACGCCGCGCGGCCCAGCGCGCGCGCACGTTCCGGATCTTGGAGCAGCGCGCGCAACGCGGCGGCCAGGGCCGCCGCGTTGCCCGGCGGCACCAGTAATCCGGTTTCCCCGTGCCTGACCACCTCGGGGATCCCTGAAAAGTCGCTCCCCACCACCGGGAGCCCCGTCGCCATCGCCTCCAGTACCACGTTGGGAATCCCGTCGATGTCGCCGCCCGGCCCGCGGATCGAAGGCGCGACCAGCACGATGCCGCGGTGGAGCCTCCGGAAAACCTCGGCATTGGACAGTGCTCCGGCGAACTCCACCTTGCCGGAAATTCCCAGATGCGCGGCCAAGTCGCGCAGGCGACCGTCCTCAGGTCCCTCGCCGACGAGCAGAAGGCGGAAGGGAACCCCCTGATCCTGCAGCTTGCCGCAGGCATCCAGGAGATGATGAAACCCCTTCTTCTCCACCAGTCGCCCGATGGCGACCATTTCGGGAACATCCGGATCGTTGCCGGGAGCCCCCTCGTTCGCATGCGCCGCCGCATCCAGTCGCTCGAACGGAATCCCGTGATAGGCGAGCCGCACCCTGTCTCGCGCGTCGGGTGCGAGCGCCACGAGGTGGTCGTAATTATGCCGCGTGCATGTCAGGATGATTCTTGCATTGCGGAGTTTCTCGGGCAGGATGTTCGCGTCCTTCCAGATGTCCACGGCATGCCAGCTCCCGCCGTACGGGATCCCGCTCATGCGCGCGAGGCACATCGCCCACTCGGTGTGGTAGGACGCGAAGTGCGCGTGGATGTAATCGGGTCGCGCGCGAAACAGCCACGGGAGGGTATCGGCCGCGGCAACGCACATGGCCAGGCCGCGCAGGCGATGCAATGCCGAGCGATGAGGGCGCGTGAGCATCCAGGCAAAGGCCGGCAGGAAGCGGTAAAAGCGGAACGCTCCACGCAGTAGCCCACGCGGGAACCAAACCCACGGAGAGGGCAGATAGCGGGTGATGGTGCCGGCCCACTCGCGCACCTCGGGATCACGACTGCCGCCATCGCGACGTTCTCCGGCGAGGATGCGCAGACCCGGGTGCGCGCGCTTCCATTCGCTGATCTCGCGATGGATGAAAGTCTGGCTGAGTTCGGGAAAACCCCAAAGCACGATGAGGGGCCGGAAATCCGGGTCGATGCGGGGAGGGGTGCTCATGTGGTGTCAAAGATGCGTTTTTGGGGAAGCGGCGCAAATATCTAGCTTGCGGCCCATGACGCTCGAAGAAGCCCAGAAAACCGTCGACGTGTGGATCAAGACCCATGGCGTCCGCTATTTCTCCGAACTCACCAACACCGCCGTCCTCATGGAAGAAGTCGGCGAACTCGCCCGCCTCATGGCACGCACCTACGGCGACCAAAGCTTCAAGAAATCGGATGAAGGCCGCGACCTCGGCGACGAGATGGCCGACATCCTCTTCGTGCTCGTGTGTCTCGCCAACCAGACCGGCGTCGACTTGACCGCGGCCATGGAACGCAATCTCGCCAAAAAAACTGCGCGTGACGGTGACCGGCACAAAAACAACCCCAAACTCTCGGCATAAATTTCGTCACGGGATTATCTTCACGGAAGTCTTTTTTGGAGACCCGTGATGACTTCGACCGCACCCGTCCGTTTCCAACGACTCGTCTCGCTGCTTGAAAGGGTCACCCGTACCTATTACGCGGGAGGCAAAGGCGCTCCGTTCCACCTGCAATGGCACAACGAAGCTCCGATCGCCTTCGGCCAGGAGCAACCCGGATTCACCGTCCGCATCCACAACGAAACCGCCGTCTCGGCCCTGGCCTCACTGGATGCGACGACCCTGCTCGAGGCCTACATGTACGGTCACCTCGATTTCATCGGCGACATGGAGGCCGTGTTCTCGATGCGCGACATGACCACCGACCGGCACCCGCTCAGCTACGCGTGGAGCCTCGTCAAGCCCATGTTGTTCGGCCAGGCCCGCATGGACCGCAGCGGCATCTCGAGCCACTACGACCATCCTCCCGACTTCTACCTCGCCTTCATGGACAAGCGGCACCGCTGTTACTCCCAGGCGGTGTACGAACGCGACGACGAAAGCCTCGAGGATGCCATGACGCGCAAACTGGATTTCGCCGTGGACCAGATCCGCGTGAAACCCGGCGACCGCGTACTCGACATCGGCGGGGGTTGGGGTGCTTTCAGCGAGCACGCCGGCAAGCAGGGGATTCGCGTCACCTCGATCACCATCTCGAAGGAAAGCGAGGATTATCTCAACGCCCTCATCCGGCGGGAAAACCTGCCCTGCGACGTGGTAAACAAGCATCTCTACGAATACGATCCTGGCATACAATACGACGCCATCGTCAATCTGGGGGTGACGGAACACCTGCCGGACTACGGGAAGTCCATCGCCACTTACCAGCGGCTCCTCAAGCCCGGCGGGCGCATGTATCTCGACGCCAGTGCCAGCCGCACCAAGTACAACTTCCACTCCTTCATTTACAGGCACATCTATCCCAACAACTGCTCCCCAGCAGCGCTGCATGAGTGGATGACGGAGCTGGCAAAAACCCCGTTCCAGTTGCTCGGTGTGTGGGATGACCGCCACAGCTACTACCTCACCGCGAGACAATGGTCCATCAACCTGGAGGCAAACCGCGCCTCCATCACGGAGCGTTTCGGAGAGGAACTCTTCCGTAAATTCCAGATTTACCTGTGGGGGACTGCCGATGTCTTCAAGCGCGACGTCATGCAGGCGTACCGGTGGGTGATCAGGAAACCGGAGTGACGGGAGTGAAATTACGAGTTAAGAATTAGGAGTTAAGAATTAGGAGTTAGAGGGGGATGTCCTGAAGTGCGAAGTTCGGCGATTCACCTGCTGCGCCCATTAGTGCTTCACACAAGCACGATCCCTGCGTTCGATTCGTAATTCTTAATTCTCAATTCTCATCTCTCTCCCTTCCCGCGCTGACGCGTAAAGGGCTTCGATGATTTCCAGGGAGGTGCGGGCCTCCTGCCAGGGCACGGGCGATGGACCGCCTGAACGGACGGCATCGTGAAAGGCGCGCACGGCGGCAAAATGCGGCGACCCGACCTCGGGGATCTCCAGCGCCTCCCGGCGGAAGAACGCCCCTTGGGACGTGAGTTCGCAGGCCGGCCAACGGAGCGCCCCGTTCATGCCCGAGAGAACGCACTCGGGCCCTTCTTCGGCATGATGCCCGAGCCACGCACATTCCACTGCAAGTGTGGCTCCATTTTCGAAATGCACGAAGCCGGCTGCAAAATCCTCGACCGACACCGCGGCACGATCCCAGTCGCCCCACCTGCCGCGAATGGCATCACCCCGCGCAAAATCGGTGCGAACCGTTCCCGTCACTCTCACGGGACGGGGAAACCCCATGAGCCACAGGGCCATGTCGAGCGCGTGCACGCCGAGATCGAGACCCGCTCCCCCGCCCGCCATGTCGCGATCAAGGAAGCCTGGCGAGGGAGGAATGCGATCGCGACGCAGGACGCGCACGCGGGCATGGTGGATGAACCCGAGCCTGCCGGCATCCACGCAGGCGCGGGCGGCGACCGCGGGGCCGTCGAAGCGCAACTGGTGCTGCGTCATCAACACGAGCCCCCGCGCCTCGGCCACGTTTCCCAGCGCAGTCGCTTCCGCGGGGGAAACCCCCAACGGCTTTTCGCACAACACGTGCTTGCCCGCCTCGAGGGCGGCCAAGGCCGCGGGGAAGTGGGACGCGTTCGGCGTGCAAACCGACACGGCGTCCACGCCTGAAGCAAGCAGCGCGCGGTAATCGTCGAACGCGACGACGCCGTCGAGTGTGCGCGTGGCGTCGGCGAGAGCGCCTGCATCGACGTCGCACACCGCGACGACCTTCGCATGGCGCAGCGCCTGCCACGCGGGGAGGTGGGCACGACGCGCGACATGGCCCGTGCCGATGATGCCGACGCGCAAAACGTCCACTACTGGTAGAACCGGATCACACGCGTCGGCTCGCGGATCACTTCGAGCGCGTCGATTTTCCTGAGCGCGGCCATGACTTCGGCATTGCGCGCGGTGTGCGTGATGATGATGACCGGCACGTTCTCGGGATCGTGCTCGGGTTTTTGCGTCAGGGCGCGGATGGAGATCCCGTGTTCGCCGAGAATGCCCGTAACCTTGCTGAGTACGCCTGGCTTGTCCAACGTGGTGAGGCGGAGATAAAACTCCGTTTCCAGTTCGTCGATCGGAAGAAGATCCGCAGCGTTGTCCACCGTAAAGAAATCCATCTCCCGACGCGCCGGGGCTCCCGCTGCCATCCTCCGCGCGATGGCCACCAAATCAGCCGTTACCGCGCTGGCGGTGGGATAACGCCCCGCACCCGCCCCGGTGAACAACTGCGGACCGGCCGCCGATGCCTTGAGATACACCGCGTTCAGCACCCCGTGCACCGATGCGAGTTGATGACCCTTCTCGAGAAGAGCGGGATAAACGGCCGCAAGGATCCTTCCGCCGGACTGAGTCACCACGCCGAGCAGCTTGACCTCGTACCCCAGCTCCGCCGCCGTCTGGATATCGAGCGCGGAAACATTGCGGATGCCCTCGACGTGCAGCTTGCGGTAATCGACATAACGGCCATGGATCATCGACGCCAACAAGGCCACTTTGTGAACGGAGTCGATCCCGTCCACGTCGAAGGTCGGGTTGGCCTCGGCATACCCCAGTCGCTGCGCTTCCGCGAGGGTTTCGTCGAACGCGCTCTTCTTCACCGTCATCTCGGTGAGGATGTAGTTGCAGGTTCCATTGATGATGCAGGCAAGACCCTCGATGTCGTTGCCGACGAGGCTGTCCTGCAACGCACGGACGATGGGGATTCCGCCGCCCACAGCCGCCTCGAACATCAGGGCCCTCTCCTGCCGCGCGGCGAGCGGAAACAGGTCGGATCCGTGTTTCGCCAGCAGGGCCTTGTTCGCCGTCACCACGTGCTTGCCCGCGCCCAGTGCCGCCTCGATCCAGGGCTTGGGCATGTCCTCGCCGCCCGCCAGTTCGATGAAAATGTCGACATCGGGATGCCGCGCCACCTCGAGGGCATCCTTCGACTTCATGCAACCCGCGTCCCGCACTTTCGCCAGCTCCTCGTCGAGGCGGGCCCCCGCAGCGACGAAGCGGAAATCGATCCCGAGCTCGCGGGAGTAAAAAGCGCGATGCCGTTCAATCAATTCGACCACACCCTGCCCGACGGTTCCGAGTCCGACGATTCCCAGCCTGATTTCCTGTTTTTTGCTCATGGTGGGCAAAAGTAAATCGGCGCGGGAGAATCTCCGCGGTATCTCCGAGCCGAAAAATTCCACCTCCACGCAATTTTTCGGGTCGCCGATGGAATATCCCGATGGTCAGCGACTGGTTCCGTGCGGATTCCCCAAGAAACAAGGGCCGCGTCCGGCATTTACGCCTTATATTCATGGCTCGTTTCTTCGAAGGATCTTCCCATGCATCTGACTTTTCCCGGCGTCTCCGCGACGCTCGCCCTCGTCGCCATCCTGGCCATGTCCCCGACCACGACGCATGCCCAATACGGCGGAGGCCCGAACGATTCCGCCTGGATCCAGCTCTTCAACAAGGCCGATACGAACCTGCTGAACGACTGGGACATCAAAATCACGGGATCGGCGCTCAACGTCGATCCCCGCAGGACCTTCCGTTGGGCGACGTTCCAGGGAGACACCGTTCTGGAAGTGAACTATGACCAATACACGACATTCAACAACAACTTCGGGCACATCGGCTACAAGCACAGGGAGTTTTCGTACTTCATCGTCCGGGTGGAACACCATTTCTACGGGAACCAGGTTGCCGGCAACCCCGGCTCCTGGGCTCTTCAGAACAACGGCATCATGCACCATTCGCAGTCTGCGGCCAGCATGGGCCTCAACCAGGACTTCCCGATCAGCATGGAAGCGCAGCTGCTCGGCCCCAACAACACAGGCGCGGACCCCAACAGCACCATGAACCTGTGCACCCCGGGAACCGCATTCTACACCACGCCGACCGGTGGAAGCGTCAACACGAACCACTGCGTGTCGGCCGCGAACAATGACCGCAGCCAGGCGCTCGCACCCAACTGGTTGACGGTTTCCGTCGTGGCACACGCCGATTCCATCATCCGTTACTACGTCGAAGACCAATTGGTCTACACCTACTATCGTCCGGTTCAGTGGTCTGGTAACGCCAGCAACCTCGCGCCCGGAGTCACCATCGTCAACGGAACACCCATTCCCGGCGGCTACATCCTGCTGCAGTCGGAGTCGCACGGTACCCGATTCCGCAAGGTCGAAGTTCTCGACCTCGAAGGCTGCATGACGCCGGAGAACCCCAACTACAAGACCTACTTCGTCAAGCACAATGAAGAAGCCTGCAACGTCGCCGGCATCCGCGGCAGCGTGCGCGATGCCCGCATTGCGGCGCCCATGAGCTTCATCGACAACACCATCCATGTCGGCGGCTCGGGCCGGGTGACGCTCGAGGCCTTCGACATGCGCGGCAATCGCATCGGTACCCACACGGGGCAGGCTCCCTTCCAATGGGCGCCGTCCACGTCGGGCAAAGGCCTGCACGTGATCCGTGCCATCACTCCCGCGGGTGTGTACAGCGAGAAGATGACGCTTCTCTGAGAGTCGCCTCGATACGTTCGCCGGGGTTGCCCTGCGGAGTCGGGAGCAAACACTCGGCGACCGGAACTTTCCTGCATCAACGATAAGAGCCTCCCGATGGGAGGCTCTTATCGTATGGGGGGCTAAAAACACGTCATGAATTTACGCGGCCTGCTCCCCACTCCCGATCCTCAATGATTCGTTCGCTCCGTGACCTCATGGGGCTCAATTCTCGATTCCAAATTCTCGTCACATCCCCATGCGGATGGTCTGGTGGCGCTTCGGGCCGAGCGACAACAGACCCACGGGAACATCCACCAGTTCGGAGAGGCGATCAAGGTATTTCCGCGCATTGACGGGCAGGTCCTCGGCGCGGGTGATCGCCGTCGTATCGGACTTCCAGCCGGGCAAGGTCTCGTACACCGGCTTGACCCGCTCGAGCCGTGCCAAAGAGGACGGGAAGTGGTCGACACGCTTGCCGTCGATCTCGTACGCCGTGCAGACTTCGATCGAGTCGAAGGTGTCGAGCACATCGAGCTTGGTCACGGCCAGATGCGTCAGACCGTTGACCATGGCTGCGCGGCGCACCACCACGGCGTCGAACCAGCCGCAGCGCCGCTCCCGTCCCGTGGTCGCGCCGAACTCGTGGCCGATGCGGCGCAATTCGGCACCGAGCCCCCCCTCGATCTCCGTCGGGAAGGGGCCATTGCCCACGCGCGTCGTGTAGGCCTTCACCACGCCGAGGACCTGGTCGATGGCGGTCGGACCCACGCCCGATCCGGCGCAGGCCGCGCCCGCGATGGTGTTCGACGAGGTCACGAAGGGGTAGGTTCCATGGTCGACGTCGAGGATGGTGCCCTGCGCGCCCTCGAACAAAAGCCCCTTGTTTTCCTTGAGCGCCTGGCCGAGCAGCGCGACGCAGTCCGCCACGTAAGGCCGCAGCGATTCCCCGAAGGCACGGTACTGCGCATGCACGGGATCGACGTCGACGGCAGTCCCCCCGTAAATCTTCGTGATGATCTCGTTGTGCGCGGCCAGCGCCTTCTCGAGACGCGCGCGCAACTGGTCGTCCTCGAGCAGGTCGCCCACCCGCACGCCCACGCGCGAAACCTTGTCGTGGTAGGCCGGGCCGATGCCGCGCCCGGTCGTGCCGATGGCGTGCTTGCCTGCGGCCTTTTCCTTGAGCTGGTCGAGAAGCTTGTGGGTGGGCAGCACCACGTGCGCCGCCTCCGAAAGCCACAGGCGCCCGTCGGCGTCGATTCCCTTGGCCCGCACATCGCCGATTTCCTTCAGCACCTGCTCGGGGTCAAGCACCACGCCGTTCCCGATCACGCAGGTCGTCCCCGGGCGCATCAGGCCCGAGGGCAGCAAGTGGAACACGAATTTTTCGTCGCCCACCTCGACCGTGTGGCCGGCATTGGCGCCGCCCTGGAAACGGATCACGTAATCCGCCTCGCCGGTCAGATAGTCCACGACCTTGGCCTTACCCTCATCGCCCCACTGGGCGCCCACGATGACTCGATTCGGCATGCTTGCAACCCGCCTTTTCAGCAATAAAACAGGGGGCTAAACCTAGAAAAGCCCGGCGAACACTGCAGGGAATTTCGGGGGGCTCCGCGCGGGCCCGACCCGGCCCGGGGGCAGTTACCTTGATGCCCGATGCATCCCGTCCCGTTTCTCGATCTCCACTCCGTCAACCGGCGTCTCGAAGCCCGCTTCCTGCGTGAAATGAAGGCTCTTTACCGTGCCGGCTCCTTCGTCGGCGGACCTGCCGTGGAAGCCTTCGAGGGCGGCTTCGCCGCCGCGACGGGAGCCCGACATTGCGTCGCCGTCTCGAGCGGCACCATGGCCCTTCACCTGTCCCTGGTCGCAGCGGGGGTGAAGGCCGGGGACGAGGTCGTGCTGCCGGCTCTCACCTTCCCGGGCGCGGCCGGCCCCGTCGTACACCTGGGGGCCCGCCCGGTCTTCGCCGATGTCAGCCCGCGCGATGCCTGTCTCGACCCCATGTCCGTCGCGCGCGTGATCACGCGCAAGACCCGCGCCATCGTGGCGACCCACCTCTTCGGCCACCCCGCCGACATGGACACCCTGCGCCTGCTTGCGGGGAAGCGCGTCGCCCTCATCGAGGATGCTGCGCAGGCGCACGGCGGGACGTGGCGCGGGCGGCCGCTCGGAACCCTCGGCGAGTTCGGGTGCTTTTCCTTCTACCCCACCAAGAACCTCGGTGGCATCGGCGACGGCGGCGCGATCCTGACAACGTCGCGGCGCACGGCAGAGCGACTGCGGCGATTGCGCGACCATGGCCAGGCGCGCCGCTTTCATCCCGTCGAGGCGGGCTACAATGCACGCCTGAATGCCGTGCAGGCCCTCTTCCTCGGGTTGAAGCTGCCCTCGCTCGCGGCGGACAACACGCGCCGCACCGCCATCGCGGCGCGCTACCTGCGCGTGCTGCGCGGCAACCCGGACATCGTTCCGCTGACCCCTGCACGGGAGGGACGATCCGCCTGGCACGCCTTCGTGGTCCGGGCCCGGAACCGCGCCGCCTTCGCCGCGCAGCTGGACGCGCGGGGAATCGGACACCAGGTGTACTATCCCGCCGCGTTGCCGGACCTGCCCGTCTACCGGGCGCCCGAACGGGTGGAATGCCCCGTCGCACGCGCTCTTGCGAGGACCGTGGTCGCGCTTCCATTGCACGCGGGCTTGCGTGATTCCGACGTGCGCGCAATGTGCGACGCCCTCGTCCCCTGACGGCAGGATCCAGGCAGGGGGTTCGCTGCTATATTGGCTCGCCATGTCGCGATTTTCCTCATTTCCCGTCCTCCTGTTTTCGCTGTGCATCATCCTGGCCGGAACCCGGACACTCGACGCGCATCCCAACGGCACGTCCCAGATCACGATCCGCCTGCTTGAGACCGATTCCGTCACGATCAAGCTGGACGTCAATACGGACGATCTCCTGTACGCGCTTGGCAGCGACCTGGAATACGGTGAATACGATCCTGAAAAATTCGCACGCCACCAGGAGTCCGCCGTGCACTACCTGCTGTCGCGGCTCAACCTCCAGGTCGACAACCGCGCCCTGCGGGATGTCCGCGTTCGCCAGTGGAAGCGGGGAGGCGCCGGGCCCGAGGATGACCTGGTCCGGGACAGCGCGGCATTCTGGGACACGACCCATGTTTTCACTCTTGCGGCCGCGCTGCCGCGCGAGCGAACGATAATGAGGGTGAGCCCCGCGATCTTTCCGGAGTTCGGGGTGCAAACCATCGCGGACGTTTCGGTCTACTGGCGTGACACCTTGGTCGAGCGGCGCTGGCTCACCCTCGACCGGACCTTGCGCCTCCCCCTTGCCGAAACCGCGCTCGACTCCCTGCTGGAGCGCGCGCGCGAAGGCGGAGCCGGAACCGACGGCGTGTTCGGGCGCTTCACCGTGCTGGGCTTCGCGCACATCCTGCCCTACGGGCTCGACCACATCCTCTTCGTGCTCGGACTCTTCTTCTTTTCCACCAGGATGCGTCCGCTGCTCTTCCAGGTCACGGCATTCACGGTGGCCCACTCCATCACGCTTGCGCTGTCCGTGCTTGGGGTTTTTGCGTTGTCTCCTGCGATCGTCGAACCTCTCATCGCACTCTCAATCATCGTGGTCGGCATCGAGAACGTGTTTTTCCGCAAGGTGCGGGCTTCGCGCTGGCTCGTGGTCTTCGCCTTCGGCCTCCTTCACGGCATGGGCTTCGCCGGGGTTCTGCACGATCTCGGACTCCCGGAAGGAGCGTTCTGGCCGGCGCTCATCGGCTTCAATCTCGGAGTCGAAATCGGTCAGGTCGCAGTCATTGCGATCGCCTTCGCGTTGACCGTATGGTTCCGCAAGAAGTCGTGGTACTTCGCGCGGATCGTCGTGCCCGCCAGCCTGGCCATCAGCGCGATGGGGCTCGTTTGGCTCGCGTTCCGCCTGATCGAGTTGCAGTAAGATCCCGGAGGGATTCAGCGGGGCGAAGTAAAAAAGACGAAGGTCCTCCCGCCCGGGGTTACGGTGACATCCACGACCTCGGAGGAAACCGTTCGCCCCGCCTGGTTGACCGCGCCGAGTTCGAGCGTGTGGTTTCCGGCGGGCACGGGAATCCGGACCACTTCGACCGTGCGCGGCAACAGAAACCACAGGCGCACGTCGGCCTGCTCCATTTGCGAGGAGAAGAAATCGACGCTGAGGCTCATCAGCAGGTTGAGCCATGGGTTGTCCCCGGTCATCTCGGACTTGGCCCGCTGCGCGGCCAGTGTCCGCACGACCACTCGAGTGACCGTGCGAGCAAGGACGGCCGTGTGGTTCGCTTCGAGGTCGCGCTCAAGCAGGGTGCGGGTGTCGCCCCAGGTTTCCCCACGCGCGGTGCCGAACTCGCTGGCCACCATGAGGTTGTGCGACTGCACCGGGACATTTCTCAGGGCGGGCATGGCCCACTTCACGGACACCGTGGTTCCCGAACGCGTGCGGCGCCCCTGTGCCGCTTTCTCCTGCTCGGAGGGCGGCAGTCCGGGAGCGGGCAGGGCATCGGTGATCCGGTTCCCGTCGGCATCGCGGTAATGAAACACCAGCAGGCCGTCCCGAATCCAAGTCCCTTGAAAGACCGTTTCACCCAACGCAGGGGAGCGGCCCAGCCTGCCGATCACGATGATTTCCCCCCCGCCGGCGAAGGTGGTATCGGGCCCGGGAGGCGGAGAAAGCTCCAGCTCCCGGATGTCGTTGGGACGATCCGCCGCGTCTAGAAGGCGGTAGGCCCACGCCGCGAGATCGTCGGGAACCGGCTGCCCCGTGTCCCGAAGCGTCCGTATGGCGAAATAGATGGAGATGGCTGCCGCGTCCGTTTCTCCCAGGGCTTCGTAAACGAGCGCGGCGGTGGCGCGGTAGAGCGCATCGTCTCGGTAGGCCGCTTTGTGGTTGCCTGCGGTGCGGCGCACTTCATTGAGGGCAAGATCCGCGCGCCGCATCTCGACGCGCGCGCCATCCAGGCGACCCATGGCCAGATAGTTGTAGGCCTGAAACACGTGCAACCAGATGATCTCGTAAGATCGCCCGCGATAGGCGCGCATGTTGTCGTTGACCAGAAGGGAGGCCGCCTCGGCGCTCACGGAGCGGGTGAACAGTTCGTCATGAATTTCAGCCGCCAGATCGAAGTGGACGATGCTGCTGTCGTAAAGGCCGGCGTAATGGTACAGCAGGCCGAGGTCCATGTGGAAGAGCAGGTCGCTCTGGTTGCCGTAGAGAGCGGAACGCTTCTTGCGGAGCTCTTCCGCGGCGGCGAGGTATTCCTGCGCCGCAGCCTGCCCCGCCAAGGCGTCGTAGCGCACCAGACCGCGATTCGCGCAACCCGCCAACAGCACGGCGCAGGCGACCAGGGCCCAGAAGCGCATGGCAAAAACCGGAAGGGCTTTGCCCTACATCCGGGCCGAGCTGCGGGTCAGGTATTTCTTGATTTTCTTGTCACCGATCCAGAGCTTGCGGTTGCTTTCGATCTCCACCAGCTCGAGATTGACCTGGTAGAAGATCACCTCGCGTCGCCCCTCACGGTCCACGATGGAATTGATCGTCCCCATGAGCATGAGTTCGGCGCCGGCCTCCTCGCCCTGCAGGCGCCGGGTCTCGATTGCGGAGTGCTGCGCCTGATCGGCACGCTCCTCGCGCAGCTGGTCGCGCTCGGCGCTGCTCGCGACGAACTCGACCTTGCCCGAGTTGATGAGGCTTCGCTCGATGTCCTTGACGAAGGTCGCCGCATCGATGTGCTCATGGCTGCGGT
>JBJHDK010000015.1:23615-39102 GCA_050486505.1 Fibrobacteria bacterium | reverse complement strand
CACCTGCACAACGTCGACGAGGTGGCCTACGTGCGCTTCGCGTCGGTTTATCGAAAATTCAAGGAAGTCAAGGAATTCATTTCCGAGATCAGCGTGCTGCAGCAGAACTACGTGTGAAACGTACGCGATGGCAAATGCGAAGGGCCTCCCGTCGGGAGGCCCTTCGCATTTGCCTCAGGGGCAAACGATCATTTTCCCCTGCAAAGACAGGTCTACAAACGCCCCTTGCGCGCCCCGCGCAAGAGCGATGAAATTTGCTTGGGCGTCAGTTCGAGTTCGTTCTTCTTGCGTTTGGGCGCGCAATCATCGCACAAGGGGACGTATTCGTTGGAGACCGAAACCGCTCCCTCATGGCGCCCCGTTTCCGTGATGTGGAATTTCAGGGTCGGTTTTTCCTGCTTGCAGCGGTAGCAAGTGGCCATCACCGGCACGCGCTCCGTCGTGGTCGACTTCCCCTTGACATTGTCCTTGCGCGAAATCTCGTATGCCCGGCTGAGAGCCTGATTCTTGCGCAAAAACCTGTCGTGATGATCCTGCTCTTCAGCCATGTGCGACTCCTCCATTGCTTGCCGCAAAGCGGCGGCGCGACCCCCGAAAATACTTCATGCCGTCCTTCCGGAAAAGGGACAAAGCGGCATGAAGCCCGTTAATCAGGGAACATTCCTGCGATTTCAGCCTGTTCAAAGACCGTGCGTGCCAGCAGCGTCCTTCCCAACGAGGTGAGGCGCAAGGCATTTTCGTGCAGCGACCGCTTTTCACCGCCGCCCCGGCGATGCCGGTCGAGAAATTGCAGCACGGGCAGATTCAGGTCCAGCACTTGGACGCGGTCTCCCTCAAGGGCCTTCAAGGCGACATTGCATTCCCGGGCAGCGACACGCATCGCTTCGGGAAGAAATGCCTCGCACAGGTTCGCAAGCGTGATGCGCGCTTGCGTTTTCATCAAAAGCGTCTGCAGCAGGACTTCGAAGCCCTGCAGAACCTCCCCCGGTGAGCGGCCGACAAGCACATCCGTGTGACCGAACCCGAGGTGCAGGAAGTCCGGAGCCTTGCCGATGACGGGAGCCAGTCCCGCAAGGGCGGCCTCAAGAGTGAGACGTTCCTCACCAGGATGATAGGCTTTCAGCGCTGCACCGGGATGACGCAACACCAAAAGGTCAAGGACATGCTCCCCGTACCCTGCGGGGGGACACACTAATCCCTCGCCGAAAAAGACCAGTTTCTTCAGAAGAATCCCCCGGACGAAATGGTGGGCCCACTCCGGATTGAACGGAGGACCGGGCGATTATGAGTCGCCTGCTCTAACCAACTGAGCTATGGGCCCTCCCCGGCAAAAGTAGTTTTAAGGGATGTCATTCTTTGATTTTTACTGGAAAACGCTGGGGCTCCCTCTCTCTCGCCTGAAGGGAACCATCACCGATGCCATCCCCTTCTCCGTGGTGGAGATGGCGCTCTGGACCGGAATTCTTGCGAGCGTGTTGTTCATCATTTCTTTCATTCTGAAGCCCCCGGGATTCCGGATCCGACTGTTCAGAAGGTGCACGTTCGTATTGGGGCCGACCCTGCTTGTCGTGCTGTCCCTGGGTCAAGGAGCCTTTCCCTTCACCATCGCGCCCACGGCCCTGAGGACCCCGCTCCCGGAACGCCTCGGAATCGAACGGATCGACGAAGACACCTTCCTAGTCTGGGCCGCCCTCAGGGAAGCGCGCCTGCAGCAAAACGCCCGTTTCCCTGCCTGGGACTACTTCAGGACCTTCGATGAGCGCACGGTTCTACGCAGGTGCGACGGGAGCCTGGACACCGTTCTGGCGGGGCTGGGATTGCCGCCGGGACGGACCGTGCGAAACGTCAAGGACATGGGACCTCTGACCACCAGGCTGGGGCTTGTTTACGGGGGGCCGGCCTTTCACGATCCCCTGTTCGGGGAACTTGCCGTCATCCGCGAGCGCGATCTCCCCGCACCCCTCCACTGGCGACTGATCGCCGCCTGCCATGAAGCGGCCCACGCCAAGGGCTTCACCCGCGAAATGGACGCGGAGATTCTCACGCAGCTCGCCCTCGCGCGGATCCCCGATCCGGGCTTCGAGATCCTGGCGGACATCCACTTCCTGCAGAAGTCCGGCCTGACGATCGAATGGCCAGACAGCCTTCGTGCGGAGGTAGCCCGCATCCGAGAGGCGCGGCTAAAGGTGGAAGCACAGCGCCCCTTCGTGACCTGGATGCGCGACCGCGTGCGTGCCCTCAGTCTCGACAACGATCCTGCGAAATACGGGGTACGCCGCCCCGACGAAGCCTGGAATCCGGCGCATCCGTTCTTCGGCACCCTGCGCACCGCGGCAGAGCGCCTCGCCGAAGATCCTGCCGGACTGGGAGAACACGATGGGACGTAAGGCCCGCAACGGGCGCAGGCCCAGGAGCTCGGGACTCCTGCCCGCAAAACAGGCGGAGTATCCCGTCGACGAGGAAGTGGACCTGCACGGGATGGCCGTGGACGAGGCCCTCGTGGCCGCGGAAGCCGCGCTGTCGCGACATCGCCGCGGATCCGTGATCCGCCTCGTGCACGGGCACAGCAACCGCGGACACGACTCCATCAGAACGCGCCTGCGACTCGCCCTCGACAGCGTCTGGAGCATCCGGGTCAAGCGTTACCGCACGGATTTCCACAACCCCGGGGCAACCTTGGTGGAAATCGCGTGATGCGGAAAAGCCCGTGCACCTCAAAATGTGGCGCCGGCGAACGCCCCGCCGTTGGCGCAGGCGCCCCGTTTGCGGAATGATGGCTACTTTTTGCGCTCCTTTTCAGCCCCAGGAATCTCCCTTCGATGACCTTCAAAAAGAAAATTCTCTGCATCGGCGCCGGATACGTGGGCGGCCCCACCATGGCGATGATCGCCCACAAGTGTCCCGACTACAAGGTCACGGTGGTGGACATCAACAAGGCCAGGATCGACGCGTGGAACAGCGCGGACATCCCGATTTATGAACCCGGACTCGACGAACTCGTGTTCGCCGCGCGAGGGA
Source organism: Fibrobacteria bacterium (assembly GCA_050486505.1). Lineage (GTDB taxonomy): Bacteria > Fibrobacterota > Fibrobacteria > UBA11236 > UBA11236 > UBA11236. Next base: position 36,084 of record JBJHDK010000015.1, on the reverse strand, counting down.
AGAACCTCTTTTTCTCCACGGACGTTGACGGGGGGATTCGCGAGGCGGACATCATCTTCGTTTCGGTGAACACCCCCACCAAGAGCTTCGGCCAAGGCGCCGGCAAGGCGGCCGATCTTCAGTACTGGGAAAAGACCGCGCGGCAGATTCTCGCGAACTCGAGTGAGGGCAAGATCATCGTCGAGAAGTCCACGCTACCCGTGCGCACGGCCGAGGCGATGGAACGCATCCTGAATGCCAATGAAAACGGCATCCGCTTCGAGGTACTTTCGAATCCCGAGTTTCTCGCCGAGGGTACCGCGGTGAAAGATCTCGAATCGCCCGACAGGGTTCTGATCGGTTCCCGCGAAACACCGGAGGGCCTGAAAGCCCGTCAGGCCGTGGTGGACATTTACGCGCACTGGGTGCCGAAAGCCAACATCATCGAGTCGAACGTATGGAGCGCGGAACTCTCCAAGCTCGTCGCCAACGCTTTCCTGGCACAGCGCGTTTCATCGATCAACAGCATCTCGGCGCTTTGCGAAAAGACCGAGGCCGATGTGGGAGAAGTCGCCTACGCAATCGGAACCGACAGTCGTATCGGACCGAAGTTCCTGAAGGCCAGCGTTGGATTCGGGGGGTCCTGCTTCCAGAAGGATATCCTGAACCTGGTGTACATCTGCCAAACCTATGGCCTGCACGAAGTGGCGGACTATTGGGAATCGGTGGTCAGGATCAATACGTGGCAACAGCACCGCTTCGTGCAGACCATGCTCTCCAGCATGTTCAACACGGTGGCGGGCAAGCGCATCGCACTGTTGGGGTTCGCCTTCAAGGCCGATACCGGGGATACACGCGAGTCCCCCGCGATCACGGTGACCCGCGGTTTGCTCGAAGAGCGTGCCGAGGTCGTGGTCAGCGATCCCAAGGCGCTCGACAATGCGCGCAACGATCTCAAGGACGTCGCCGACCGTCTCATCTTCGAAGCCGACCCCTACAAGGCCGCTGAGGGCGCCCATGCTCTCGCCGTTCTTACGGAGTGGAAACAGTACAGGGATCTGGACTACGCACGGATTCTCGCCTCGATGCGCCAGCCGGCGTTCCTGTTCGACGGACGCAACATCCTCGACCATGCGAAGCTGCACGCCATGGGCTTCAATGTATTCAGCATCGGGAAGGCCCCGCTGAAGCACTTCTGACCCCGGCCCCAGGGCACGACGGATTCCTGTTTACCCCCGGCGAATTCCGGCCGCTCTCCCAAACAAAAAACCCCTCCGCCTAGGCGGAGGGGTTTTTGTTTTCGTGATGCCCGTCAGTTCGGACGAACCGAGATCATCCGCTGCACATGGTGGCTCGTCTTGCCGCCATTCACGACGGTGGCGCGCACCATGTACATGCCCGGAGCCACATTCGAACCGGTCAGCGACGTGCCGTTCCACGAGAGTGCACGCGATCCGTCGCGCGCGGGATGCACGGTCTTCGACCACACGGTGCGGCCCCAGACGTCGGAAACAGTGAGCGTCAAGCGCTCCGTGTTCGCGATGGAGGCCGGAGACAGCGCGAAGGTTCCCTCGCCCGAGAAGAAGCCGGCGTAGCGTGCGGCATTGGCCGCGGCAGCGATGCTGACGGGGGGGACGTCCTGTGACTCGCCAAGGGTGATGGCGGTCGCATCGGGCTTCTGCGTCTCGTACTCCAGCTTCCACCAGTCGGCATTGCGGGCTGCACGCGCGATGCGCACCTCGTCGAAGTTACCGCGAACATTGCGATCGGGCCACCCCCCCGCGCGCCCGATGAAGACCGAGTCGCGCACGATGTCCTCGATGACCTGGCCCGACGTGGCACCCGCGCCTGTGGAGTGCGGAGTTTCAACGCCGTTCCTGTAAAGCGCCTGCGTGGTTCCGTTCACGGTGAAGACAACGTGCTGCCACTCGTTGGGAGTGATGGTGTTGGCGGCGCCCCCGTAGTGGTTGGTGGGACCGTTGAACACCTCGGCAATCTGGCGATTGGAACCACTGGCCAGCGTTCCGCTCTTTCCGAACCAGATGATATTCCCGGCCGGGTTTCCCGTGTTGTGGTTACCCATGCTCAAGTATTGCTGCCACTCGCCGTTCGCGACGATGACGGCATACACCCATGCCGAAAAGGCCAGCTGTCCGTTGAAGTTGTTGAACCCGCCGGCGACCCTGAGGTGGTCGTTATTGCGGCGGCCCGCGGCATTGGTTCCATCCTGTCCCCGCAAGGTATCCGCCAAGCCGATGACACCGTTGATCATCGGCCACCCCGAAGCGATGTTTTCCTCGCTTCCACGGGGCTCCGCGGGCGCGCCGCCAGCCACCGAGTTGGCGCGCGGAACAGTACCCGACGTGCCGCCCATGTGCCAAACACTCAGGAAGCCGTTCGCGGTGTCGAAGACCGCGTGCCCGTTCGATGTGCTGGAGGCCGTGTCGTTGCCCCAGTACATGCGAAACTTCGTCTCACCGTTGCCGGCGACGTTGGGGATCAGCACCCAGATCGCCGCTCCGGTCGAGGACCATGCATCGATTTCATGGTGATAAGCGGTATCACCCGTGACGTTGGTGAAACGAATGTCCGCGCCAGTGGAATCGGCCTGGGCGAGCACATCGCTGCCCGTCGCAGCACTGGTATTCGCAAGGCGAACCAGCACCGGGAAGTTCGCGACCGCACCGGCGACATTGGCACCTGTCGCACCGGTGTTGATTGTGATCTCGCGGTACTTTCCCCAATCTTGATAGATCAGGTTGGCATTTGCTGTTGCGGCGAAAGCCGCCATTCCGAACAAGAGGGCTGCTTTTCTCATGGTTTCTCCGTTTCGTGGTACGCACTGCGCGTTTGATTCGACCTTGTGGCCCATCACAACCCTTCGAATCTACCTGGTTTCGTCGTTTTTGTGTTGAGGTAATTTAATGATCGTGTAACAAATTATTTCGAAAAAATTCTGAAGCCTCTTGTACATCCGTGAAATCCCGTGGTTCGCATTTTCCGACAAAAAAAAAGGCTCCTGGATCCAGGAGCCTTTTTTACGGCCGAAGCCGCCACGGCTTGCGCAATCAGCGGGTGCTGACCGTCTTTTGCACGAAATTGGTTGCCGTTCCGCCACTAAGTGTCGAAACGCGCACCAGATACATGCCCGCTGAGACCTGCTGTCCGCTGGTGTTGCGGCCGTTCCAGGAAAGCTCGCGGGTATTGTCGCGCGCCGGGTGCACGGTCTTGCTCCACACCGTGCGACCCCAGATGTCGCTGATCGACATCGTGAATGCTTCGGTGCTGGCGATTGCCTCCGGGGAAAGAACGAAGGAGTATCCGTTCATGGCACCCGTCATGTGAATGGCGAAGGTGCCCGGAAGCAGGCTCGAAGGCGTCAATGCCGCAGAGGCCTCCGAGGTGTCGCCGATGCCAAGCGAATTGCCCGCGGCAGCACGGAACGTATAAGCCGTGCCGTACGCCAGGCTGCCGACCGTGCAGCTCGTGGCCGCGCCCGGAGCGAAGCACGCGCCTGTCGGCGTGCCAAAGACGAAGGTGCCGGTGATCGGCAAGCCACCGTTGGAGGCGGGCGCGGTCCAGGAAACGGTCGCGGTGGCGGACGTTCCGGATGCCGTGAGAACCGACGCCTGCACGCTGGTGGGCGCGGAGGGACGCGTCGCGGGAATAACGGCTGCAGAAGGATCTGATGCTTGTCCGGGGCCGACACTGCTCACGGCACGCACGGTGAAGGTGTAAGAAGTGCCGTTCGTCAAGCCCGTGACGGTGCAGGAAAGCGGTCCGGTCGTCCAGGTGCAGGACTTGGAGGTGTCCTGCACGGCGCGAACGACGTAGCTGGTGATCGGGGCGGAACCCGGCGCGGAACCCGCCCAGGTGACCGTGGCTTCGGCGTTCCCCGGAGTCGCCGTCACACCGGACGGCTGGCCCGGCGGCGTGCCCGTCACCACGGTGATGTGCAGGGTGTCGCGGGCCGTGTTGCCGCCGACCGTGGCGGTGACGACGTATTGCGTCGAGGCCGAGGCGGCGGTGGGCGTGCCTGAGATCGTGCCGTTGCTGGCATTGATGCTCAAGCCGGCGGGGAGCGAAGGCGCGATGGAGAAGCCGGAGGCGGCACCGCTGACGACTGCCGTGTTGTTCGTGATGGCCGCGCCCACGATGTAGGTCGGGCTCTTGTCGAGATAGGCCAATGCCGGCGCCGACTGGCTTTGCGTCGTGCCGAGGGTGACGGCCGTGCCTCCGGGACGGGTGGTCTCGAACTCAAGCTTCATCCAGGCCGGGCTGCGCGCGATGGAGGAGAGACGGTACTCATCCACCACGAAGTGGAAGTTGCGGTCGGGCCACAGGGAGCGCGCGATGTAATTGAACTGGCGCGTGCCGCTGTTGAAGTTGTGGTTGTCATTGGCGTTGTAATAGTTGATCGCCATCTCGCCATTGCGGAACACGCGCCAGCGGCGACCGTTGGTGCTGTCCTTGGTCACGCCGACATACATCCAGGTCGCTAGGGGAACGAGGCCGTTCGTGATCGTCGTGTTGGTTTCATTTCCCGACTCAGATCCCGGTACTGCGCCACGTGCACGCATGTTGTTCGTGGTAGCCTGACGGCCGATCCAGATATTGTCCTCAAGGTTACCGTTGCCGTGCGAAAAGAAGTGCGTCCAGTTCGTGAAATTCTGGGGGTTCGGCAAGAATGCCCAGAAGGACACGGTGATTTGCTGGTTCGGGAAATTGATCACGCCCAAATCGAAGTGGTCGGCACCGTCCTGGTCGCCGCTCTGGCTGCGAAGGCTGTCGGCAAGGCCGATGGCTCCGGCTCGCGGCGTCATGGTAGAGGTGAAGTTACCGGCCGGGATGGCGTCGTTAAAGCCCGGGCTGACGGCATTGGGACGGGCCGCGGCACCGGTCGCATTGCCCATGTGCCACACACCGATGAATCCGTTGTTGCCGAAGACGGCCGAACCGTTCGACTGGCTGGTCGCGCCGGAGCGGCCCCAGTACATGCGGATCGTCGTGTTGGCATTGCCTGAGATCGTCGGAACGCGCACCCAGATCTCGGCTGCCGATGCGGACCAGCGCTCGATCTCATAAGGCAGCGCGACCGTGCCATTCGCGTTCGAGAAGCGGATGTCCGCCCCGTTGGCAAGCGCACCGGAGAGCACGTCGCTCCCGGAGGCGGCATTGGCATTGGTCAACCGGACCAGAACCGGAAAATCGGTGACGGCATCGGTGACGTTTGCGCCGCCATCGGTGTTGGTGGTATTGATGGTGATTTCACGGTAATTGCTCCACGCGGCATACTGCTGCTGGGCATGAACCGTACCGACAACGACCGCCAAAACGGCCGCAAAAAGGGCTTTTTTCATTTCTCTCCCCTGAATGTTGAACTTTTACGCGGGTAAACCAGTCACCGAAGCACGAAACCTGTCCAAGCTACGGCAACTTTGGCGGAATATAACCCGGAACCCGGATTTTCGCCCGTGAAATTTCTGTAAAGTACGTTCCATGCTTCTTTCACATGCACGGAGCGTACGTAAAAGATCGGTGTCAATGTGTTTTCATATCTCCCAAACAAAAAAGCCTCCCCGAAAGGGAGGCTTTTTTGTTGGCGACTGCCAGATCAGCGAAGACTGCCAGCCTTCTGCACGAAGTCGGTGACGACTCCGCCATTCACCATGTGGACCCGAACCAGGTACATGCCGGCAGAGACTTCCCGGCCACTCGTGTTCCGGCCGTTCCAGGTCAGCTCACGAACATTGTCCCGCGAGGGGTGCACGGTACGGGACCAGATGGTCCGTCCCCACACATCACTGATCGACAATGTGAAGGCTTCGGTGCTGGCCATGGCCTGCTCCGAGAGCGTGAACGTGAACGGCTGCGAAAGCCCCGTCTTTTGGATCGCGAAGCTGCCGGGCATGAGATTCACCGGTGTAAAAGCTTCGGATGCCGCAGATGTGTCCCCGATCCCAACCGAATTGGAAGCGGCCGCGCGGAAGGTGTAGGCCGTCCCGTAGGTCAGACTGCCGACCGTGCAACTGGTGTTCGGCGCCGGTGCGAAGCAGGCACCCGTCGGGCTCCCGAACACGAAGGTACCCGTGATCGGCAGACCGCCGTCAGATGCCGGAGCCGTCCAGGACACCGTCGCCGTCGCTTGCTGCCCGGCTGCGGAGAGCAAGGCTACCGCCACGCCGGTCGGAGCCGCAGGGCGTCCCGCGGGCGTCACTGCGGTGGAAGGCGAGGACGCGGGCCCCGGGCCGACGCTGTTGGACGCCACGACAGTGAACGTGTACGAGGTTCCATTCGTCAACCCCGTCACCGTGCAGCTCAAGGGGCCGGTGGTCCAGGAACACGTCCCCCCACCGGGCGTCGCCGTCACGGTGTACCCCGTAATGGCCGTTGTCCCGCTCACGGAGGGAGCCGCCCAGGTCACGGTCGCCTGGCCGGAAGCCGCAACCGCCGTCACGTTGGTGGGAGCGCCGGGGGGATTCCCCGCAACCACCCCGATGGTCAGTGTATCACGATGCGGGTTTCCACCGATGGTCGCCGTCACGATGTACGATGCCGAGGCGGCCAACGCCGTCGGTGTCCCTGAAATCACGCCGGTGGTCGTGTTGAAGCTCAAACCAGCGGGCAACGTGTTGTTGATCGAAAATGCCGTCGCCGTGTTGCCTTCCCTGATGAAAGGAATGTTCGGGGTGATCTGCACGTTCTGGGTATAGCTCGCAACCTTCTGGGGGTACAGGAAGACGCGCGATGTGTCGTTGGTTTGCGCCGCACCGAATGTCAGGGCCGTGGCCCCGGCACGCTGGGTCTCGTAGTCGAGCTTGACCCACTCCGGGCTCCGGACCGCGCCATTCACGAAGCGCAGTTCGTCGACGTAGCCGACGAAGCGTTGCGAAAAGTTGCGCTCAAGCGCGCCGATCAAGGGGCGCGCGGCGGCGTTGGTCGCAATGAAGGGCTGTGCAGGCGTGGTCTCGGTCGCCTCGAGGTTGCCGTTGACGTAAATCCGCACGCCGTCCACGGCGGAAATGGTCGCCGTCACGTGATGCCATTGATTGTTCGTCGCCGCGCCCCAGTTGGTCGGCGTCACCACGCTGATGTCGTCCCCGGTTCCCTCCGTGGACACGATCACCCGGTACCCGCTGGCATTGCGCAGCAGGGACCAGCTGCGATGCGCGCCGGCGGAGTAACGGAACTGGCCGAAGATGCCGGATGCGCCGTTGCTTCCGCCCTGGCGATTCACCCAGGCCGACACGGTGATCGCCGCGTTCGCCTGCGCGCGCAGGAGAGCGCCGTTGCTCGCAGCCGTGTTGTTGATGGAGTCGACCTTGTAGGTCGTCATGCTCCCCGCATCATTTCCCGTGCTCGCCTCGCCCTCGTTGTAATAACGGGCATTGCCGATGATGCCGGGCACGGAGGAAACCGCGCCATGCGCGGTGAAGTTGATTCCGTTCGACGTCGCGTCCTGCGGCCCCGTTCCCTGGGCTTCGTTCATGTGCCACACGCCGGTGAAACCATCGAATGTCGCAGCGCTGTTGGAGGCGCTGGCCTGCCCCGCCTTGCCCCAGTACATGCGCAATTGCGTGTTGCCGTTCCCGGCCACGACGGGCATGCGGACCCACACGATCGCCGCCGTGTCGGACCAGCTTTCAATGCTGTACGCGAGCTGCGTGCCGTTCGCATCCGCAAAACGCAGATCCGCTCCGCCGGGGAGAACCTCGGCGAACATCGCCGAGGCATTCGTCGTGTTCAGACGAACCAGCAACGGAAAATTCGTGACCGGGCCCGCCACATTCGCGCCGCCCCCAGTGGCCGTTGTATTAATCGTGATGTCTTGATAGCGGCCCCAAGTCTGCACCGGCTGGGCAACAGCCACCCCTGCCATGGCACACAAGGCCGCGGCTGCAATGAGCTTTTTCATGATGTCTCTCCCCTGTGAATTGGTCTAAACGCAATTGCTTTGCCGAAATGAAAATTTTCACATCGTCAAGTGCATGGTAAGTTATCACTTGGGACTGGTTTCGTGGGGGGAAATTTTCAGGAAAGTGACGGCACCGCATCCCTGGCGGCACCCCGGCAACAGAAAAAGCTCCCCGAAAGAGGAGCTTTTCCTTGAAAATCCGGAGATTTCGCGGGTCAACGCAAACTGCTCGCCTTTTGCACGAAGTTGGTCGCGACTCCGCCGCTCACCATGTGCACCCGAACCAGGTACATACCGGCCGAGACGTCCCGGCCACTCGTATTCCGGCCGTTCCAGGTCAGTTCACGGACATTGTCCCGCGAGGGATGCACGGTGCGGGACCAAATCGTCCGTCCCCACACATCGCTGATCGAGAGCGTGAAGGCTTCGGTACTGGCCATGGCCTGCTCCGAGAGCGTGAACGTGAACGGCTGCGAAAGCCCCGTCTTTTGGATCGCAAAGGTCCCGGGCAGAATGCCGACCGGCGTCAAGGCATTCGAAGCCTGGGAGGTGTCTCCCATGCCGACGGAGTTCGAGGCCGCGACCCGGAACGTGTACTCGGTTTCGTAGGCGAGGTTCCCGACCGTGCAGGTCGTGTCGCCGGCCGGTGCGAAACATGCGCCGCTCGGTGTCCCGAAGACGAAGCTCCCCGTGATCGACTGGCCGCCGTCCGAAGCGGGGGCCGTCCAGGACACCCGGGCCGTCGCCGTCTGGCCCGAGCCCGAAAGCTGGCTCACCTGGACATTCGTCGGGGCGCTGGGCCGCGTGGCCGGAGTCACGGCAGCGGAGGGAGCCGACGCCGGGCTCGGGCCCACGCTGTTCACTGCCCTGACCGTGAACGTGTAAGCCGTTCCATTCGTCAGTCCCGTCACCGTACAGTTCAGATCGCCCGTCGACCACGTGCAGGTCTTGCTGGTGTCCTCCACCGCCCTGACGACGTAGCTGGTGATGGGCGTCGTGCCCGTGATCACCGGCGCCGACCAGCTCACCGTCGCCTCGGCATTGCCGGAAATCGCCACCACGTTGGTGGGGGCATTGGGGGGATCCCCTGCCGTGATCGTGATCCTCAGGGTATCGAGCACCTGGTTGCTGTTCACCGTGGCGCCGATGACGACCTGGGTCTGGGCCGCCACCGTGGTGGGGGTGCCCGAGATCACGCCGGTCGAGCTGTTCAGGTTCAAGCCCGCGGGCAAGGTCCCCGACGTCACGGAGAAGCCGCTGGCCGAGCCTGAAACCACCGGGTTGTTCGGGCTGATGGCGACATTGACGAGGTATGTGGGCTGCTGATCGCCGTAGAACATGGCCTTCACGGTCTGCGTCTGCGTCGCACCCAGGCGCACGGCTGTCGCTTCCAGTCGTTGCGTTTCGTAGTCGAGCTTGATCCAGTCGGCCGACTTCTGCACGTTGAACATGCGCTGCTCATCCATGAAGCCGCGGAAGAAGGCATCGGATCCCCAGTTCGAGCGTGCGAGGTAATTCAAAGTGCGCTCCACCACCGGGAAGGCACTCGAGGAGGTTCCCGACTGGGTCTGCGCGCCGCCGTCGATGTAGATGTTGACGGGAGCGGACCCTCCCGAGAACGGACCCACGGTCAACCCCACGTGCATCCAGCGGTTCTGGTTGCCCGTCGTGATGACGTTCGTCAGGCTCGTGCGATCGCCCGTTCCGGATGTCGCATTCTCGAACGTCAGGGTGGCGGTATTCCCGTTCCGACCCAGCCAGATTTCATCCTGCCCGGGACCGTTGCCGATGTCGAACCAGCGCCACCAGCTGCCGGTGAAGGTCGTGAAGTAGGTCCAGGAAGTGTAGGTCAACCCCTGGCTGAAATCGTTGAAGCCGGGACCGAGATCGAAGTGCTCCCCTGCCCCGCCCGAGCCGCCGCCGGCGAGGCTGTCTGAGAGACCGATGATGCCGGGGCGCGAACGCCCCTCGAAAGTTCCCGCGGCGTTGACCGGAGTCGCCGGGTTGCCCGGCCCCACCGCATTGGGACGCGGACCGTCGGGACCACCCATATGCCAGACTCCGATAAAGCCGTCCGAGGAGCGGAACACCTCCGAGCCGTCGGAAGCGCTCGGCGTTCCGGCCCGGTTCCAGTACATGCGGATGGTAGTCGTGCCGTTGCCGGCCACGCTGGGAACGCGTACCCAGATCGCCGCATCCGTGGCGGACCAGTAGTCGATCTCATGCGGAAGGATTTCGGTTCCCGCGGCGTTCGTGAAACGGAGATCCGCTCCACCTGCCAAGGCCCCCGACAACACGTTCGCTCCAAGACTGTCGTGCGCGTTGCTGAGGCGGACGAGGACCGGGTAATTGGTCACGGTGCCGCTGACATTGGCACCCCCGTCCGAATTCGTGGTATTGATGGTGACGTTGCGATAATTCGCCCACGTCCCCAAGGTCTGCGCCTGAACGGCCCCGGCAAGAAGTGCCGCGGTCGCCAGCAGTGCTACGGTTTTCATTGTATCTCCTCTCTCTGGTTGGTTGATCCTTATGGAATCTCCTGGTTCATGAGTTTGATTGAAGTGCAGTTTCACACTTCCACGTCTCTTTAAAATATCGCGAAAGACGGGAATTGCTGCCAAATTTTCATCTTTCTTGGGAATTGCCCCGAATGCACGAAAAAGCCCCTGCTCTAGGGGAGCAGGGGCTTCGGGCAGACTTAACGGCTCCGGAAAGCCCGAATCAGCGGGTATTCGTGGCTTTTTGGACGAAATTCAACGCCGCGCCTCCACTGATGGTTTGAACGCGCACGAGATACACGCCCGCAGAAACTTCCCTGCCGCTCGTATTTCGGCCGTTCCAGGCCACCTCGCGGATGTTGTCCCTTGACGGATGCACCGTGCGGGTCCACACGGTACGCCCCCAGAGATCGCTGATCGACAGGGTGAAGGCCTCCGTACTGGCGATCGCCTGTTCCGAAAGCGTGAACGTAAAGGCCCCGGAGAGGCCCGTTTTCTGGATCGCGAAGCTCCCGGGCAGAATCCCCACCGGGGTGATTGCTGCCGATGCCGCCGATGTGTCGCCGGCGCCGATCGCGTTCGAGGACGAAGCCCTGAAGGTGTATGCCGTACCGTACTCGAGGCCGGTCACGCTGCAACTGGTGGCGGGAGCCGCGGCAAAGCACAACCCGCCCGGGTTCCCGAAGACGAAGGTTCCCGTCACAGGAAGCCCCCCGTCATTCGCAGGCGCCGTCCACGAAACCGTCACGGCCGCCGACGTTTCCGTGCCCGTCGCCTGCGCCGCGGTGACGTTCGTCGGCGCACCCGGGGTCGTGGCGGGAATCACGGGAGCCGAAGAGTCGGAAGACGCTCCCGCACCGACGCTGCTCACCGCGCGCACGACGAACGAATAGGCTGTACCGTTCGTCAACCCCGTGACGGTGCAATTCAGGTCGCCGGTCGTCCAGGTGCACCCCTTCGTCGTATCTGAAGTCGCGCGGACGAGGTAGGACGTAATCGCAGAAGTCCCGCTGATCAGGGGGGCCGTCCAGGAAACCGTGGCTTGGGCATTGCCGCGCGTTGCGCTGACATTGGTGGGGGGGCCGGGGGGATCCCCTGCGGAAATCGTGATCCTGAGGGTGTCCAGAACCGGGTTGCTGTTAACGGTGGCGCTGATGACCACCTGGGCCTGGGCCGCCACCGTGGTCGGCGTGCCGCTGATGACGCCGGTCGTCGTGTTAAGGCTCAACCCGGCGGGAAGGGTTCCCGAAGAGACGGAAAATGCGGTCGCAGTCCCCGACACGACCGGAGTGTTGGGGGTGATCGCCGCATTCACGAGATAGGTGGGGGTTTGTTCCCCGTAGTACATGGCCTTCACCGTCTGCGTCTGGGTCGCGCCCAAAGTCACCGCCGTCGCCGTCGCCTTCTGGGTTTCGAAGCTCAGCTTGAGCCAGTCCGCGGAACGCTCGACCTCCGAGACCCGCACCTCGTCCATGAACCCGGTGAACGTCGCATCCGCCCAGTTGGAGCGACCGATGAAACTCGAATTGCGGATCACGCTCTCGTAGCTCGCCGTGCTCGCGTCCCCGACCTGCGCACCGTTCACGTACATGCGGATCGACTGTTCGAGCGTGGATTCGTTGAATGCCGAAATCGTGGCGGCAATGTGCCGCCACTCATTCGCCACGATCTGCCCGGTCTGGGTAATGGCCTGGCCCGGGAACACGTCGAAAATCATCGTCGTGCCCGTGCCCTGTCGCCCGAAGAAGATGTTGTCCTGGGCCTCCCCGTTGCCGAAGTCGAAGAAGCGCATCCAGCTGCGGTTGGTCAGCGATGTGATGTAGGTCCACGCGGAGAACGTGAAACCGTCGCCGAACCCGGGCATCGGGCTCACGTCGAAGTGCTCTCCGCCGGTGGCGCCGGTACCGCCTTGCAGGCTGTCCGCAAGGCCGATCAAGCCGGCACGCGAGCGCCCGGCGAAGGTCTGGCCGTCTGGCGGTTGGCGCACTCCGGCGATAATAGCGCCAGTATCGTCGATGACATCGCCAGCAGCGTTGACAGCCACCAGCGCCGCCACCACGACACCACCAGTGAGCGT
>JBJHDK010000015.1:0-23605 GCA_050486505.1 Fibrobacteria bacterium | reverse complement strand
GGGGCGCGGTTCCCGCGTGGCCGGCTGCCCGCCCGGCCGACCACGCGGGCCCGCGCGCGCCCGGCTATGGTGGGGCCGGCGGCGGTGGGGGCCGCCACGGCGGCCGGCCCCCCCACGGTCGCATTCGGGCGCGGACCGTCGGGGCCGCCCATGTGCCAAACCCCCACATAGCCATTGGAAGCCGGGAACACGGCATTTCCGTCGGACGAGCTTGAACTGCCGGGCCTGTTCCAATACATGCGGATCTCGGTATTCGCATTCCCGGCCACGGAAGGAACCTTCACCCAGATCGCCGCGCCGGTCGCGGACCAATGATCGATTTCATGGGGCAAAACCACCGTCCCCGCCGCATTCGTGAAGCGAATGTCGGCGCCACCCGCCAGTGCCTCGGACAAGACGTCGGCGCCGGTGGCGTTGGAGGCATCCGTCAGGCGCACCAAGACCGGAAAATCGGTCAGCGTGGCCGCGACACCGGCGCCACCGCCGGCTGATGTTGTGTTGATGGTGACCGTACGATACTTCGCCCAGGTTCCGAAATTCTGGGCATGGGGTACCGAAACAAAGGCCGCCAGTGCGGCCATGGCAATCAGCTTTTTCATGGGAACATCCTCTCCTTGAATGGATTGACGGGAGATGCACAAGGCTCCCGTTTCGACCACAACGAAATCTATTCCTCCAGCACGCATCCCGGTGCCGCTATTTCGGTTTTTTTAGGCGTGGCGCCTTCCGGCCACGCCCCCACTCCCCCGGAACATTTCCCCGTCGAACCAGAAAACCGCTGTGAGTCGCCCGCCGAAGGGGCCTCCCGCGAAAAAGCCTCCCGTGGGAGGCTTTTTCGGGACCCCCGTTCCTTCCGCGTTCAGTGCCTGATCGTCCGCTCGATGAAGCCGACGGTTCGGCCGCCGTTCAGCATCGACACACGCACGATGTAAAGCCCCGCTGAAACAACGTGGCCGCTGGCGTTGCGGTTGTCCCAGACCAGTTCACGCGTGCCGTCCTTCGCGGGATGCACCGTGCGCGACCACACCGTGCGCCCCCACACGTCGTGAACCGACAAGGTGAAGGCCTCGGTGCTGGCGACCGCCTCGGGAGCCAGGACGAAGGTGAAGGGGCGCGCCGTCCCACCTGCCTGCAGCGCGAAACTCCCCGGCAGCAGGGACGCCGGCGTCGGGGTGTAGGGCTCCGACGCGGCAGATGTATCACCCGCGCCCACCGCATTGGAAGAAGCCACGCGGAACGTGTAAGCCGTGCCAACCGTCAACCCGCTCACCGAGCAAGTGGTGGCGGGGGCCGCTGCGAAGCAAGCGCCGCTGGGGTTGCCGAATGCGAAGCTGCCGGTGATGGCGGAGCCTCCATCGGAAGCCGGAGCCGTCCAGGACACGGTCGCCGAAGTCGGAGTTCCCTCCACACCGACCACCGTGACGGCAGTCGGCGCGCCGGGCCTGGCGGCCGGCGTCACGGCATTGGAGGCCGACGAGGCCGGGCCCGTCCCGATGCTGTTCGTGGCCGTGACCGTGAAGGTGTAGGCCGTGCCATTAGTCAGCCCCGTGACGGTGCACGAAAGTGGCCCGGTCGTCCAGTTGCAGGTTGCGCCACCGGGGGAAGACGTCACGGTGTAGCCGGTGATGGGAGTGCTTCCTGTCGAAGTCGGCGCGCCCCAAGTGACGATGGCCTGTCCAGGGGAAGCCGTTGCCGTGACGCCGGCGGGTGCGCCCGGAGGAGTCCCGGAAACGACGGAAAGAGAAAGCGTGTCAGGGTGAGGATTCCCCCCGATGGTCGCCGTGACGATGTACTGCTGCACTCCTGACGTCGATGTCGGCGTACCGGAAATGACTCCCGTCGTCGTGTTGAAGTTCAGGCCCGCGGGAAGCGTGGGAGCGATGGCGTAGGCGGATGCGGTGTTTCCGGGCTTCACGTAGGGCGCAATGTTCGTGATTTGCGCATTGACCAGAAAACTCGCGCTGCGGAGGCCGTAAAGGAACACCCTGCTCGTGTCGTTGTTCTGGGGCGCACCGTAAGCCACAGCCGTCTGGTTCGGGCGTTGCGTCTGGAATTCAAGGTCCATCCACGCGTTGGTCCGGCCGACGTTGGAAACACGCACCTCGTCGATCCGCCCGTTCAAAAAGTGCGACACGCTGTCGGTTGCGGCGGCGAGACTGCTCCAGAAACCGCCGATGACAACGGGGACGCCGTGCTCGGGAAAATCGTTGGCCGGCGAATTCAGGAAAGTCGTGACGCCTTCATGGTAACCGCGGAGCGCATTCGGCAGGCCCGGGCCCGTTGCGGAGAAACTCAAATAGGTCCAGATCCCCGTGCTCGAGGTGTTCATCGCGATAGTATATGCTCCCGACGCGGTTTCACTCCCGGGCTGGAACTGGTAGCGCGACGCGGAATTCGCCCCGGTCTGAAAGTTGGGGCGCATGAACCACGACATCGGCTCCGGATCCGCACCATTGGTCGAACCTCCGTGATCCGCCTTGGTGATGATCCCCCGACGCCGGTCGACACAACAGTCAGTTCCCACGTTCGCGTCGATCCAAACCCAGGCCGAAATCGTGAACCGCGGATCGGGCTCGCTGAAATTGAAAAGGTTGTGGGATCCGGCGCCGCTGGCGGCACGCACGATATAGGCTCCTCCCACGGTCAGGTGCGAATCGAGATCGCCACCGAAGTGTTTGGCCCCTCCCAAGTGGGATCCCGCGCCGGCCGGAACGTGCACCGGATTGGCCGGCCCGGCAGGAACTCCCTTGTGATTGCCGGTGGCATCGCGAATCGTGTCGCCCGATGCCTCGTTCAGGTGAAATACCGCGAGATAACCATTGGACGCATTGAACACCCCGGAAGGATTCGATGCGTTCGAAACGCCGGCCTTTCCCCAGTGCATGCGGAGCGTCGTGTTGGCGTTGCCCTCAATGCGCGAGGCCCGCACCCAGATGATCGCCAAGGTATCGGACCAGTATTCGGTTTCGTGTGCGACGGGATTGCGGTTCGCATCCGTAAAACGGAGATCCGCGCCACCCGGCAGCGCCTCTGCGAGCGGCGCAGCCGCCGTGGCCGGAGTCAGGCGCAACAGCAACGGAAAGTCGGTCACGGCGGAATCCACTCCTGCCCCGCCTCCCGATGCCGTCGTATTCACCGTCACGTCGAGATAACGCCCGAAAAGCTCCGCCGGCTGCGAAAGGCTCGTTGCAGCAGCGAGTGCGACTGTCGCCGCGATTTTTCTCCAGAACAACATAAGTCCCTCCTGATTGTGGCTCCCTGAAACGATTGCAGGTTCTTTCCGATCATCCCGCCCGACCCATCGAACACCCCGCCACGCCTCCTCCGCCACGGGGGGAATCCGAAAGATCCCTGTCGCATCCTGTTCCCCGACACGGACCCCAAAATGCTGCCGCCTCCCTTGATGAACACGCCCTTCATTCGCAACGACCGTGTGGCAAGCGACAGCCGTCAGTGCGTGATCGCCCGTTCGATGAAGCCGACGGTTCGGCCGCCGTTCAGCATCGACACACGCACGATGTAAAGCCCCGCTGAAACAACGCGGCCGCTGGCGTTGCGGTTGTCCCAGACCAGTTCACGCGTGCCGTCCTTCGCGGGATGCACCGTGCGCGACCACACCGTGCGCCCCCACACGTCGTGAACCGACAAGGTAAAGGCCTCGGTGCTGGCGACCGCCTCGGGAGCCAGGACGAAGGTGAAGGGGCGCGCCGCCCCACCTGCCTGCAGCGCGAAACTCCCCGGCAGCAGGGAAGACGGCGTGGGCGTGAAGGGTGCCGATGCT
Source organism: Fibrobacteria bacterium (assembly GCA_050486505.1). Taxonomy (GTDB): domain Bacteria; phylum Fibrobacterota; class Fibrobacteria; order UBA11236; family UBA11236; genus UBA11236. The sequence goes on along the minus strand of JBJHDK010000015.1, from coordinate 19,824 downwards.
GTCGACGTGTCTCCGATGCCGACGCTATTCGAAGCCGCGGCACGGAAGGTGTACTCGGTCCCGTACGCAAGGTTGATGACGTTGCACGACGTGTTGGGCTGCGCCGCGAAACAAGCCCCCGAAGGGCTCCCGAACACGAAGGTTCCGGTCACGGGCATGCCACCGCTCGAAGCCGGCGCCATCCATGAAACCGTCGCGGAGGCAGTGGCTCCCGTCGCCAAGAGGATGGCCACCGTCACGTTCGTCGGCGCCGACGGACGCCCGGCGGGAGTGACAGGAGACGATGGAGACGAGACCGGGCCGGGTCCCACGCCGTTGCTCGCCACCACCGTGAAGGTATAGGCCGTTCCGTTGGTCAACCCCGCAACCGTGCAGTTCAGCTGTCCCGAGGTCCACGCACAAGTCTTGCTCGTGTCCTGCACTGCGCGCACGGTGTACCCGGTGATCGCGGAAGAACCGCTCGAAAGCGGCGCCGTCCAGGAAACCGTGGCCTGTCCCGGAGCCGCAACGGCCGTCACATTGGTGGGTGCGCCGGGGGGGCTCCCCGCGGTCACGGCGATGGTGAGGGTATCGGCCCCGGATCCCCCGCCCTGGAGGTTGACCGTGACGATATACTGCTGTGCCGCGCCGATCGACGTAGGCGTGCCCGAGATCACGCCGGTCGTGGTGTTGAAGGACAATCCTGCCGGCAGCCCCGTCGGGTTGATCGTGAACCCCGATGCAGTGCCCTGCACCACGGGAACGTTGTTCTCGATCGCCACGTTTTGCAGGTAGGTGGCGTGCTTGAGCGGATAGAACAACGTGCGTGCCTGCACGCTCACCGTCGTCCCGAACGTGACTGCGGTTGCTCCGGGTTTCTGCGTTTCGTACTCGAGTTTGATCCAGTCCGCCGTGCGGGCCACTCCCTCGACGCGCACCTCGCTGATGGCACCGTTGAAGAACCGGTCCGCGGTTTCGCTGCGCCGCCCGATGGCCACCGATGTATTCTGCGGTTGCGTACCGCCCGGCGCGGCACTGGTGTTGCTCCCGGCGAGAACGCCGTTGACGTAGATCCGCAGGGAGTTGTCCGAGACATCACGAACACCGGCGACATGCTGCCACTGGCCCAGAACCGCGCTGGTGCTCGAAGTCGCACCCGGCCACGGAGTCGGCCCGTAGAAGAACAGCCACGGTCCGACCGCAGCGGAGTTGGCCCGCAACGACCAGAGGTTGTCGTGCTTGCTGGCGATGGTGGGATACGCGTTGTGATCCACGGAAGTCGGATTCACCCAGGCGGACACCTTGTAACTCTGGGAACTCGTGAAATTCGCACGATCGGGGTTGTTCGTCGTGAAGCCCTGTCCGGCCGTGTTGCTCGACGAGGACAAGACGCGGAAATAGCCCACGCCGTTTTCGTCGGAGCTGGCGGGGTTGCCGCCACCGGTGCTGAATTGCGTGGCCGTCAGTCCGCCGCCCGTGGCATCGACTTCGTCGACCTGCCCCCCCGCACCGGCTCCGTTCATGTGCCACACGGCGGCGAAACCATTGGCCGTGTCGAAGACGGCGGGGCCGTTCGATTCGCTGACAGCCGACGAATTGCCCCAGTACATGCGGATCGTCGTGGTACCGTTCCCCGCCACCGAGGGCACACGGACCCAGATGTCGGCGCCCGACGCCGACCAGTGCTCGATCTCGTAGGCAAGGGCGACATCTCCCGTCGCGTTGGAGAAGCGAAGGTCGGCCCCGTTTGGCAGGGCCTCCGACAAGGCATTCGCGCCTGTGGAGAGCGCCTGGTTGGTCAAGCGCACGAGGACGGGGAAATCCGCCTGAGTCGTCTCCACCCCGGCGCCGCCGTTGGCCGACGTGGTGTTGATCATGACAGTTCTGTACTTGGCCCAGGCACCATAGACCTGCGCGTGGGCGACCCCTGCAGCCAGCGCGACGAGCGCAGCCATCATTGCGAGCTTCCTCATGAAGTTTCCCCCTGCATTCGGGCCGTCGACGAAGAACTGCCCGGCGGAAGCGCCAAGTCCCCGCGCCCCCTAATCTATGGCCCCCGCTCCGGTTGCACGGGTGATTTGCGAGAAAATATGGGCATCACGGTGCGGGCAAAAAAAAGGCCTCCCGTCTCCGGGAGGCCTTTTTGGTCGGGTTTCGCTGGAATCAGCGTTTGACCGTGCGCTCGATGAAGTTGGTGGCATTCGCCCCGTTCTGCATCGTCACGCGCACCACGTACATGCCCGAGGACACGACCTGGCCGCTGGTGTTGCGGCTGTTCCAGGTCAGCTCGCGGCTACCGTCGCGGGCGGGGTGAACCGTCCGCGACCAAACCGTGCGTCCCCAGACATCGCTGATCGTCATCGTGAAGGCATCCGTGCTGGCGATCGCATCCTGCGAAAGCACGAAGGTGAAGGGCTGAGCCGATCCCGTCGCCTGCAGCACGAAGCTGCCCGGCAGAATGGACACAGGAGTGAAGGCTGCGGAGGCCGCCGAGGTATCCCCGATGCCGACGCTGTTCGAGGCCGCGGCGCGGAAGGTGTAAGGGGTTCCATACGCGAGGCCCGACACCGTGCAGCTGGTGTTGGGAGCCGGCGCGAAGCAGGCGCCCGAGGGTTCGCCGAACACGAACGTTCCCGAAATCGGCAGGCCGCCGTCGGACGTCGGAGCCGTCCAGGAAACCGTGGCCGTGGCGTTCTGCCCGGCGCCGGAGAGCAACTCGACCTGAACGCCGGTGGGGGCGACCGGACGGCCGGCAGGTGTGATGGCCACCGAAGGCGCGGAGGCATCACTGCTGCCCGCGCCGCTGATGGCACGCACCGTGAAGGTGTAGGCCGTTCCGTTGGTCAGGCCGGTCACCGCGCACGTGAGATCGCCGGTGGTCCAAGTGCAGGTCTTGCTCGTGTCCTCGACCGCGCGCACGACGTACGAGGTGATGGGCGCGCTGCCCGTCACCAAGGGAGCCGACCAGGAAACCTGGACCTGACCGCTGCTCATTACGCCCGTGACGTTGGTCGGCGGGTTCGGAGGCGTTCCGGCCGTCACGGAAATGGTGATGGTGTCGCTCGCGGCATTGCCGCCGACGGTCGCCGTCACGCGATACTCCTGCGCAGTGGTCGTGGTCGCCGTGGGAGTGCCGGTGATGGCGCCCGTGCTGGCGTTGAAGCTCAGGCCCGCAGGCAGGGAGGTGGGGGTAATGGCGAAGTTCCCCGTCACGGCTCCCGAGGTCACCGGGGTGTTGGCGTCGATGGCGGTATTCAGGAGATACACCGCATTCTTGAGGGGGTAGTACAACGCGCGGCCCGGTGCGACCGTGGCTCCGAGCGTGACGGCGGAAGCACCCGGCTTCTGCGTCTCGTAGCTCAACTTGGCCCAGTCGGCGGAGCGCGCCACGCCGTTGGAGAACTGCAACTCATCGATGAAGCCGCCGAAACGGTGGTTCCACTGGGTATTCATGGCGCCGATGAAGGGACGATCGGCGTTGTTGGCCACGCTGCCGGCGAAAATCCCTTGGGTAGCATGGTTCGCCATGGCTTGGGCTTCACCGTTGACGTATACCTTGATCTGCTGGTTCGCGGCGACGCCGCTCTCGATGGTCATCATCACATGGTACCACTGGTTCAGGTTCGCCAGCGGCGTTCCCGTGGTTTGCACCACGCGGTCCGCCGTACCGTTCGCCGAAGTGTTGATGCGAACAGCGCCGGCAGGGTTGCCGGCTAGGGACAGGTGATAGCTGCGGTTGTTGGTGTTGTAGCGGTAGTGACCGAAAATGCCCTGGATGTCTTGCCCGCTGTTGAACTGGGGGTTCACCCAGGCGGAGATGGTGATGAAGGTGCTGGTGCCAGCTGCAACGAAGTTCTGGGCCTTGGTGGCATTCGCCGCCCCGGTGAAGTTATCGACCCAGAAGGTGTTGTCTTCTTCGCTTGCATTGTAGTGACGGGCGTTGCCGATCACGCCCGGCACTGCCGGAACGTTTTCATGCCCGTTGAAATGCAACTCGTTGGCGGTTGCATCAAGAACATTCCCGGTACCCCCGCCGTTCTGGTGAAGGTGCCAAGCTCCAGTGAAGCCCGCCGCCGTATCGAACACCGCGGCGCCATTCGACGCGCTGGTCTCGCCGGCGCGGCCCCAGTACATGCGGATGGTGGTATTCGCGTTCCCGGCTACGGTCGGCACGCGCACCCAGATGGCCGCGGACGATTCGCCCCAGTAATCGATCTGATAAGGGAGGGCCGTGCTTCCGTCAGCGGTAGTGAAGCGCACGTCCGCGCCGCCAGCAAGGGCTTCCGTCAGCACGTTGCCGCCGGTGGCGGCTCCGCCGAACGTGGAAAGACGAACCAGCACCGGGAAATTTTCGACGGCCTCGGCGACATTGGCCCCGCCGTTCGCATTTGTCGTATTAATCGTGACTTCACGGTAGCGGTCCCAGCTGGCATAAGGCTGGGCGACAGCCGCCGCCACCATGGAGAGGCATGCAGCCCCAAGAATCATCAACGTTTTCATTCGTATCTCCCTCATTGATTAGTGCAAAAACAGAGGCCCTCGCCAAAGCGGGGGCCTGCGCCGGGACAAATTTACCCCCTCTTCCGGTATCCTGCAGTACTAAAACGAACTTTTTCCGTAATAAAATCATAGGTTCCCGGAAATTCCTCAAAAACGGACTACTGAAGCCCTGGCGATTCCACCCAAACGTTTCTTTGCCCTAGATGAACGGATGATCAAGTCTTCCCAGAAAACTGCTGACGGCGTGCCTCCCCTCCTCCCCCAGATCCAGGCTCATCGCATTCACATACAGTTCAACATGCGCCTTAAGTACCTCGGGCGACATGTCCTGGGCATGCCGGGCGCAGAGGGCCAAGGCTTTTTTCTCGTTTTTCCACGCCCAGCTCAAGCTGTTCCGCACCGCCTCCTCCAAAACCTCCATGGAGGGAAGCCGGGGGGACTCCCTGCGAACCAGCGCCCCCAAGGGGATCGGGGCCCCCGTCACCGCTTCCCAGTGCTCACCCAGGTCGCGCACCAGTTTCAACCCGTCGCGCGCGTAGGTGAAGCGCATTTCGTGAATCACCACCCCTTGCGCTGCAGGGTTCCGGCGCAACTCGCGATAGAGGGCGTCGAAGGGAATGAAGCGCTTGCGCAGCAGGCGACCGGCCCAAACATCGAGCAGGAAGTTCGCCGTCGTAAACTCACCCGGAACCAAAACCTCCGCGGCGGGATCCCAGGCCGCGCCACCCGTCAGCAGGAGAGGCCCGCAACCGCGCCCGATCGCCCCACCGCATGCCAGCGCGGCGTAGCCACGGCAATGAGGGACGTTCGCGTAACTGACCTTGATCAAATCGCCGTCCCCCTCGCGCGCACGGGCGTTCAGCGACTGCACGTCGTCGAAAAAAAAGTCCGCGATGGGTGCCGGCGTTTCTTCCAGGATCCACCCGGAGAAAATGAACACGTCGTTCGGGCACGGTGAGATGCCCACGCGCATCGGGGTATCATGTTCAGACATCGCGGTCATCCCGCAGCAGCAGGCCCCGGTTTGTGCGCCAATAGCGCGCCAACGCCTCGAGCGCGGCGAGGACGTTCTCCGAACGCATGTCGCGCCTCGCGGCGAAATTGCTGATCGTACGAATCTCGCACACGGGCACGCCGGCATCGCGCGCCGCAAGGGCGACGGCCGCGCCCTCCATCGTCTCGAAGCCGGCGGCGAAGAGGCGGCGGCGCAGCGTTCCCGTGGGATCGGTGCCCGCGCACTGGTTCACGGTGGCGCCGCGGGCGCGGGATAATCCACGAGCCCACTCCGGGATCCAAAGCGGGATCGGATCCCTGAAGTCGGGATCTGAGAACGGAAACTCCCCGAGGGGGCGGAACGCCTCGCGGTCGGGAAGCTCCATGCCGAGGTCGGCGAAGACTTCGGAGTCGGCCACCACCACGTCCCCGAGGGCGAGCCCCGCGCGCGGATAGGCGCCGGCGATGCCCACGTGCAAAATGCGCGCGGGACGGAAGCGGTCGATCCACCGGATCATGCGTGGCAGCGCGACCGGGACGCCCACGCCGGTGGCGGCCGCGATTCCCTCCGGGATCCGCCACAGCCGCCCATCTTCCAGAACTTCAGCGCCCTCCATGCCGAAGGCGGCGAGTTCCTCGCACGTGGCGGCACACACCAGCCAGGGCACCGATCCCGTCACTTTTGCGTCCACAGGATTTTCTTTTCGATGCGTTCGGCGCCGGTCGCATCCCACTCCGCGGGCAAGGGGTGGCGACAGCTCGCCGCGGCGGCAGCCAGCGCGCGCGCCACGGCCGCCCTCGCATCGAGCCCCCGCAGCAACCCGTCGGCCAACATGGCGGTCACCGTGTCGCCCGCCCCGACCGGATTCAAAACTTCTCCGGGTTCGGGCAGCACGTAGCGCCCCGCGGCCTCGCCCCCGTGAACATGCACGGGCTCAGCACCGGCGGTGACCAAGGCCTGACGGGCTCCGGGTAACTCCTCACGCAGGGAGGCCAGCGCCGCATACTCCTCCGCGTTGACCTTGAGCCAGGTGATGCGGGGGGCGACCTCCGCGTTCCATGGCGCGACCGAGTCCCAGATGACGAGGGGGGACGGTGCCCTTGCGACGATGTCGGCGCAGAGGGTCGCGGGGAGCCCGTCGGGGATGCTGCCGCAGACCAGCACGGCATCCCAGCTCTCGCCGGGCGGAAGCAGGACGGGCAACTCGCGCGCAAGGTCGACCGGCATCGCGCGGAAAGGCGCGATGACCTCGGCGGTTTTCCCGCCTCCGTGCAGCAGCGACGTACAAACACGCGTCTCTCCTTGCGACCAGACATGCAGGCTGCGGATGCCAAGTTCCTCGCACGCCTCGAGGCATCTGCGCCCGTTTTCACCCGCGAGAACCTGCAGCAGGGAGACTTCGTGCCCGAGGCGTGCCAACACCTTGGCTGCATTCATCCCCTTGCCGCTCGCCAACGCGTGAAACTCCGTCGCGCGCTGGACGCCCTCGGGTCGAAGGTCCGGCAGCAGGTAAACATTCTGCCAAGCCGGGTTCAGTCCCGTGACGAGGATTCTGGGCATCGGTCAAAACTATGAAACGGCACGTGTTGGGGCGACTTTGAAAGCCTCCCCTGCAAGGCTAATATGTACCGGATGCCGGGCGGGGACACGAACACAGACCTCATTCTGGGAACGCGCTTTCCCCAGCGCCTCCTCAACGCGCTGCCCGCGGGTTGGAAGCGGAAGCACCTGCTGCGCAAGAGTTCGAACAAACGCACCGCCGAGACCTTCCATTTCAGCACCGACCTGCGCGATGCCCGCAAACTTGTCTTCGCCTGGCCCGACCGCAGCGAGGAAATCCTGATCGCGTTCCCCGCCGCGCGCGCGGTCATCGACGCGCTCCCGTCGGGCACGGAATGCGTGCATCTGTGCGAAACAGCGGACCGCGACCTGGTTCAGGGGTTGTTCCCGCACGCCGTGCTCGACTGGAGCCGCGGCGCCCTGCCCTGGCACGATCCCCCCATGCGCACGCTCGTCTCCAATCTGCGCCGCTTCGGTCCCGATACCACCATCTCCTTCAGTCGCGCGCCGATCCCCTTGCCCCTTCAGGCCGCCCTCCGCAGCTCGGGTGCGAAAGTTCGCATCGCCTGGGAGGGCGCCATGGATGCACCTTACGCGAATACCTTCTTGCAGCCCGATCCCGCGACCCCGCTGGCGGCGCGTTTTTTCCAATGCCATACACTGTGGCGATATGCGGGAATCAATCCGCAAGAGCGCTGGCTGCGCATCACTCCCGACACGGGGCGACACCTCGAAGCACTGGAGGAGTGGGAATCCAAGCGCGCCACACCGGCCACGACCTGGCTCTTCGTGCAAGACGCCGCGACGGGGCGCCCCTTGACGAGAGATCTTTTCCAGACCTTGCGGGAACGCATTCGCGCGCGGCATCCGGAAAAATTCACCTTGGGGGCCGTGGTCTGGAACCCCGGAGGAGGCGACGTGCCGCGCGAGGGGCCGTGGCACGACGCGCCCGTCTTCGGCGAACCGGACTTCTCCTCGATGCTTGCGGCACTCGAAGGCGCGCGCGGCGTCATCGCCTTCAACGGGTTCGGCCTCCACTTCGCGTCGCTCGCCGAAGTGCGCTGTCTGGCCCTGCTCACGCACGATGAAGCCATCTACGATTCCTCGAAACTCAACCCGCTGTTCGAGGTGGAGTGGATGGCGGAGAAATGAGAATTACGAATTAAGAATTGGGAGGGGGGGTGTTCTGAAACACGAAGTTCGGTGATTCGCGTGCAATGCCCATGGATACTTCACACAAGCACAAGCCTTGCGTTCTTGTGTTCAATTCTTAATTCGTAATTCTTAATTCGTAATTCTTAACTCCCTAAAGATACCGCCCCAACTCCTTCCTCTCCCCCACCTTCTTGACAAGTTCCTTGAGGCGCGGGGTCAGCGACTTGTGCACCACCATGGTCACGCCGCCATGGCGCACCACGAGCAAGTCCTTCACGCCGAAGGTGGCGATCATTCCCTCGTCCGCGAAAGCTGTCACGTTCGAGGATTCAAGCTGGACGGCCGTGCCGACCGCGCGGTTGCCCTGCGCGTCGGCGGCGTGAAGCCGGTCGAGCGCCCCCCAGGCGCCGATGTCATCCCAACGGAACTCCGGAACAACCATGCGAATGCTCTCGGCCTTCTCGAGAATCCCGTAATCGATGGAAATGTCGGGAATCGCCGCATAAATCTTTTTCAGTTTGGCCCCGAACGAAGGCTTGGCCGGATCGAGATCCCCCGCCTTCTCGAATACCGCTGCGGTTTCGGGCAAATGCTTGCGGAACTGTTCCCACAGGTAGTCGACGCGCCACGCGAACATTCCGCTGTTCCAGTAGAAGCGCCCCGAGCGCACGAAGCGCGCGGCTTTCTGCGCGGAAGGCTTTTCATGAAACCCCTTCACAGCGAAGGTCTCGAGTCCGCGGACCTCTTCGGCAGCGCGCGCCGCCTCCACATAGCCGTAACCCGTTTCGGCGCGGGTCGGCGCAATCCCGAACGTCACCAGGCTGTCGCCGCGCGCGGCGACGTCGGCGGCCGCCCTCATCGCGCGCGCGAACTCCTTCGCCGGGCCGATGGCATGATCCGCCGTAAGCACCAGCATCACCCCCTTCGGATCAACGCGCTGGATCATGCGCGCCGCCAACGCCACCGCCGCAGCAGTGTTCCGGCCTCGAGGCTCACCCACGGTCAGCACGCCGTTCATCCCCCGCGTCTTCACCCGCACTGGCTTCTCCAGATTCGCGCTGACGATCAGCCGCGCCGGCGCCGTGCGGCCCAACGCGCGGATGTTCGAGAGCGTGTCCTCGAGCATCGACCGTTTCGTCACCAATGGCAGAAGCTGCTTGGGGTGCTGCGCATTGCTGTACGGCCAAAAGCGTTCGCCCTTGCCTCCGGCCATCACCACGGGATGAATCATGGGGGATCCTTCGTTTTTCGGAATGAAACGGGAAAATTACACCCTGACAGGGCTTTCATCCCAAAAACTCGCGGTTCGGGGAGACCTTTCGTGTTATACTGAAGTGTGGCTTCGCGATCGGGCATCGCGGACCCCTGACCATCGAAGGAGGTAACGGCATGGCAGCCCCAGCGAACGGTGGACACGTGGACTTCCACATGCACTCCACCCTCTCCGACGGGCAGATGCCGGTGCGGGATCTGATCGACTACTGCGTGCAGCAGGGCCTTTCCGCCATGTCCATCACGGACCACGACAACATCGATGCCTGGGAAGAGGGGCGCGAGCATGCGGCCGAGATCGGGATCGAGTTCATCCCGGGAGTCGAAATCAGTTCCAGCTGGCAAGGGCACGACATCCACATTCTCGGTTACCTGTACGAGCCGACCCATCTTCGCCTGAACCAGACACTCGTGGCCCTGCGCGAGAAGCGCCGTGCCCGTGCCCGGAGCATCGTCGAGAAGCTTTCCGCCCTGGGCATCGAGCTGAACTACGAAAAGCTGGCGTCGAGAACGCACGGAGGCAGCATCGGCAGGGCGCATATTGCCGCCGCAATGGTCGAGGAAGAATATGTACCGAGCTTTCAGGAGGCCTTCACGCGTTACCTGGGCAACGGCAACCCTTTCATGGACGGCCTTGAAAGCGAAAAGCTGACGCCCCGCGACGCGATTGAACTGATCCGCGAGGCGGGAGGCGTTCCCGTGCTGGCCCACCCCGGCAGAACCAACCAGGACGCCTTGATCGAAAGCATGGTCAACGACGGATTGCAGGGCATCGAGGTTTGGTGCCACAGCCACTCTTCTTCCGGGCTCCGCAAGTACAAGGAAATCGCCAAGCGCTACGGCCTGTTCTGCTCCGGCGGAGCGGATTTCCACGTGCGCAGGGACGACGACAGTTACGCGCCGGGAAGCCTCCGCATTCCCTACGAAGTGCTCGACAACATCCGGACCGCCAGGGAAAAAGGCTGATCCCGCCCTTCCCCCGAACCGGGCGTTGAACGCATCGGCGCGACGGGGTTAGATTCTGCGTCCCCGAAACAACGTCCAATGCGCAAGGTTACCCCCCTCGAATCCCTCTTCGCCAAGCTTTTCCGGCTCACTTCGGGAAAGGAATACCTGTTGCGACTTGAATGGGTCGGAAAATCCCGCTCCATCACGCGCCCTCTCTCGCGGCCCCTGATCAGGGTTCTGGCCGCCACGGGGTTTCTGCTGCTGCTCGGTCTCGGGTTTCTCGCGTGGGAGATCGGACAGTGGGGGTGGAAGCAGGCGCACTACCACGTCACGGCGTCGCGCCATCATCTTCACCTCGGAGAGTTACGGGCGATCCAGTCCGACCTGCAAACGATCGAGGGCACCGTCACCGGAGCCTACGAGCAAAAGCAGCGCATGCGCGCGCTCTACGGCATCAGCTATACGCCCGCCGGCGAGGGCTTCGGCGTGGGAGGACGCAGCCACCCGGCGCCCGGGGACACCGCGCTCTCGCGCGGCCTTCACGAGAACCTTTTCTACGCCGAGCTCAAGGGCAGGCAACTCCGGGGGAAAATCGATTACACCCTGCGCAACCTGCACCAGATCGAGGAGTTCATCGATTACCGGCATCATACCTGGGATCACACACCGTCGATCGCCCCGGCGCCGGGCAACTGGACGAGCCGCTTCGGGTATCGCATCCATCCCGTGACGCGGCGTTACGCCATGCACCGTGGCCTCGATATCGGCGGCAGCCGCTGGACACCGATCCACGCCACCGCGAACGGGGTCGTGACCGTCTCCCGCCACGAGCGCGGTTACGGGAATCTCGTCATCATCGATCATGGCAACGGATACCAGACCCGTTACGCGCACCTCCAACGCAGCCTTGTCCGCCGGGGCGAGGTTGTCCGGCGTTTCGACGTGGTGGGATACATGGGCAGCACGGGATTGGTCACGGGCGTGCACGTTCACTACGAAGTGCTGCGCGACCGGCGTCACATCAACCCGGAGCAGTACATCCTTCCGGTCGGGCTGGTGGTGGATTAGCGAGGTTGAACCGAAAAGCGTCCGGATGCACCTCCGTCACGGCAACCGACCGACGGCACAAGCACAACGAACAACGCATTAAGACAAGAATGAAAAAGGCCGGATTCGATTGAATCCGGCCTTTTTGTTGTCTGAAAGTGGTGGGCACTGAAGGGGTTGAACCTTCGACCCGCTGATTAAGAGTCAGCTGCTCTACCAACTGAGCTAAGTGCCCACTGAGGCGGGTAAAGATAGTCTTGCACGCGCGGAATTCAATCCCGCAGAGCACGAAACCGCATCAGAACGACACCGAAGCCACGATGGAGAAGGGCTCGTGGCCCGGACCGATGGCATAGCGGCTCGGCTGGTCGAAATCGGACAGGGCCGCATCGACCATGCCATCCATGACGGCATAGACGTAAAACAGCGCCATCCCCCAGTAGTACTGGTTGCGCAAACGGCGGTAGGTTGTCCTGTCCGTTTCAAGATCCCTGACATTGGATGGAATCCCCGCCCTTTCTTCGGCCCGGGCGACGGCGAGATTTTCATTCAGGGATTGGACCACGTTTTGACGCGACCACGCCGAAACCGTGGCGGCCCCGAGCGTCATCCAGAGCATACCGAACTTGCCGTAACGCTCATTGTAAAGCTGGCCGCCCCCGGGAAACAGCGTGCCGTAAAGAAAAGCCCTGCCGACGGAACGTTCCTGCGGCTCGGGCTGGTGACTGCGCCGCACGATCTCGACCGCGTCGAGCATGCCGTAGGCGTGCAACCCGATCGCCCAAGCCAGCTGGGAGTTCGCAAGGTCGGCATACTGAAGCCTCAGCGCGGCGCTGCGCCGCGCCTCGCGTGTCCAGAATCGCAGATCACCCTCTCCCCCGCCCGAAGGATCCTCCGCCAGGCGACGCGCGGCGGCATCCGCGGAATCGGCGAAGCGGCGGGTGTCCCGGTCGCGGCGCGGCAGATCGACTGCATAGGTGTAGAGCGACGTGCTGAAAAGGGCCGCCTCCAGCCCCAACAGGACGGAGCCACGCACGGGGTGCCCCCCGTAAAACTGCCCTCCTCCGGGAAACGCCGCAGCCAGCCCGAGAGCGACGGGCATCGACAACGGGCGGTCGGGACCTCCCCAGTCGTTGACCGGCTGGCTGTCGAGTTCGGGAATACCAGAGAGGGGACGGGAGTGGCAGGGAGACGGCGAGGAAACCAGAAGCGCGAGGATGATGGCCGGCGCGAGAAGACGTTGCATGGATGCACCAGAAATCCCGTAGGGGCGACCCATGGGTCGCCCGCGCAGTTCGCGCGTCCCTGCAACGTCGTCCGAAGAGCCCCCAAACCATCCGAAGAGTTGCCCCCGAAGAGCCCCCCAACCACCCAACGAGTCGCCTCCGAAGAATCCCATCGCGGCCAAAGATACAACCCCCATCGTTCCCTATCTTTGCACCATGCGCATCGGACTCGTCCACATCGGCGACGAATTGCTCGCCGGAAAAATCCTCAACACCAACACCCGCGACGCCGCCCTGTGGCTCGCCGATCTCGGGCACTCCGTCGCCTTCTCCCTCACCATTCCCGACGGCGTGGCGCCTCTCGTCGCCCTCTTGCGCGAAAACCTCGACGGAGAATCGGCCGTGCTGCCGCGCTGCGACATGCTCATCATGAGCGGCGGCCTCGGCCCCACGCACGACGACCTCACGCGCGACGGTCTCGCCGAATACCTGGAGACACCCCTCGAAGTCAACGCGCAGGCGAAAGAATGGCTTGCGGAGTTCCTCGGCATCGCGGCCACCGACATCCCCGAAGGACAGGGCCTGCAGACCTTGGTGCCGCGCGGCGTGATCCCGCTGCACAACCCGCTCGGCACCGCCTGCGGCCTGCGCTTCACGCGGAATGATTGCACGGTGTTCGCTTTCGCGGGAGTGCCCGCGGAATTCCGTGCGCTCTTCGACGCGCACTGCCTCCCCCTGCTCATGCACCGCGACACGCGCCTGCTGAGGCGGCGCGCGCTCACCTTCGGCCTCCCCGAAAGCCGCCAGCGCGACTTGCTGCGCGGCTTCACGCCCCCGCCTCCCTTCCACTTCTCGTCGCTGCCCTCCGAAAACGGCGTCACCCTCGGGCTCGAAGCCTTCGTGCCCGAAGCCGAGGCGGACGCCCAGGCCGCGCGCCTCGACGCGGCCTGGGAAGACTTGCTCGCGCGGCTGCCCCCCGAGTGCGTGGTCGAACGCAACGGATCCCCCCTCCCCGAAACCGTGTTCCGCCTGCTGCGTGAACGCAATGCCACCGTCTCGTCCGCCGAATCGTGCACCGCCGGCGCCGTGGGATTTCTGCTGACGGAAACTCCGGGCAGCTCGGCCGTATTTGAGCGGGGGTTTCTGACGTATTCAAATGCCGCGAAGGGGGAACTCCTCGGGGTTTCGCAAGAAACCCTGGAAACGCACGGGGCTGTCTCGGAGGAGACCGCGCGCGCCATGGCACAGGGTTGTCGCGAGCGCGCCGGCAGCGACTATGCGATCGCGGTCACCGGCATTGCCGGTCCCGAAGGCGGTACCCCCGACAAGCCTGTCGGGCTCGTGTACATTGCCGTAAGCTCGGCGCGCAACGAGGATTGTGCACGATTTCAGTTCCGCGGCGACCGGAATTCAGTACGCTGGAAAAGCGCATTTTCGGCCCTTAACCTGCTCAGGTTATTGATTTTGAAGGAATTAGAGAAAATTTAGAGCTTCCCAAAAAAGCATTGCACAAGTGAGCACCAAACGTTAGATTATCGCTCATCACCATCAAGGAGTGCCGCCATGAGCGCGAAGACCAACAAGCCCGCCGTCAGCCAAACCGAAGACAACAACAAAAAGCGCGCGATCGATGCCGCCGTCGCGCTGATCGAAAAAAACCACGGCAAGGGCTCGATCATGTCGCTCGGCTCGCAGGAAGCCACCGACGTGCCCGTGATCAGCACGGGCTGCATCCAGCTCGACATGGCACTGGGCGTGGGCGGGCTTGCCAAGGGCCGCATCATCGAGATCTACGGCCCCGAGTCTTCCGGCAAAACGACATTGACCTTGCATGCCATCGCCGAGGCGCAGAAGAACGGCGGCGTCGCCGCCTTCATCGACGCGGAGCACGCCTTCGACGCGCAATACGCACGCCGCCTCGGTGTCGACATCGACAACCTGCTGGTCTCCCAGCCCGACACCGGCGAACAGGCGCTCGACATCTGCGAAACCCTGGTCCGCAGCGGCGCGGTGGACATCATCGTGATCGACTCGGTGGCGGCGCTCGTGCCCCAGGCGGAGATCAACGGGGAGATGGGCGATTCGCACATGGGCCTGCAGGCGCGCCTCATGTCGCAAGCCTTGCGCAAGCTCACCGGCATCATCAGCCGGTCGCATTGCTGCCTCATCTTCATCAACCAGCTGCGCATGAAGATCGGCGTGATGTTCGGAAACCCCGAAACCACCACCGGCGGCAACGCGCTCAAGTTCTACGCCTCGGTGCGCCTCGACATCCGCAAAATCGCCTCGTTGAAGGAAGGCGACGAGGCGATCGGCAACCGCACGCGCGTGAAGGTGGTCAAGAACAAGCTTGCCGCGCCCTTCAAGCAATGCGAGTTCGACATCCTCTACGGGGGCGGCATCTCGCGCGAGGGCAGCCTTCTCGACATGGCGACAGAGCTCGAGATCGTGCAGAAGTCGGGAACCTGGTTCTCGTACGGCAAGGATCGCCTGGGTCAGGGACGCGACCGTGCCCGCGACTTCCTCAAGGAAAACAAAGACGTCGCCGCGGAGATCGAGGCCAAGATTCGCGCCGCCGTGGGCGCGAAACAATCGGGCCAGGGGGCCGGAGATTCCCGCGCAAAGGGGAACTCCGGAACCGGCGAGGAAGAGTGGGCCGACATCCGCGTTACCGGCGAGTGACAGCAGGCGGGCAAATCTCGACGTTTTGGTCGGGACCCACCTAAATCCTCGAAAATCAACGATTTAACCCTTGCCTGACCCTGATCCAAAATCCGGGTCGCGAGGGTATATTGAAGTCATCGGGTCGTACCGGATCTTCCTCATGAGACCCCCGGCGATCCCAAAAAGTTTGGTGGTCCTCCCGAGTGGAGCCACCCCGCGGTCAGGAGCAACGGAGCACAACGGCCCGAAGCTCCGGCCCCGGTGAGTTTGACCGGGCTTCGACTCGTCGCTTCGCTCGAAGCGTGGCGAGCCGGAGCGAGGGCAAGCGAGGCGAGGTGCCCGACGCAGCGATACTTCAGGTATCGCGAGGAGGGCAACGAAGCATCGCGAAGCCCGTAGCCCGGCGCAGTCCTTCCTCCGGATGGGTGGAAGACCGCGGGGAGCCACCCTGGCAGGCACGGTGTCTGTGCAGGGAGCTCCTTCGCGGTTCGCCCTCTCCCCCACAACTCAAAAGCTTCCGCGCTATCGCACGACGCGCACGAATTCGATCGTCTTCGCTTCGCCGTGGCAGCAATCAACCCTGCGCGTGGTGAACCACGCAGATGAATCGATCACCGTGCCGCCACGCAGCATGAGAATGCGCTGGGTTCCCACGAGTTCCCCGAAGCAGCGCGGATGATACTCCAAAGAGTCGCGGGATCCATCCTGCCGTTCGCGGAGGAAGTCGAGGGTGTCGGAAAGGACTTCGCTCCCGTCCACCGTCACGCAGATGTTGGTGCGATACTCGAGCGTGCAGGCGCAGTCTTCCTCGTAGTCATCCGCATAGACATCCGCGTACACATCCGCGACGGAGCCCCCCCCGGCGCAGAGGAGGGCTGCGGAGAACACCCCCCATGCCCCTCCCCTCATGAGTCCTCCTTGGCACGCACCGTACGCACCGACCGGTTGCGGTCGATCCAGTAACCCCACAGCACCAGCAGCCACATGGCATGGCCGGCCCACGCGATGGCGCTCACGCTCGGGGGCGGCGGGCCGAAAATGTTGACAAGGTGCACGACGGCCAGGAAGATGATCAGTCCCCAGAGGCTCCAGATTCCCGTGCGGTTCTTCGCGGCGGTGGTGCGGAGATAGATCCACACGCAGACGGCGAAGAGCCCGAATTCGACGATCAGGGTCCCCGCGAGGGAGTTCCAGAGGCCGAAGCCGACGGTGAGACCACCGGGCACGATGGGCAGGTCGGGACGGTGGGTGATGAGGTCGAGGATCCAGTGGCTGACGACGAGCAGGCCCACGGTGACCGCGCCGCGCACGTAGCGGCGGATGAACATGTAGAGCATGGCGAAGGCGCAGGCCCAGAACACGACGGCGACGAGGCTGTGGGTGACGGGATAGCTGATGAAGTTCAGCGGGGTGACCACGGTGTTGCCGGGGTCGATGGCGACGCGCTCCCAGCCGAGGAGGAGCATGGTGGGCCAGAGCAGGTCGGTGAACTGCGCGGCGAGGAAGAGGGTTCCGAGCGAGACGCCGGGGGCGACCTTCTTCGCGGCGAACCCGAGGGCATAGTGTCCGATGAACATGGGGGTCTCCTTCGGGCGACTCGGCGAGTCGCCCTTACATGACTACGATGACAATGACAGGTTTGTTTCAATCTCCGTCAGCAACTCCCTCACTCTTGCTTCCACATCGGCGGCGAGGCTGATCTCCGTCACCATCGACACCGTGCGGACGCCTTGGCGGAAAAGGTCGGGCAGGTGGCGCCGCTTGATGCCGCCCATCGTCGTCCATGGATGACGTGTCAGCCGGGACAGGCGCAGCACTTCGTCCGTTCCGAGATGATGCAAATGCTCCTTCGTGTTGGTCGCGAACATCGGCCCGATGTTGATATTGCTCACAGGCAGATCCTGCGCCGCGAGGACTTCCGCCTCATTGTGGGTCGAAAGCCCGACGATCGCGTCGGGACCGAGGATGCGACGCGCCGCGACGGGATCCATGTCGTCCTGGCCGAGATGGACGCCGTCGGCGCCGATGCGCGCGGCGATTTCGACATGGTCGTTGATGATGAGCGTCGCATTGTGGGCGCGGCACAGGGCGAGGACATCGCGCGCCTCCGCCTCGAAGGCCTCCGGCGGCAGGGTTTTGTCGCGATACTGGATGAGCCGCGCGCCGCCGCGCAGGGCGGCTTCGACCACGACGGGGATGGGCCGCCCGGCGGTCAGACCGCCGTCGGTCACGAAGTAGAGGGGGAAGGTTCCCGGCAAGGGTTTCATGGGGGGAAAGATAAAGACACGGAATGCCATGAAATGATTGCATCGGGGCCGGGAGAGGAAACGGGGCGATCGCTCCGGCCGCTTCGTTTTCTTCCGGGCGGTTGGTCGGAACCCCTGCCTGCAAGCGCACGGGCGACCCGCCGGGTCGCCCGTCGTCGCCCCGAAAACGCTACATTTGCTCCCTCAAACCACCCTTCACCCAAGGCTTCGGAACGGCACCATGGCAACGAAAAAAGCGAAATCGGGCGGCACCGGCAAGAACATCGGCAAAAACAAGCAGGGCAAGCTCAAGGTCGTGCTCGCCTACTCCGGCGGACTCGACACCTCGGTGATCATCCCCTGGCTGATCGAGAACTACGACGCGGAGGTGATCGCCTACGCCGCCGACGTCGGCCAGGGCAAGGTGGAAGTCGGCCCGCTGAAGAAGAAGGCGCTGGCGACCGGGGCGTCGAAGTGTTACGTGCTCGATCTGCGCAAGGAGTTCTTGGAGGAATACGTGTGGCCCACGCTGCGCGCGGGCGCGAAGTACGAGGGCCAGTACCTTCTGGGCACGTCGATGGCGCGCGCGCTCATCGCGAAGCATCAGGTGCTGATCGCCGAGAAGGAAGGTGCGACGGTGGTGTCGCACGGCGCGACCGGCAAGGGCAACGACCAGGTGCGCTTCGAGCTGACCTACCGCGCCATGAACCCGCGCCTCAAGATCATCGCGCCGTGGAAGGATCCCAAGTGGACGATCCGCTCGCGCGAAGACGCCATCGAGTACGCCGAGGCGCGGAAGATCCCGCTGACGGTGTCGAAGAAGAAGATCTACTCCGAGGACGGCAACCTCTGGCACCTGTCGCACGAAGGCGGCGTCCTGGAGTACCCCGACCAGGAACACACGTACGATATGCTCAAGATGGGCATGACGCCCGAGAAGGCCCCCAACAAGGCCGAGTACGTGCTGATCGAATTCGAGAAGGGCACGCCCGTGGCCGTGAACGGAAAGAAGCTGGGCGCGGTGGCGCTGCTCGAGACGCTGAACACGATCGGCGGCAAGCACGGCGTGGGGCTCGTCGACATGGTGGAGAACCGCCTCGTCGGCATGAAGTCGCGCGGCGTGTACGAGACCCCGGGCGGCTTCCTCCTCTACCGCGCGCACGAGTTCCTCGAGCAGTTGGTGCTCGATCGCGACACCCTGGCCTACAAGCAGCAGGTGGCGCAGAAATACGCGCAGATGGTGTACGACGGCATGTGGTTCACCCCGCTGCGCCAGGCACTCGACGCCTTCGTCGACTCGACGCAGGAGGTCGTGAACGGCTGGGTGAAGCTGAAGCTGTACAAGGGCAACGCGACACTGGCCGGCATGGACAGCCCGTTCTCGCTGTACGACGCCGGACTGGGCGGATTCTCCGACGTGGAGACCTACAACCAGCAGGACGCGAACGGCTTTATCCGTTGCTTGGGACTTCCCTTGCAGACCCGCGCGCTTCTGCTGGGAAAGAAAAATCCGGTGAAGTTCTGATTGGATCGTGATGATGAACGGCGGCAGGATATTCACGGAATCGATCGGGTCGCGCCGATGAAACTGGGAGTCGTCCTGACCGCAGGTGGCACCGGCGCCCGCTTCGGCGGGCCCGTGCCCAAGCAGTTCCTTGAGATCCGCCCCGGCCTGCCGCTGCTCCGCTGCGCGCTCGAAACCTTCCACGCCTTCCCGGGCGTCGAGGCGGTGACGATCACGCTGCCGCCCGACCGCGTGGCGGACTGGGAATCCCTCACCGCCGGCCTCCCCAAGCTGCGCCTCGTCGCGGGCGGCGCCGAACGCTGGATCTCCGTCCGCAACGGCGTGGAATCCCTGCCCGCCGATATCGACACCGTCATCATCCACGACGCCGCGCGCCCCTTCACCCCGTGGAGCGTGCTGCGCCGTTGCATCGCGGCCCTCGAACGCGGAAATGCAGTCATCACCGCCGTCGGCGTGGCCGACACCGTCAAGGAAGTCAAGGGCCATGCCGTGGTGCGCACCCTCGACCGCGACCATCTCGTGCGCGTGCAAACCCCCCAAGCCTTCCCGCGCGCGGTGCTCGACGCCGCCTACGCGAAGCTCGAGGTCTCCACCGCAGGTCCGGTCCCGACCGACGAAGCGAGCATCGTGGAGGCCGCGGGTCTTCCCGTCGAATGGGTCGAAGGCAGCTTCCTCTCCCGCAAGATCACCACGCCCGAGGATTGGGAG
>JBJHDK010000014.1:0-41063 GCA_050486505.1 Fibrobacteria bacterium | reverse complement strand
CGCCGTCACCGTCAGCGAGGACGGCCAAGCTCCCGGAGAAGGTGGCCAAGGCGGCCACGATCACGACCATGATTAAAGCTGGATGGAGGGGTACCCTTCGGGAATCCTCCTCCGTTCGGGGGATCGCGGCGACACTCGCCTTGTCGGTGTTCGCCTCGATCCATCCATCCCACGCCCAGTCCGAAACACCCGGCACAACCCCGCCTTCCGGAGCGCTGGGCGCCTGGCAAAACCCCAACCTCGGCGTTGTCGCCGACATGGTCGTCGACGCGCACGACGCCGCCGGCCCGGGAACCTGGCGCACCGAAGGCTTCCGCATGCGAGCGGTCGAACTCGAGTTCTCCGCCAACATCGACCCCTACGCCTCCGCCGTCGCCAACGTGTACGTCTCCCCCGAGGGCGCGGAGCTGCACGAGATGTACGCGCTCTTCCCCTACCTTCCCGGCGGCCTCCATGCCAAAGCCGGCATGATGCTCCCGAACTTCGGACGCTGGAGCCAGTTCCACCCGCACTTCATGCCCTTCGCCAGCGAACCGCGCATCTTCCATGAATACGCGGGCGGGGGCCTTCTGCTCACCGGCGCGGAACTCTCGTGGCTCGCGCCGCTGAACCGCTACCTCGAGATTTCCGGGGGCGTCTACAACCGCATCGCGGGGCACTCGCACGATCCCGACCCGTTCCGCGAGGGATCCTTCGACCCCCTCACACCCGAGGGAATCGCGGCGGAGGAAAACTGCGTCGCGCACGGCGACCACTGGGACTGTCCCGACGGGGGCGTCTACTACGAGGAAGACCTGCTGGCCCTGCGCGGCCTCGATGGCCTCAACCCCCGCAACCGCTTCGCCAACGCGCGCCTGTCGGACCTCGCCTTCGGCGCCCGCGCCAAGACCTCGTTCGAATTCGGACTCGACTGGAGCCTCGACGCCGGCGTCTCCGGACTCTATCAGCACGGCCACAAGCGCTCGCAACGCATCGACGACCTCTCCTACGCCAAGGGATTGTACGGAGCGGACCTCACCTTCTTCTGGCATCCCCTGCACCACGGCGGCGAACGCGGCGCCGACTTCGGCATCGAAGTACTCGTCAACCAGGAAGGCTTCGAGCGCGTGCTCAGCTCGACAACGATCCGGGAGGAATATGAGACCCGGGCAGGCGCCTTCGCCCATGCACGCTGGCGCCACAACGCCCGCTGGCACTTCGGCGGATTCGGCGAGGCCTTCCAGGCACGCGATGGCGAATCCTTCCTCAAGCGCCGCGGCGGCGTGTTCGCCACCTGGAACATCACCCACTTCCAATACCTGCGACTCGAAGCGAGCCGCTACGAGCGCATGACACGCGACGCCGACCCCGTGCATCGCATCCTGCTGCAGTACGATGCGGTCATCGGCTATCACACCCATGGAGCGCAACGATGAACTTCAGAATGATGACGGGGGTGTTCGTCGCGGCCGCGGCCCTGCTCGGGATCGCTCCCGCGGAAGCACGCCTCAATGTGGTCGCCTCCATCCCCGACCTCGGCGACATGGCCCGCGAAATCGGCGGCGAACGCGTGCGAGTCGATGTCCTTGCCAGCGGGCGCGAGGATTTTCACGCCGTGCCCGCACGCCCGAGTTTTTTGCCCCGCCTGAACCGCGCCGACCTGCTTCTCAGCCTCGGCCTCGACGCGGAGCACGCCTGGCTTCCCGCGCTGGCGAACGGCGCGCGCAACGCGCGCATCCGCGAGAACGGCCCGGGATGGATCGAGACGCACCACGGCATTCACGTCCTCGGCGTGCCTGCGCGCCTCGACCGTGCGGAAGGCGAGCAGCACCCCCGCGGCAACCCACACTACAACGTGGGACCGCACGTCGGTCGCGTGATGGCACGCAACATCGCCGAAGCCTTCACACAAGCCGATCCTGGCGGTGCTGAGCTTTTCGGAAATCGACTGGCCGCCTATGTGGCACGCCTCGACAGCCTCGAAGCGTCATGGCGCGAGCGCGGCGCGGCGCTACAGGGAATTCGCGTGGTCTCGTATCACCCCGACATCACCTACCTCGCCGAGTTCTATGGCATGGAGGTCATCGGGTCCCTGGAACCGAAACCGGGCGTCCCTCCCACCGCCGCGCACCTTCGTGAACTCGGAGCGATGGCCCGTGATGCGAACGTGAGGCTCGTGCTCCACAACCAGGCGCAGAACCAGAGGCTTCCCCAAAGGTTCGCGGATGACATCGGGGGCACCCCCGTCGAATTCCTTAACATGGCGGGGTCGCATCGCAATGCGATGACATGGATCGATCTGCAGGAGTATAATTTGCGGGCATTGCTCGCGGGTCTGCGGGCTGCAGAATCTCCGTGAACGCAAACTCCTCCCTGCTCGAGCTACGGGGACTCTCCCTCGGCTACGGTCCCGCCAGCGCGGGGTTCGTCGTTCAGAACGTCGATCTCGAACTGTTCGCCGGGGAGTTCCTGCTCATCGAGGGACGCAACGGGAGCGGCAAGACCACCTTGCTGCGCGGCTTGCTGGGCCTCGTTCCGCGCATGCAGGGCTCCCTGACATGGAACGTCAAGCGGGACGAGGTGGGCTACGTGCCGCAAGAAGCGGCCATCGAGTCCGAGACGCCGGCGACCGCGCTTGACGTGGTGCGCGCTGCCGTTCCCGGCGCATGGGCCCGCAATCGCAACGCCGCGCGGGGGATGCTCGCCCGGACCGGATTGGAAGCCGAAGCCGTGCGCCGGTTCTCCGAGCTTTCGGGCGGGCAGCGACGCCGCGTGCTGCTGGCACGCGCGATGCTCTCCGCCCCCAAGGTGTTGTTGCTTGACGAACCGACCGCCAATGTCGACGCGGAGACCGAGGCCTCCATGGAGACCTGGGTGAACGCCCTGCGTGAAGAGCATGGCACGGCCATTCTCGCCATCAGCCATGACCGCGACTGGGCACCCTCGGCGCGCCGGCTGCTCCTCGCGAACGGGGGGCTCTCCGGTGGCTGATTTCATCGCAGTGCTCGCCTTTTCGGCCGTGCCGTTCGCCGCGGCCATTCTGTTTGCCCTGCTTCTGCCGCCGCTGGGCGCGGGCCTGCATCTGCGGAACGAGTCCCTGCTCGGCATCGCCTTGCCTCCCGCCGGTTCCGCCCTGCTCGCCCTGTTCACCGCCGTCGGCCTGAGCGGCGGTGGCGGCGAAGCCCACAGCCATAATCCCGCAGCATTCCTGGGGATCGCGGCAGGTCTGGGAGTTCTCGTCGCGACACTGCCGCCGGGCGCAGGACCAAGGCGCATCAGTCTGCGCCAGCGCGCGCTGCTGCTGGCGGCGGTGTTCGCAATCGGCAATGCGGCACTGTTGCTGATCATGGCGCTCTCGCCGCAGGCGCAGGCCCACCTGTTCAACGTGATGAGCGGAGAGATCCTGGCGGTCGGTACCGGCGAGCTGGTTTTCTCCGCCGTCCTCGCGTTGGCGATGACCGCGCTCTTCGTCCGCTTCCGCGGGCACTTCCTGGCGTACTTCCTCGACGAGGAAATGCTGCGCGTGCGCGCCCGGCACCACCGCGTCGTGGCACTTGCATTCCACCTGATCGCGGTGATCGCGGTGACTGCCGCCGTGCTGCTGATCGGGCCTGTGCTGTGCACGGCGCTGCTCATCCTGCCCGCGCTGCTGACCGAGCGGCGTTCCACGGGACTGGTGCGCTATCTCGCGGCCGCGGCCATCGTCGGTGCGGCGGGCACGGCGCTTGGGTTCTCAACGGCGCTGTGGTTCGACCTGCCTCCGGCGCCGACCTCCACAGCGGGCGTGCTCGTGGCGGGACTGGCGTTCCGGTTTCGGCTGCGGGGGTAGCCTCACTGCGTGACCGCCGTCACGCCGCCGTTTCCCGTTTCGCGGTAGATTCCCCAAGGCTTTCACGCCAGGGGGAATCATGTCCGAACCTATCCAGTCCACCGGGATCGAAACCCGCATCTTGATACTGCGAGGGCAGAAAGCCTGCCCCCGCGAAGGCGGGGGTCCTGTTGGACAGCGATCTGGCGGAGTTGTATGGTGTCAAGACAAAAACGCTGAACCAAGCCGTCAAGCGAAATTTTGCGCGTTTTCCGACGGATTTCATGTTTCAACTAAGTCCCGAGGAGGTCGAAAACTTGAGGTCACATTTTGTGACCTCAAGTTTGGGCTACGGCGGGCGAAGGTATCAGCCCTACGCCTTCACCGAGCACGGCGTCGCCATGCTGTCGTCCGTGCTGAAAAGCGAGCAGGCTATCCAGGTCAACATCGCCATCATTCGGGCCTTTACGCGCCTACGAGAGTTTCTGGCGACACATCAAGAACTGGCGAAAAAACTGGACGAACTCGAAGAGAAATACGATGGACAATTTCACGAAATCTTCGAGGCGATCTGGTACCTGATGGGCACCCATGAGGAAAAGCATGACCGGAAGATGGGGTTTGTGAAGGACTGACGACGCCGGGGTCGCAAAGTCCTTATCGCCATCGCAGTCCTGTAAGGGCGACCTGCTGGTCGCCCTCAAGCGACACCGTCAGAACGGCAAATCATCCTCAGGCGGCGGAGGAGTATTGCCACCGGAAGAGGAACCGCCGCCTTCGCCGCGGGAGTATCCCCCTCCACCGGAACGGCCCCCGTAAGAGCCGCCCCCGTAACCGCCTTCCGAATCTCCGCCGCCACCGTCACGGCGGCCGCCGAGCATGACCATGTTGTCGGCCACGATCTCGGTCATGTAACGCTTCTGCCCGTTCTGGTCGTCCCACGAACGGGTCTGCAACTTGCCCTCGATGAAGACCGGATTCCCCTTCTTCAGATACTTCTCCGCCACCTCGGCGAGACCGCGCCACATCACGATGTTGTGCCACTCCGTCTTCTCGACGCGCTGGCCGTTCTTGTCGTTATAACTCTCCGACGTCGCGATGGGAAAGTTCGCCACCTTCACACCCGAGGGAATCGCGCGCACCTCGGGATCCTTGCCCAGGTTGCCGATCAGCATGACTTTGTTGAGGGATGCCATTTGACTGTCCTTTTCTCCCTCCGCCCAGGCGGAGGGGCACTGATTGAATCCTGTCGCATGCGCCATGCACGGACAAGAGCTGCGGCGCGGCCCCGCCGATTACCTTTTGCGGCAATCGAAGGGACCGAACCGTGGGCAATAATAACCTCGTGAAACTGCCGCTCGACCGGCTGCCGGAACTGTGGCCGAAGGCGCTGAAAGGCGCGAAAATCGGGGCCGTTTTGCACCCTGCGTCCATCTCCGCGACCCTGACCCATGCCGCGGAGGTCCTGAAGGCGCACGATGGAAACCTCTTCCGTCTCGCGGCCCTGTTCGGGCCCCAGCACGGGTATCTCGGACAGACCCAGGACAACATGATCGAGTGGGAGGGCTATACCCATCCGCAATGGGGAATCCCCGTGCACAGCCTCTACGGCGAGCACCGGGAGCCGACCCCGAAGATGCTCGCGGGCCTCGACGCGCTCGTCATCGACCTGCAGGACGTGGGCGCGCGCTACTACACCTTCATCTGGACGCTGTACCTGTGCATGCAGGCCTGCCGAAAGGACGGCGGCGCCGGAATCCCCGTCGTCGTGCTCGACCGCCCCAACCCCATCGGCGACGCGACCGAGGGCCCGGTGCTCGACCCCGCCTACCGCAGCTTCGTGGGGCTGCACCCCATCCCCGTGCGCCATGGGAAAACCATCGGGGAGCTCGCGATCCAGTTCCGCGAAGAGGCGTTCCCCGACTGCGAACTCATCGTCCTGCCCATGGAAGGGTATGAACCGGGGGGCTTCTTCGAAGACACCGGCCTCCCTTGGGTCCTGCCCTCGCCCAACATGCCGACGGTCGACACGGCCGTGGTCTACCCCGGCATGTGCCTGCTCGAGGCCACCAACGTCTCCGAGGCGCGCGGAACCACGAAGCCCTTCGAGCTCTTCGGCGCCCCGTGGATCGACGCGCGCGACCTCTGCGGCAAGCTCAACCGCGAAGGCCTGCCCGGGGTGTTCTTCCGCGAAGCGTACTTCCAGCCGACCTTCCACAAGTTCGCAGGCCAACTCTGCGGCGGCGCACAGATCCATGTCAGCGACCGCAAACGCTTCCTCCCCTTCTGGACGACGGTGAACATCCTCAACCGGTTGCGCGAAGACTACCACGAGTTCTTTCTGTGGAAGGAACCTCCCTACGAGTACGAGCACGACAAGCTGCCGATCGAGATCCTCATCGGCGGGCCGGTAGAATCGGTATTCCCCGACATTCTTCCGAAATAAAGCGAAGCGACTGGGAACGGAAGATGCCTGAAAATCAAATGGACAGTGGACAATGGGCAATGGACAATAAGCGCGCAAACAGCCCAGCCGGATACCGCGCCTTGTCTTCTTGTTTTCATTGTCCACTGCCCACTGTTCACTGTCCACTTTCTCCCTGATGTCCCTCTCCGCCTTCTTCCTCTGCGCCGGGTACGGCACGCGGCTCAAGCCCCTCACCGACCGCATCCCCAAGCCCGCGATTCCGTTCCTCGGGCGCAGCGCGCTGGAGATCAACGTGCGCGCCGCGGACGTGCTGCAACCTGCGCAGCGCCTCGCGAACGCGCACCATCTCCCCGACGCCATCCGAAATATCGCCCGCTCCCTGAGCGACCCGTCCCGAGCGCAGTCGAGGGAAGCCGAAGGGCGCGGGCGTATGGAAGTGCTCTTCGAGCCGGGAATTCTCGGCACCGGAGGCGCGCTCGCCAACGCCGCGGAACGGCTGCGTGAAACCGACCACTTCCTCGTGCACAACGGTGACCTCATCCACGGCATCGACCTCGCCGCACTGTATCAGGAACACCTCGACTCCGGGGCGCTCGCGACCCTGGCGGGGCTGCACCTCGAGAAGGGCCCCAACACCCTCTCCGTGTCGGCGGAGGGGACCCTCCTCGGCATCCACGGATTCCACCCTCCGGAAGGGCAGGAGGAGAAGCGCCTCACCTTCGCCGGCATCGCCTTCTACCGCCGTGAGTTCCTCGATTTCGTGACACCCGGCCCCGATGACATCAAGCCGCACTGGATCCGGGCTTTGGAAAAAGCGCAAGACAAAACAGGGGCGCTGGAAAAAACACAGAATAAAACAGGGACGCCGGAGCGAGACCCCGCGCCCGTGGGGGGCCGCGGATGGGGGGGGGGGGGCCCCGCCGCGGTGGACGACACCCTGGCGCGCCGGTCGCAGCCCGGCGACGACGTCATCCGAGTCGTGGATATCACTGGAACCCCATGGTTCGACTTTGGCACGCCCCAGGGCCTGTGGGACGCGCTGCGCTTTCGCATGGAAGCTTCACGCACCTTCGCATACAACTACCCCGCCCCGCCGGGAACCTTTCCGCGCGTCTCGAACGAGGCGAACGTCGCGGGACTTCCGGAAGGCCTGCGCAACGTGGCGATCTACGAGGCCCCGAGGATTCCGCTTGAGCCGGGAACGACGAATCTGCTGACGGGCTACGACTTCGATTGGAAGGTGCGGCCTGCCTGAAAGAAGGGGGTATCGAGGAGGAGAAA
The DNA here is from genome assembly GCA_050486505.1 of Fibrobacteria bacterium. Taxonomy (GTDB): domain Bacteria; phylum Fibrobacterota; class Fibrobacteria; order UBA11236; family UBA11236; genus UBA11236. The sequence continues at coordinate 33,567 of JBJHDK010000014.1, read as the reverse complement.
AGGTGGGCTCCCAGCACGTGAGATAATACTGTATCCCCCGCCACACAAAACCGATCAATGCTAAACGATTTAATCGAAAAACGCGACGCAACAAGTAAACGAAATGTTAGGTAATCGTACGAAAAGAAACAAATCGAATAATTAAGACCTCCAAAAGTTATTTAAAAGCCAGAGTATCCTTATGTCAAGAATATTATAACACTATTTACGCAACAGTATTTCCCTATCTTGCACAATATCAATAAGTTACAGAATCATTTGCTTGCGCGTTCACATTTGGCAACGCTTTTTGATCAGAAGTCTTGCGTAATCCAAAGCCCCCCCGATATGTTGCCAATGCGAACATAGGAGTCGCACGAGATGCAATCTTGCATATCGAATAAATGCAAATCCAAGGAGGTTATCATGTTTGGTCGTTTTTTCATTTTCACTTCAGCGGTCTTCCTGTACAGCTCACTTGTGGAAGCACAACCCGCCAATGCCGTCTTCGAAGGAGACAGCCTTAATGTCATCCGTGCCACAAGTACAGCGACCTCAGGGGCAGGTAGAACGGCTGTTAGAGGCGTTGCCATCACAGTCGACGGAAGCGTCGGAGTTGTGGGTATCGGCGCAACGAATGGTGTCAATGGTATCGCAACAAAGTCAGGTACAGGCACTCGGCGCGGCATTTACGGAAGGGGTGATAGTGCGACAACCACCTTTGGGGGATATTTTGACGCATATCGCGGAACCTCGCAAAATTACGCTGTCGCTGGGTTGAGTTGGAGCGCGGGCGGTACGAGCTACGGCCTGTACGGATCCAGCTCTGGGGCCAGTGGCACAGGTTACGCTGTCTATGGGACGGGCGGAAATTACGCAGGATATTTCAACGGAAACGTCCTGGTCACAGGAACCTTTTCGAACCCTTCCGATTTGATGTTCAAGAAGAACGTCCGTTCGCTGGACGGAGGACTGAACAAGATCATGGCACTGAAGCCCAAGGCCTACGAAATGAACGTCGGGAAATTCAAAAATGTCAATCTGGCCTCGGGCGAAAAGTATGGCCTTGTCGCGCAAGACGTGGAAGCTGCGTTACCGGAGTTGGTGACAACCGGCATTGCTCCGACCACGCTAACCGAAGACGGAAAGCAAGCCGGAAAACCTGTTCACTTCAAGTCGGTCGATTATCTCGGACTGATTCCGATTCTGGTGAAAGCCGTGCAGGAACAACAGGCCACCATCCAGTCCTTGCAGAACGAGATTAGCTCACTCAGAGGCCATTAATCGGCTTTTCAAAGGAGGACACCATGAGTCATGGAATCACGCCATCTGTGAGTGCGGTTTTGGTCATCGTCTCAATACTGACACACGCTGTCAGCGGAATGAACTTGGGCCGCGAGCACTCCGTGGGCCCGGGAGAATCCGTACGATTCGCCTTCGGTGGATCCATCGTATTTGAGGATGGATTTCACCTGAATGGGGGATCTGCCGAATTTCTGCTTGGCGGCGATCAATCGAAAACGGGAACTGAAGCGCCTCAGCCCATGATCGGTATGAGCGCATTAGTAAACGTTTCCTTGAATGTCGGCCTTTTGCAGGTCGATTACCATCTGTCGGAAGCCTCTCCGGTATCACTGGAAGTGTTTGCCTCAAATGGGCGCCTGCTTAAAAAGTGGGTGTGGGAAACACAGTCTCCGGGCATACACTCGCGGACCCTGGAATTCCAACAGGCTCCAGGGGGCGGGATCGTAATGCTTCGGTGGACAAGCGGCGACAACCGCATGATCCAACGACTTCCCGTGCGATAACCCCGGAACAGGGAAGAACCAGTGCAAAACCGGAGATAGGTTCTTTCAAAAGCTGCTTTCAAGACTGTCTGCGAAATCTCTTCGCGGACAGTCTTTTATTTCATTTTCCATAAACCCGCTCCCAACAGTTCCGGCTGACACTAAGGGAGCATGACGTGAGCTTCCAAGCATTGCTCTTTGCTATACTGACTTTGCTTTAACCCTCAATCCTCCGTCTGTAGCATTGAAAACAATGGCAAAAATATTGAGTCATTACCGAAAGCTTGTCTTCTTCACATTCAACCGTTTCAAGGATGACAACTATACCCGCATGCGCGAGTATCTGGCTGAAGTCTTTCTGGAAGAGATCGAACAGTTCACTCACTTGGCGGGAAAAAAGATTCTTGACGTGGGCGGAGCGAATGGTGAGTTCTGCCGGGTTTTGGAAAAACGGCGAGAAACCTGGGCGCTTAACCTAGATCTGAAATTCGATCCGAATCTCCCTGTGTGGGAACGCAGTGTGAAGGCTTCTGCGGTGGACATGCCTTTTCCGGAAGGCTCGTTCGATGTCGTTCTTTGCAGGGGCGTCATCGAGCACGTTCCCCCCGCGACCAAGGAAGGCTTTCTCCGCGACATCCACCGCGTCCTGAAACCCGGAGGCTACCTGTACCTCATGACACAGCCATGGTGGAACCCGAATGCCGGACACCAACTCAAACCTTTTCACATCCTGCCTTTTCCGGCAGCAAAATTTCTAAGGCAACTCTTCTTCCGAAACAAGATCCCCGGAAACTCGTACGCCGAAGAGCACTTGTACCCCAACACTTTTTCGTACATGCTGCGCCTGATCCGTGAAAGCGGACTGCGCTACGTGAAGGGATTCGATACGCACCTCAAGTTGCACTTCATGAACAGGATTCCCGTGCTGCGCGAGGTTGCCGTCCCCTCCGTCGTGTTCATTTGCAAAAAAGACGCGCCTCAAACGGATCCGAAATTGAAAGAACCATCTCGACGAATGGCATCCGAACGAGGTGCCGATTCATGACGCCCAACGGAAAACCACGGCTTTCCTACTACTCTTTCGATAGCTTGGGAAACCCTTGGGTTTCCGGAGGAGGAGCCGTTCGGGATTTCGAGGTGCTCAAGCGCATTGCGCGTAACGCTGATGTGACGCTGTATACCGCACGCTACCCCGGATTCAAGGACCGCACGGAAGACGGCGTACGCATCCGCGGGCTCGGTTTCGGGAACAGGAACTGGCTATGTCGCCTCATGTACACGCTGCATGCGAATTGTCGTATCCTTTTCGATCGTGCCGACAGCATCGTCAACGGAGCATCCATCTATGCCCCGATCCTGCTCGGAGCATTGCGGGGAAACCGCTACAGCATCTTCCTCCACCACTACATCGGAAAAGAGTCGCTCCGGAAGTACGGGATCGCGGGACTGCTTCCGTGGATATGCGAATCGATCTTGATGCGCTCCGCCCGTCGCTATCTCGTCGTGAACGCATCAGTGAAGAATCGCATTCGCGCGATCAACCCCCGTGCGGAAATCCTGCAAACCGCCAACGGATTTGATGCCGGTCTTCTCTCGAGCCCACGCAACCCTTCAATCGAACCGTTCGTGCTTTTCCTGGGCCGCTTCGACATGCACATGAAAGGCCTCGACCTTCTGATTCCTGCGTGGGCAAACGTTCTCGCGCCGCGAAACATCGACCTGGTGCTGGCAGGGCGCGGAACCGACGCGGACGTCAAAAGGCTGACGGACATGGTTCCGGCCTCAGGGCGCGACAAGTTTCGACTGGAGATGGATATCACCGAACGGCGCAAGCGCGAGTTGCTGTCCGCCTGCCTGTTCTTCGCATCCCCGTCACGCTTCGAAGGCTTCGGCATCGCCGCGCTGGAAGCCAATGCTGCCGGTACGGCCGTGCTCGCCACGGACACGGACGGATTCCGCGACAGCCTCGACCTCGGAACGACCGCACTTGCGGTTCCGGTCAATGACGCCGAAGCACTTGAACAAGGTCTCCTCCGGCTCGTGGAAGACGCCGAGTCGCGCGAACGCATGGGTACGGCAGGACGTGAACGCGCCCGCGCCTTCAGTTGGGATGCGATCGCGGAGAAGGAATGGGAATGGATCGCTGATCGTACTCCGGTGATATCGCGACGCGGATGACCGCGGGATCCGGGTGCGTCACTTTTTACGACAGTACGCGATCAGATCCGAAGCAAACGAGGGAAGAAGCCTGCTGACCGTCTCGTCCACCTGGCGCACTCCCGGGCGTGTCATCACTCCCGCACCGCAGATTTTCACGACGGACCACCCGCAACGCTCCAGCAGGTCTCGAAGAGACCTGGCTGTCATCACGCGGATGTGCCCCGCCGGCAGCAGGTCTTTTTGACGTAACGGGTTTCCGTTGCTTCCAGGGCGCACCCCAACCTCCGTAAAAAATGGCTGCCAGCCGACCAACAACGAAAGACGATTGATCCAGCAGGCGAGATTGGGTGTCGTCAAGACAAGAAACCCTCCCGGCGCCGTGACGCGTGCAAGTTCCTCCAGGAACTCTTCGGTGCGAAACACGTGTTCGATGACCTCCCCGGCGAAAACCCCGTCGACATGCCCGTCGCGAAGCGGAAGGGGGAGCTTGTCGAAATCGGCGACATAGGCCTCGTCGCAAATCTCGCGGGCACGCTCGATGGCCCGGGGCGATGCATCGAGCCCCACGGTGCGGAACCCCTCGCGACGGAAGCGCTCCGAGAGAAATCCGTCCATGCATCCCACGTCCAACAGCCGTTGCCCGCGATGAGGTTTCAGCAACTTCGAAACCACGCGCATGCGCGCGTCGTCCGATTCTTCAGGGGCATGCAACAGCTCACCATAGCGTTCATCGTTGAAACCGCTCATGTCTTTCCATCCGTGATATTTTGTGAAGCGAGAGAAGCACGTCTACGCAACATCATCCAGGCTGCGCCCGTGCCGGCCATGATTCCCCAGTAAACATAAGCCAAAAGACTCACTGTCAGGGTGACCTCCGCGGCAATTCCCGCGAGGCCGGTGTAGAAAAGGATGTTCAGGTACTCGCGCACGCCGACGCCACCGAAGCTGACCGGAATCATCAAAATCATGTGCACGACGATGGGAATCACAGCAACATGCCAGAACTGGATGTCAGGGGTGATGCTCCGAAACAGGGCATAGACACCGGCCATGACGCAGGTCTGAATCAGGGCTGAAAGAAAAAGAACTTGCGCGAACAAGCGAATATCCCGGACAAATCCGATGAGAATGCCCACAAAGAACCGGACCTTGTCCGCCCAAAAAAACAAGGCGACAGTCAATCCGGCCCCTGAAACGGTCGCGACCACGATTACGGGAACCGGGTTGAAACGAAGGGTCTCCCACGCCTCCAATGCACGGATGTCATCCCAGGACCACGCCAGAAACAGCGTGATGATCACACTTTGCACCGCGAGTCCTGAGCCGCGAGCGAACAGGGCTGCGGCGAAATTCTTCTGCATCCCTCCATACTTGCGACCGAAGGCATACGTGCGCGCCCCCTCGGCCAATGCCGTAGAAGGAAGGAAAAAGTTGAGAAAGTGCCCGACAAATACGTAATACAGATACTTGCGCAAGGGTGTGTCAACAAGCGGTACAAGTACTTTCCAGCGCATGGCATTCAGCACACAGCCCGCGTACTGCGCAACCAGGCATAGGAAAAGCCACCCCCAATGGGCTCCACGCGCTGCATCCAGAATCGCAGCGAAATCATCGATGCGCCTAACGACCAGCCAGATCGCGAGCACGGTCACCGCGCCCTTGAGGAACAGGACGAGCGGTTTGGGCAACGCTTTCATGCGCTTACCGTCCGGCACGCGCTACGCCCGCGGCACGGCGCGGCGCCTTTCAGCGGCGGCGAACCCGAAGCAGAGAAGTGCGAGCCCCAGGGCACTGACGAACGCCACAATCAGGCCGGTACGAATCCACGGCGACCTGTACACAAACGTCACTTCGTGAGTTCCGGGTTGCAGATGCACCCCACGTAAAGCGTGGTTCGCGCGTAAAAGTTCAACCGACCGACCGTTCACCTTGACATTCCAGTGGGGAAACCAAACCTCGGACAACACGAAGACGCCCTCGACGGGGGTCTCCACCATGTAGGCGAGCCGGTTGTACTTGCGCAACGTTTCCTGCACGCGGACTCCCGAGACATCGGCATCACGATCGCCTCCCGTGACCGCGCCGGGCGCCGTCACAAGGGTGGTACGTCGAGGATCGAACCCGGACTCCTTGAGCCGGCGCAGCGCGTCCGGCGCATCGACCGCCTCCCAATGCGGCGTGAACCACGCCCTTGGCAAATGGGATGCATTGAGGGCCAACCTCAGCCCTTGGTCGTTCGAGGGCCTGAAAGCCAGATACTTGACGTTGAGCAAGTCGAGGAAGACATTGCCGGATACGGTGCCGTCCTGATTCTGCTCCAGGCCGATGAAGAAGTTTGGGTTGCGTTGGTAATCGTTACCACGGAATTGCCGATAGTGCGCAACCTCGTTATCGACCCATCCATCGACGGCCTCGAATCCGTGGTAGCCGCCGAAGTCGCGCTCGTAAGCACCGGGCAAGCCGAACACGCGGAACCTGTCGGGATCCGACTTGATGTGGTCGATGGCAGGCTCCGACGCGAAGCCATGGCCGGGCGGATAGCCCTGAATGAAGTTACGGTTCACCCAGTACGTGTCTGCCACCGCGACCGCCAGCGCGACCAGCCCGAACGCCAACGGGCGGCGGGCGCGCAACAAAAAGGACGTCGTGGCCCAGGTCAATACGGCGACGAGTGCGGCGACGCGGAAGGCGCCGACCGTGAACGCGGCCTCGGCCATTCCCTGCCGCGCGATGTTTGCGATCCTGGCCTCGTCGACGAAGACTCCCCAGATGGCATAAGCCACGCCGGGGAAGATCGCGAAGAACGCGAGACCACCGGCCACCGAATAGCCGGTGATGCGTAAACGGCGAAAGATTTTGTCGCGATCAGCCTGCGGCAGCGCGTCGCGACCTTCCGCAAGCAGGCGCCGCACGGTTTCGGCCGACATCAGCAACAAGGCGGTTACGAGCCAGAACAACATCATGCTGGGCGCACGGAAGTTCTTGATTCCCGGTATGAACTCGTAGAACAAGCGATAAAGCGGAGTGTTTCCACCCAACCCGAAGATGATGGCAAGAACGCCGATGGAACTCCACAGCCAAAACCATCGACTACGACGAAAGGCGAAGACACCCAGCAAGGCAAGGAACCACACCAAGGTTCCAGGCGCCTCCGTATTGATCTTGAAGGGGTTACGCCCCCAGTAATCCCGGTTCAGGCCCCCAAACTCGGGCACAAAGAGCGAAGCGGCTTCCTCCGGGTGAATCGACCATGAAATCGCATGCTCGTAGGTGGTACGCTCCTCGCCGCCGCGCACGCTGAACGCACTGTTGTATTCCAACGGTGGATAGAGCACCGCGAACAGCATTCCGAGCCCGAGCAGAATGGGAACCCAAAACCGGACAGCCAATGAGCCCATCTCCCGGAACCGGAGTCTCCGGAGAGGCGGAAGCAGGAAATACAACCAAATCAGGAAATACCCCATCAGCACGTAGTATGTGAACTGGGGGTGGTTCGCGGAAGCAAACAGGGCGATGGTGGCCGAAAGGCCGAGCACATGCTTCCACGACGCGGCGGGACCAAGTACCCTGAGCAGGAAGAATACGGAAAGGGGCAACCACGACAAAATGTGGAACTTGCCTGTGTGCCCGCCGTAGACGTATCCGATGAAGTGAGGGTTCAGGGCATATGCGACCGCAAGCGCCACGGCAATCCAGGTCGCCACCCCAAAGCCGCGCCGGGCCAACACGTAGGCGGAAAAACCGGCAATCAGGATATGGAGGAGGAAGTTGTAGGTGACGATGTGCGTCACCGGAAGTACGAAGCCGAGGAGCAGAAAGACGGGGTAGGCCGAGTCTCCGAACATCGCGTCGAAGGTGGGCATGCCCCCGAGCCGGTAGGGATTCCAGAGCGGAATCTCGCCGCCGCGAAGAGCATCGAAGTACCAGCGCCAAGACCCCGGGGCCCCCATCTGGTCGGACGAAACGAGGATGTCGCCCGCGAAGAGAACCGGAAGGAACGGGAGCAGGCAGATTCCCCAAACGGCCAGAAGGGCCTTCCAGTTTTCCCCCCACCATGATGACGGTTTGATGCCGGGGACATTCGGGCCTGCAGTCATCTCATCCTCGCAATCCGGCTTCGGGCCGGGCTCAGGTTCACTCAGGTTCAGGAGGCGTCGGAACCGCGATAGTAGTTCGTCTCGAACTGCCGTGCGCGCAGCACCTCCATGAAGGTTCCCGGCTTCGGGGTTCTCCGCAACCTGAAGAAAATTGCGGTGGCCAGGCCGGGGAACACACGGGCGAGCACCTTGCTCACACTCGCCGGAAAAGGATAGAAAGCGCTCCCGCGGAAGCCTTCGATGCGAAACCATCCGTCGCATTCGGCGAACTTCGAGAACCCTTCGCGCGTGAAGCCGCGCACATGCGGACCCAAGACCTTCATGCCCGAGGGCTGGCGCCCCAGCAAAAGCATCAGGCGGTCGTGCCACGCGGCGAGGTTCGGAAAGCCCACCAGAAAGACTCCCTGCGGCTTCAGCACGCGGGAGACTTCCGAAAAAATGAAAAAGAGATCCTTGGTGTGCTCGAGCACCTGGTTCATGAGAACCACGTCGACTGAAGCATCCGCGAACGGAAGCGGGTCGCGCTCGAGATCCAGGGCGAAGGTGGTGATGCCGCGTGCGGCGCAGGCTTCGCGATAGGGCGCGTGCCCCTCGATGCCCTGCAGCGAACAGGCGCGTCCGACCGTTGACTGCAGAAGGGACAGGTCCGCGCCTTCGCCGCAACCGACGTCGACCACGACGGGGGTGCTCTCCGCAGGCAACCCGCGCAGATGGGCCGCAGCCCATTGCGCGAGAATCGGCCTTCCGTAGGTCAGATGCTCCGTGCCGGCCTTCAGCCGGACGAAGAAACCGTGGATGGAATCGAGGTAAGACATGACATCATCCGGCGAGGAAGGCGAATGTAGGGGCAACGGTCCCTGAGCTTGTCGAAGGGTGCCCCTACTTCTTCGCCTTCCGCAAGAGCCAGATCTCTTCCTTGCCCGCACGCTCGGGCACAGACTTCTTCGGCTTGATGCGCTCCTCGAGATCGAGCACGCTGTCGAGGCGCGCCATCAGCTCGCCCTCGGAGGTCGGGTGCGGCGGGCCTTCGAGCGAGGTGGTCTGGATCAGGGGCCAGAACACCGCGATCACCAGGCCACCGGGGCGCAGCATCTTGTCCCACACTTCGAAATACTCGTCGCGACGACCGGGGTGGATCGCGCTGAAGCAGCCGTACTCATAAATGATGTCGAACGGATCGGTGCTCTTGGGCGCCATTTCGAACAGGTCGAGGTTCAGCACCGAAAGCTTCTGGTTCTTCTCGGCCTGCTCCGACAGCGACGCCACCGCGCTTTGCGCGAAGTCCACCGCCACGGTTTCATGGCCGCGGGCGGCCCATGCCGCCGCGTCCCAACCGCGACCGGCGCCGGGAACCAGCACGCGCCCCTTCTTGGGGCACAGGGGGTTCTTGAAGAACTCCTGCAGCACGGGATTCACCTTGCCGAGGTCCCAGTCGTCCTTCTTTTCCTGATAGAGGTTTTCCCAATATTCCGGAAGATTTTGCGTTAACATGCTATGCGACCTTTTTCAGAGGAATGGCGAGTTGTCCGCACGCGGCCAGGATGTCGGGCCCGCGCGGGCGACGCCGCAGCACTTCGAAATCTCCGCGGCGGAGAAGGGCCTCAAAGGCCTCGATCTCTTCCTCGGAGGGGGGCTGCAGCGCGGGGTCTTCCCCCTTGTTCAGGGGGATGAGGTTGATTTTGCAATTGCGTTGCGAGGCGATGCGACGCAGCTCGCGCGCGGCCTCGGGGGTGCAGGTTTTACCCTGGATGAGCACATACTCGAACGTCAGCTTCTGGCCGGTCAGCGCGATGTATTCATCGGCGGCGGCCAGCAGGGCTTCGATGTTCCAGCGGCGGTTCACCGGCATGAGCGCGGAACGCACCGTGTCGTTGCTGCCGTTCAGGCTCACGGCGAGCTTGAAGTCGGGGGCCCGCTGCGCCCACTCGCGGATCTTGGGGACCACGCCCGAGGTCGACACGGTGATGTGGGACTTGCCGATGCCGAAGCCGTCGGGGGAGGAAATCGCCTCGCAGGCCTTCGCCACATTCTCGAGGTTGTGCAGGGGTTCCCCCATGCCCATGAAGATCACGTTGGAGAGGCGGGATCCGTCCATCTCGCGCAAGAAGCGGTTGGCGCGCAGCACCTGCTCCAGAATCTCGCCCAAGGTCAGGTTGCGAATGAACCCCATGGTCGCGGTGCGACAGAACGTGCAGCCCATGGCGCAACCCACCTGCGAGGAAACACAGAGCGAGCGGCGATCTCCCGTGGGAATGAGCACGGTCTCGAAGACGTGGCCGTCTTGCGTCTCCCAGGCCCATTTGCGGGTTCCGTCGATACTGTCCTGCCGTCCGCGCTCGGTGAGCACGGCGACTTCGGCTTCAGCCTCCAGCTTTTCGATCAGCGACTTGGGAAGATTCGTCATTTGGGCGAAATCCGTCTCGAGATGGCGGAACATCCACTCGCGGATCTGGCGCGCGCGGTAACGCGGCTCGCCCAAGCCGGCCGTGAAATCCTCCAGTTCCCCGAGGTCGAGGCTCATCAGGTGTTTTCGGGCCATGGCGTGCAAATCTAGTAAATTCAGGGGGTTGCATAAACCGCAGGGAGGGGGTTCCGATCGCATGGATGCCGCGGTTGCCGTGATCCGTATCAAAAAGCCAACGCCCGGCTACCTGCTCGTGCGTCGGGCCATCCACCCTGCGGACCCTTGGTCGGGGCACTTTTCCTTTCCCGGAGGACGTAGGGATCCGGAAGACGCGGGGCTGATCGAGACCTGCCTGCGTGAAACCCGCGAGGAGACCGGAATCCTGCTCCCCCGGGACCGATTGACCGCGGAACTGCCCCTCACCATCGCCGGGAATGCGCTGGGATCCCCCCTGCATGTCGTTCCGTATCTCTTCGAACTCGACGTCGCGCCGCCGGTGCAACTCGACCCCCGCGAGTGTTCCGGCCATGCCTGGGTCACCGAGGACTATTTGAGGAATCCGGGACATCAGGCGCGCATCGCCCCCCTGGCCGATGCGACGCGGCACTTTCCCGCCATCCGCCTCGGCGACGGCCACGTTTGGGGGTTCACCTATCGCGTGCTTGCAGATCTCCTCGACCTGCCGCGGGGCTGACGCCGAAGGCGGGAGAAAGGACGGGTCAAAGGGACACCATCACCCCGGCCGCCACCTCCACATCGGCGCGGCGGTTCGGAGTGACGGGGACATCCCCCTGCAGGCGCAAGGTCGCGGCCCGGCTCAAGGGCCTCTCCCACCCCAGCCCTGCGCGCAGATAGCCGACCGGCCCGGAATCACTCACATCGATTTGCCCCATCACATACCCCTCGACCACGGTGCGCGCGAGGCCGTGCCCCACCGCGGTGCGAAGGTGGATCTCGCGATCTCCATGCGGGTTCACCAGCACGGGCCCGGCATTCTCGCCGTGGGAATGGCCCGCGTGCAATGCATACACGACGCCGTCTCCCGCAGCGGCGTGAACATGCGACGAACCACCGTGATCGTGATCGCCGAACTCGAACGCCTGGCTGTAGCCAACCTTGGCCGCCGCGAACCACGAACCCGTGAGGTGGCGGCGGGCGCCCACCCAGGGGAGGATCATGGTGTGATCGTCACCGAGCCCCTTGTCGGCGTCGCCGAAGGGGAGCTCGAGCTGGATTCCCGCTTCCCAGCTCAATGCCGGCGAAACACGAGAATTGTATTGCGCGGTCAACAGGGGGTTGGAAAGGCCGAGGCGGGTTTCCCCTCCGGTCCGCAACCGCGTCAGGGGAACCTCCGTCCCGAGGGTGAACGCTCCCGCCGTCCAAAGCACCCTCGGGCTCGCCGTCACGTAATGCCCCGCATGTCCGTCGAGGTCGAAGGTCACCAGGCGGGTGCGCACGCCGGCCTGCCAGCCTCCATCGCCATCGGGGTCGACCCGGGGGCAGAAGTGCAGACCGCAAAAGGCTTGGGCGGAAAGGGGGAGAAGGAGGAGCGCGACAGGAAGGAGCCGGACCGGGTGTTTCGTCTTCATGCAACGAACTTAACGCGCGACTTCGCGGGCGGGAATGCCGCAAGATGTTGCACCCCGCCGATCCCGGTCAGGGAACGGGAGACAGCATCAGGGAACGCCGCCCGTGATGGGTTGTCTTCCCCCCGTTCTCCACGGCGACGCGCAGCACGTACATCCCGGGCGAGACGCTGGAACCCTGCGTGCCGCGACCATCCCAGGTCACCGTGGAGATCCCCTCGCGATCGGGATGCAACGTGCGCATCCACACCGTGCGGCCGCGCGCGTCATGAATCGCCAGGCGCACCACCGCGCCGGGCGCCAATGCTTCGGCGGGCAGGTGGAACGAATGAGGGCCGGCCCCAGCGACGCGAAATGCCAGTGCCCGCGCGCGGAGGGCGACGGGTGCCTCCACGGTGATGCGCAGCACGACCGATACGGTCCCGCCCTGATTCGCGGCAGTCACCGCGTAATCCGCTGCCGGGCTGACGACGAGAGGGGTACCTGAAATCGATCCGGTCGCCGTGTCCAACACCAGTCCGTCCGGAAGCGGAGGCTCGACGCTCCAGAGGTCTACCGTGCCCGTGACGGAGGCGCTCCACGTCCCGATCGCCGAATCGAGACGCAGCACAACGGTATCGACCGCATACGAAAGCCCCGAGGGTGCGGGCGGAACGACCACGGTGTCGGACAGGGCCGCGAGGCTATCGACATGCAGGATCGCGGCGCGCAAGTCGGGTAGCGGGCCGATGTGAGAAGTGCCTGTGTGAGGGCGCCCCGTGGCCATGAGAATGGAACGCATCTCGCGCGGCGCCAAAGGTCGTCCGAGTACCTGCAGGGCATGCGATTGCAGCGCCGCCGCCGCGCCCGCCACCACCGCGCCCGCGGAACTGGTGCCGCTGAAAGTGGCGGTGTAGCGCTGGCGGATGTCCCCACCGGGGTTGAAGAGGCCACCGTAACCGGTGGTCGCCACATTGTGCCCCCACCCCTGAACATGCACGCAGCAGGCGCCGTGGCTCCCCACATGCCGCGCCCGCGTGGTGGAGTTTCCCCCGCTCACCATGATCACCCCGTTGTCCCCCCGCGCCCTGTAGTCCGCGTAGGTCGCGCCGTCGAGGTTGGCGTTTCCGTTGCCCGCGGTTCCGATGACAACGACACCCTTGTCGGTGGCCGCCTTGGTGGCGTCCCAAACGGACGCCTGCAAATCAGCGGGGCCGAGGTTGTCGCCTCCCCACCCTCCGGACTGCATCTCGATGAGGATGATGTCGCCTGGGCTGGCATCGTTCCCCATCATCACCAAGGTCTGCGGGCGGCTTTGCGAACCATTGGCGTTCTGGAACGAGTAGGCGCGGCCAGTCGCGTCGGGCGCGCACCCGTCGACACCATAGCCATTGTGCCGCGCAAGAATCGCACCAAACACCGCGATCCCGTGGTCGGCGTACTGGTCATTGAAGCGCGGGCGCCCGTACGCGACGCTGTCCTGCGAAAAGTCCTCGTGATCCAGGTCGCCCCAACTGTCCTCGATATCGAACACGCGGACTCCCCGACCGGTCGCGCCGCGCGTCCACGCATAGCGGCAATCCATGCCGTTGGTCAAGGCGTCTCCCAGCCATCCCTGACGATCGGTGAAGGAGGGCGTGGGCGGCGGAATGTCCACGGCTCCCGGAGGCGGGGGCCCCACGATCGGCTCGAGCGACGCGTACTCCACGATGTCGAGCAACTCGAGTTCCTCGCCGATCCTTTTCAGCGCATGCTTGTCCGCACCGGGAAGCTCCAGTTCCATAAGGCCTGCGAAACGGGCAAGGAACGGGGTCGTCGAGGACGGTTTGCCGAGAGTCCCGGGGGGTCGCTGTGCCGACCCGACGCCCTCAGGGGGCAGCGCACCCCGGTAGCGCAAGGCAAGCGGGCCTTCCGACGCGGGCTTCGCGAGCGTCTGCACATTCATCAAGGAAAGCCTGCCTTCGGCATCCAGGACCGGATCCGATTCCGCCCTGAACTTGACGAGCAGTCGGTACTCCTCGACGCCGGGAGCGAAATGAATCTGGCCCTTCAGGTTCGCGCCATGCACGTGCAAGACGGCAAACAGGGAAAAGGCCAGGGACAATCGGAGATGCTTCATCATCATGCGCAGGTTTTCGGGTTCGCGGTCAACTGGTTCAGTATACTTCGAAGGCCATTCTTTCGCCGCAGGAAAGCGCCTTGACCGCATCTCCGCATCAAGCGGTGTAGTAAATTTCGAAAATGGCCAATCCGCGCATCCTCGCTCCCAGCATTCTCAACAGTGATTTCGCCCACTTGGGTGAAGAAGTCGCCTCTGTGGAACGTGGTGGGGCCGATTGGCTGCATCTCGACGTGATGGACGGGCACTTCGTCCCCAACCTCACCATCGGCCCCGTCGTCGTCGAGGCCTTGGGCAAGATCACGAAGCTCCCCCTCGACTGCCATCTCATGGTGAACGAGCCGGAGAAGATGGTTCCCTGGTTCGCCGACGCCGGCGCGAACTCGATCACCATCCACGCGGAGGCGACGAACGACCTGCCCGCCCTGATCCGCATGATCAAGGACCGCGGCGTGCGCGCCGGCGTGAGTTTGCGCCCCGCCACCGGACTCGAGGCCCTCGAACCCGTGCTGGCGGACATCGACATGGTGCTCATCATGTCGGTGAACCCCGGCTTCGGCGGGCAAAAGTTCATGCCCGAGGCCCTCGATCGCTCCCGCGCCCTGCGCGCGCGCTGCGACTCCCTCGGACTTTCGACAACGATCGAAATGGACGGAGGCATCTCTCGCGACAATGTGCGCGAGGTGCTCGACGCGGGCGTCGATGCCGTGGTGATCGGATCCGCGATCTTCCGCGCGCCCGACCCCGCGGAAATGACGCGCGACCTCAAGCGGCTGATGACCTAAGGAGCACGGTGTGAGCATCGAGGCCCTCCTTTTAATCGGCTCGCTGCTGATCCTCTTCAGCATCGGTGTGGCGCGCGCGTTCAACAACTTCGGCGTGCCCACCCTCATCCTGTTCATGTTGGTGGGCATGATCGCCGGCGAGAACGGAATCGGTGGCCTGGCCTTCGACGACTACGGGATGGCCAAGTCGATCGGGTACGTCGCCCTGACCATCATTCTCTTCTCAGGCGGGCTCGACACCGTATGGAAGTCGGTGCGTCCAGTCGCATGGGTGGGCCTCAGTTTGTCGACGCTCGGTGTCGCGTTGACGATGCTCGCGGTCGCGGGCTTCGCCCGGTACATCCTCGATTTTTCCTGGACGCTCAGCCTGCTGCTTGGCGCCATCATCAGCTCGACCGACGCGGCGGCGGTGTTCTCGGTTCTGCGCTCGAAGAATTTGCACATCCGCAAGGATCTGCGTTCCCTGCTCGAGCTCGAATCGGGCAGCAACGACCCGATGGCGATCTTCCTCACGATCACCGTGATTGCCTACGCCACCGGAGCCCAGTCTTCGGCGCTGCATCTTCCCGTCTTCTTCCTGCAACAAATGGGCATCGGCGCCGTCGCGGGAGTCCTCTTCGGGAAGGGCCTCGTGCTCCTGCTCAACCGGGTTCACTTCACCTACGACGGCATCTACCCCGTGGTCGGCCTTGCATGGGCCTTCCTCACCTTCGGGGTAACCGACATCCTCGGCGGCAGCGGGTTCCTCGCCGCCTATCTCGCAGGCATCGCCGCCTCGCACGGCAACATGGTGCACAAGCGCACCTTGCTGCGCTTCTTCGACGGTATGGCGTGGCTCTCGCAGATCACGCTCTTCCTCGTGCTCGGGTTGCTGGTCACTCCGGCCGACCTGCCTTGGGTCGCAATGCAGGGGCTTCTCATCGCCGCCTTCCTGATGTTCTTCGCCCGCCCTGCGGCGGTGTTTGTGTCGATGCTTTTCTCGAAGAGCCCCTGGGCGGAGCGTGGCTTCGTCTCCTGGGTGGGCCTGCGCGGAGCGGCCCCCATCATCCTGGCCACCTTCCCGGTTATCGCCGGACTGCCGGGATCGGAACTGCTGTTCAACCTCGTGTTCCTCATCGTCTTTACCAGCGCCGTGCTGCAAGGGTGGACGCTCCCTGCCGTCTCAAAACTCTTCGGCGTCACGGTGGAGCCCGAAGTGGAGCACCGCTCACCCCTGAAGTTCGCGCCTCCGAGCGGCTCCGACACGGAGCTGATGGAGTTTGCATTGCCCTATGGGTCGAAGGTCGCCGGCCGTAGCGTGGTCGACCTGAAACTTCCCGAGGATGCCCTCGTGGTCCTCATCTGCCGCGGCGACCAGTTCCTCGTTCCCGGCGGCGGCACCGTGCTCGAAGAGCAGGACACCATTCAGGTGCTCGCGGGCAAGCAAAGCCTTC
This sequence comes from Fibrobacteria bacterium, assembly GCA_050486505.1. GTDB lineage: Bacteria > Fibrobacterota > Fibrobacteria > UBA11236 > UBA11236 > UBA11236. Next base: position 17,238 of record JBJHDK010000014.1, on the reverse strand, counting down.
CGAGGGTTCGGGATATCTTCACGCAGTTGAAGGAAGAGCAAGGAACAGTGGACAGTGGACAGTGAACAATGGGCAATGGGGAACGTGCAGTGAACCGTCCGCGGCTAGTCGCTAACCACTCACTGCACACTGTACACTGCACACTGTACACTGCACACTGTCTATTTCCCTGTCAGCCGCACCGCCAGGTCCCACGCAGCGATCATCGACTCGGGTTCCGCGATCCCCTTGCCCGCGATTTCGAACGCGGTACCATGGTCGGGCGACGTACGCACGAAGGGAAGCCCAAGCGTGCAGTTGACGCCGTTCGCGAAGTCGAGCGTCTTCATGGGACCGAACCCCTGGTCGTGATACATGGCAAGAACCGCGTCGAAGCGCCCCCGCAACGCCTGTGAAAACACCGTGTCCCCGGGGAAGGGGCCGAAGACGGGGGTTCCCTCCGCATCCAGTTCTTCCATCGCGGGTTTCAGGATCTCGATCTCTTCGCGTCCGAACAGGCCGTTCTCCCCCGCATGGGGGTTGACTCCCGCAAGCGCGATGCGCGGACTCTCCACCCCGGAGCGGATGAGGGCCTCCCGCGTCAGGCGGGCGACGTGGACGACGCGCGGAACGGTGATGGCGTCGAGGGCCGCGCGCAAGGGGAGGTGATCCGTCACGTGCGAGACGACGACCTTGGGATGCCAGAGCGCCATCACGGGACCCGCGACGTCCGTCATTTTTTCAAGGATGTCGGTATGCCCCGCGAAGGCGTGACCGGCCATGTTCATGGCCTCCTTGTTGAGCGGGGCGGTGACGATGCCGTGCGCTCGGCCGGCCAGGCATTCTTCCACGGAGTGGGCGAAGTAACGGTAAGCCGCGTCGCCACACGCCGCCGAAAGGATCCCGGGCTCGAAGCTTCGGGGCTTGAGCAGGCCGAGGGAGCGCACGGCGATCTCGTTGGAAACGGCGCCGGGAGAAACGTCGGCCTCGTCCGCAAAGGTGACGGGAGCGCCGAGGAAACGCGCCGTCGCGCGCAGGATGTCGAGTTCACCGACAACCACGGGCCGGACCCGAAGGTCTGCGCCGGGGCGCGCTGCGAACAGCTTGACGATGATTTCGGGACCGATGCCGGCGGCATCACCCATGGTGACGAGCAGCGTTTTCACCGGAAAAAAGCTAGGAACCGGCCAAGCCGCCCAAAACGGGTCCGACTACCGAAGCCGACCCGCCCACCCGCGCGGAAACGAACGGTCTCGCGGGCCTGAAATCAGGCGCGAAAGTCCTCGACGAAATGTTCTTCCAGGGAGTCCTGGGCGGCCGACCTGAGGGCGGCCTCGCGCAATTCCGGAATCTCACGTACATGCTGCTTTAGCTCCGGGGAGAACCGGAACAGGGCGACCTTGCGGGCCTCCAAGGGACAAACTTCGCCCGTTCGGGGGTTGCGGGCGGGACGGGGCTTTCGCTCCTTGGCGTAAAAAGTGCCGAATCCCCGGATTTCGATGGTCTTTCCGGAAACAAGCATTTCGGACACAACACGCATGAAATCTTCAACCACGACGCGGGTTTCCGTTTGGGAATGCCCGCACGAACGGGAAGACTCTTGTATCAGATCCTGCTTTGTGACGTTCTTCAATGCGGCCTCCTACCCAACATATTGTGTCAGCCAAGAGGGAAGGTAACAACAGGAAGTATTTCGAGGGTGCGGTTTTTTAAAAAAGTGAACGCCGGCAAAGGCGGTATTCCATGAAAAATCACGGTTTTGCGGGGGGAGGCCGGTCTCCCTCCCGGAGGCGGGCCGGCGACACCGCTAGAAATGCAGGATCATGCTGTAGCGCTGCTGTCCGTTGCGGATTCCGTTGTCGAAGGAACGAATGAAACTGCCATCGATCTGAAGGATGTCCGAAAGCATGAAGCCCAGGCCGAGATCGAGCTCGCGACGCTCACCCGTGTAATCGTACAGGTATCCGGCGCGCACTGCGACCACGTTGGCGTACACGTACTCGGCACCGGTGTTGTAAACCGTCTGCCGGATATTCTCCTGCAGCACGCCTTCGGATCCACCGGGCGACACAAGGGCCTTCCAGGAACCGATCCAGAAGGGTTCGGCCTTCTCTCCGTCCCGGTAAAACGCTTCGCGGTTCAGATCCGCGGCAACCACCAGCCGGTGATTCGGGCGATCGATCAGGTTGTATGCAAGCCCGACCTTCCAGGTGAACGGAATCGGATCGGACTGCGCCTGATCGACATAAAAGACGGCCGGCCCCATGTTCTGCATGACGAAGCCGAATGAAAGCCCCTCCACGCCCAACAGGTTCTTCCTGAGAAGGCCGACGTCCACGGCATAGCTGGCCGCGATGCCGTCGGTTTGCTCGCCGCTCGATGTCATGCCCTGGCTGAGGGCTGAATAGATGAACTTGGCATTGATCCCCAAGCCCGTGTTCTGGGTAAGGCGAGTTGCGTATGTCAGGCCGGCGACGAGCTCATACGCGTTGAACTTCGCCTGCGTGCCCTCCTGGCCCGTGGGCGTGAGGTTCTGCCCGAAGGAGACGTAGTTCACGAAGCCACCGACCGTTCCCCACTCTTCGATGGGAAAGGTCGCTGCCATGAATGCGTGGTAGAGGTCGTCGAGGTTCAGGGCGGGGAGCAGCGTCTCGTAAAAGAATCCCACCTGGGTCTTGGCGTTGTAATAGCGCTCGACGCCCGCGGATGTGAGAAACCACACGTCGCTGCCTTGCGTTCCCACGGCTGCGACGTCCTTGTCGCGGAGACCGTTGCCCTCGTGGAAATGCTCCCATGTTCCGCCCATGCCCTGTTCCAGCGATGCGGCGGAGCCTTCCTGGCGCGCCCGTTCTTCGGCGCGACGTCCCTTGGGGGTGGCGTGGGAGGGGTTGAAGCGCCACGCTCCCTCGGAAGTCGCGATCCACACCCGGTTCTTGTCGTCGATGGCAAGGCTGCGCACGTCCTGGCCGCGGAAGTTGATCTTTTCCCATGCGCGCAGCGTGAAATGCGAAACGCCGTTGCGGTGAGCCGTGTAAACGTGCCCGAACCGGTCGACCAGGACTGCGCGCACATCATCGTCGAGCATTCCGTCGCGCTCGCGGAACAAGCGCCAGCGCGCTGCCTGCCCCTGCGCGCGCGGCGCGCGATAACGCGCCAGGCCGTGCCCCTCGAGGCCGACGTACATGTCCTCGACGGACTCATGCGTGGCGATGGACGTGATGCGCTGGGTCGGCAGCAGGTTCTCGCCGCGCCGCGCCATCGAATTCTGGCGGTACTCGTACAGGCCGTCGTCGGTTCCGACCCACACACTGGTTCCCTTGAGCGCCAGCGCGGTCACGGCCAACTGGCGGAAGGGGTTGTGCGGCGCTCCGGAGCCATCGACGACTTCGGGGGCCCCTTCATCCTCGAAGCCTTCCGCGACATCGGTCGAGGGCGACGACCTCTCGGGCACATAAGTAAAGCCCTCTTCCTGGTCGAAAGCCTTCCATCCCTGCCCATCGAAACGGAACAGGCCGATCGGAGTGCCGACCCAGAGGCGGTCGGTGTTGTCCACGACCATGGAGGTGATCGGCTGATCGGGGAAAAGCAGGTTGTAGGGAAGCTTCAGGACGATGAGATCTTCCTCGTCGCGCTCGGTCTCCACGTTGTTGAACTCCCGCACGATCACGGAAAGTTCATCGAGGCGATCCCCGGATCCGATGTATCGACGTACCACCGCATCGATCCGCTCGCCTTGGTCGAGCACATGCTCGTGGTGCATGCGCCAACGACGACCGTCGTAGTACGCAAGCCCGTCGGTGGCGCCGGCCCACACCATCGGGCGCACAAGGAATCCCGTGCGCGGGCGGGTCGCCATGGTCGTGAAGCGTCGGGACGGCGCATCGGGACGCACAGCGGGGAGCATCATCTCCCACTCGTTCGAAACGGGACCAAAAGCGAGGCCGGCCGGGTTCCAGTAGGTTCCGTAAACATCGTCGGAGAGGGCCGTGGCGGCCTCGCCCATGCCGAGCTGGCGGGCCCCGACGGGCATCACCAGTGTGATGACCGCCGCGCCGCCCTGGGCTTGCGCTGGCTGCGGAATCCACAGGGCGGGCATCACGGCTGCGGCCAGAAAGGCAAAACGGCTAAAGGCTTTGGCGGCGGACAATGGGGCTCCAATTCAACGCGTGACGGGACGACCGGGCAATGATAGCGTTATTTATACAAACCTTCACCGACCGGAGCCCCGTCGGAAAGGCCTAGAGGAGGGTCGCAGTCCCCAGGACCAAAAGCGAAACGATCGCGACCCAGCTTGGGAACAGCAAGCCGAAGCGGCGCAGCCAAATGGCAAGGCCCGCGCCGCACAGGATCGAAATGAAAACCACTGCGTACAGCGAGGAAACATGGGGGGCGACTTCCGGGTGTTCCGCTTGGAAGCGTGCGAACAACATGGCGGCATTGGCCATGATCAGCAAAATGACGGAGAGAACGGGGAGGAAAGGATGCATGGGGGAAAGTTACGAGTTACGAGTGATGAGTTGGGAGGGTGTGCGAGAAAAACCGGGCTGCGACCTGTCGGAAGACACCTTCCACAAACAAGCTGAGCGAAGCAACGAACACGGGCCGGCACCTTCCCTGCGCGAAAGCCGTTTCCCCACGCGTTCCATTCGTAATTCTCAATTCTCCCTGTGCCCATCATAAGGCCCGAGGTTCTTGAAGCGGGCGTGCAGGAACCCGAACCAATGCGCGGGTTCGCGTCGCACAAGCAATTCGAGCACGCGATGGTAACGCCTCTGCAGCCGCACTTCCCACCCCGGACGAAAGCGATCGAGGAGCCGCACCAGACGCAGCTCGCCGCCGTGCAGTCGTACACCGAACCATACGGGACAGGGCTCGCGTTCGAGCAGAAAAAACGGCAATGGATTGAGGGTCACGGCGCGCCCGAAAAAGCTTCCGGAGATCCGCGAATCGGGCGCATGCTGGTCCCACAATAACCCGAAGCACCCTCCCGCGCGCAAATGCCTGAGCGCGCGGCGCGGAACGGCCTCGGTGACAACGGAGATGCCGTGGCGCTTCCGGGCCCGCGTAAGGAGGGATTGGGGGACCGCCCCTTTCAGGGGCCGGGCCGCACCCAGGAGGGGGACCCCGAGCCGAATCCAGTCGGCGGCCTGGGCTTCCCACTCCCGAAAATGCGCGGTCAACAGCAACGAAGGGCCGACCCGGAGGCTCTCGAGGCGGCCGCGCATCCGTTTCCGGATCCGGGGGGGCGGATAGGGCCATGGTGCCAGCAGCCGCAAGACGGACAGCCCCGCGTTGTAAGCCAGGCTCCAGCGCAACAGGGCTCCGGGAGCCATGGAAAGCAGCGAAAGGTTGCGGCGCACAACACTCCGTCGAACGCCCAGGACGCAAAAAACGGAGGCCAGAAAGGCCGAAAACGGAGCCAAGAGGACGGTCCCCGGGCGCCAGCTCTGCCGGGAAGGCGCCCCCCCGTTTTCCTTTTGGCTCATGCCCTTGAATCTAAAGGGTTTATGGATGTAAATTCAAGCGCTCTTTGTTTTTCAGGATGCCATCATGAAAAGAACGTACAACCCCCGCAACCGCAAGCGCGTCAACAAGCACGGTTTCCGTGCCCGCATGGCCGACAAGGACGGTCGCAAGGTGCTCGCCCGTCGCCGTGCGAAGGGTCGCTGGCGCCTGACGGTCAGCGACACGATGGCCCACAAGGACATCTAACCGCCCTCCTCGGAATTGAATTCCGGCCGGACCACGCGGAAATTTCCCCTCCGCGCCCACAGGCTGGACTCTCCGGAGATGTACCGGAGAGTCAGATCGGAAGGGGCCCTGTTGCGAAAGTTCCCCTTCTCCATGCGCTATCTCCAAGCTGAAGACATTGTTGAAAGCCGCGTCGGCTTCATCGTGCGCAAGCGCACGGGAAACGCGCCTTTGCGCAACGCGATGCGGCGCGTGATTCGCGACCTGTTCCGCCGCCATGCATCGTCGTTCGCGCGCCCGGCCTGGGTCGTGTTCGATGTTTACGAACGGGCTTCGGAAACTTCCCGCGCTGAATTCCGTACGCGCGCCGAATCCCTGCTGTTGTCCCTGCGAGGGAACGCCGCATGATTCGCCGCGGCCTGATCCTGCTGATCCACGCATATCAGGCCGTGCACGTCGCCTTCTTCCGCGGCAGCTGCCGCTTCTATCCCACCTGCTCGCACTACGCGATCGATGCCCTGGAATTGCACGGCACCCTCAAAGGGACCGGGCTGACCGTCTGGCGCGTGCTGCGCTGCCAGCCTTTTTGTCGCGGCGGCTTCGACCCGGTTCCCGAGCCGAAGCCCCGTGAAAAAATCCACACACGACATGAACCCGCCGACGACAGCGCACCCGCCGTGACGCAGCCCGGCGGACACAGGAGGTTTGCGTGACCCGCAACATGATTCTCGGCTGGGCCCTGTTGATGGGACTCTTCCTCGCCTGGACGCAGTACAAGAGCAAACAGGCGGAAGAATTCCGGCAACAGCAGGCCGAAATCGCGTTGGCGGACTCGCTGGCGCAGGCAGGTGTCGAGGAAAACCGGAGCGGTGCCGCACTTTCTTCTCCGCGCGAGCCCCGGGCGCCCGCAGGGGAGCAACCGTCGCGTGAAACGCGCGAAACTCGCCCCACCGCGGCACAGGATGCGGAGCGGCGCATCATCACGGTGGAGACCGAACATTTCACCGTCGTACTCGACGGACAGGGCGGGCGCATTTCCGAACTGCGCGTCCCGTCCATCGCGGGCAAAGCCCCCTACAACCCCCTGCTGATCCGTCCCGATAGCGAGGGCGCGCTGACGCTTTCGCTGAACGGAACATCCCTGGCCGACGTGATCTGGGCCGCGGACACCGAGGAAACCTGGTTCAGGGTCGACTCCGTCCCGTTGACCATCACGTTCTCCACCACCCTCCAGAGCGGGGAGCCGGTCGAGCGCGCCTATACCTTCGTTCCCGGCGAATCCTTCGTGCGGCACCGCGTGTTCGCGCGCGACGGGGCCATCCGCAGCTACGCCGTGGAGTGGAACGGCGGCCTCGAGGAGACCGACCGCATCGAGACCGCGCGCGGCATCGGCCTGCTTGCGACCTATTTCAGCGAAATCATCTTCCACAACGGCTCGATGACCCAGCGCGAATCCTTCGACGGCGACAAGTCGTACAACGTGCAAAGCGGCGTCATCCGCTGGGCGGGCATGCGCCGCAAGTACGTGGCCGTCGTCATGGACTTCGGGCGCGACATCCACGACCGCCTCGAAGCGACCGGTTTCTCCGACCCGACGAACTCGAGTGCGCCGCGCCGTTACTCCATGCGCATCGCGGGCAACACCGACGAAACCGGCGTCCTGAACTTCGACTTCCGCGTGATGCCCCTGCATTACGCCACCATTCGCGCGGCGGACCGCGGGTTCGAACAGATCCTGTTCTCCGGCTGGGAGTGGTTCTTCCGCGCCGACGTCTGGTACGTGAAGCTCTGCGGCCTCGTGCTCAACCTCCTCAACATGTTCTTCGGGTGGATCCCGAACTACGGCATCGCCATCATCCTGCTCACCTTCCTCGTTCGCTTCATCACCCTGCCGCTGTCCATCAACCAGACGCGCCAGGCCGCGAAGCTCGCCGTGCACCAGCCCGAGATTCGCAAGATCCAGGAGAAGTACAAGGGCGAGCGCCAGAAGATGCAGATGGAGATCATGGAGTACTACCGCAAGCAGGGCATCAACCCGATGGCGCCCCTGCTTGGATGCTTCCCCCTGCTGCTCCAGATGCCGGTGTTCATCGCCCTGTTCAACGTGCTCGGCCGCGCGGTGGAGCTGCACGAGATGCCCTTCTTCGGGTGGATCAGCGACCTGTCGCGCCCCGACGTGATCTGGTCGGGCTTCACGGTCCCTTTCATCTTCCCGGTGGGCCTCACCGTGCTTCCCTTCTTCATGGCCTTCACCATGTGGATCCAGATGAAACTGACCATCAAGGACCCCAACCAGAAGGCGCTGGTCTGGATCATGCCGATCATGCTCTTCGTCTTCTCGAGCTCCTTCCCCTCGGGACTGGTGTTGTACTGGACGATGTCGAACGTCTTCACCATCGGGCAGACCAAGATCTTCGGCACCGTTGCGCCCCTGAAGCCCGTCGACGGGAACGGAACCCCCGCGAAGGCATCGCCGACACCCAAGGCCGCGGCCGCGAAGCCGTCCGGCGGCAAATCCCGCAAGAAGAAGTAAGGGCGACCCGCCGGTCGCCCCAACGCTCCCGACCGCCGGACGCATGACGGGATTGACATGACCGAGACGATCGTCGCACTCTCGACGCCACCGGGCGTCTCCGGACTCGCGGTGATCCGCCTTTCGGGCCCGGCCTGCGCCGACGTGGCGCGCGACTGCCTCGGCCGGTCGACCTGCAAGCCCCGCATGTTGCACACCGCTTCGTTCCGCGACCCGGAGAACGGCCGGGTGCTCGACGCGCTCGCCTTCCATCTGCTTCCCGGGCCCGCCTCGCCCACCGGCGAGGATGTGCTCGAGATCTTTCCGCACGGCAACCCCCTCATCCTCGAAGCGTTGCTGCGCGTGCTGCTGCGGCATCCCGGCGTGCGCGCGGCGGAGCCCGGCGAGTTCACGCGTCGCGCCTTCGAGAACGGCCGCATCGACCTTGTGCAGGCGGAGGCCGTGGGCGAACTCGTGCACGCGCAATCGCGCGCCGCGCTCGACAACGCGCGCCGCATGCTTTCGGGAGAACTGTCTGAACAACTGCGCGGTCTGCGCGACCAGCTTCTCGACCTCTCCGCGCGCGTCGAGCTCGACGCCGACTTCGCCGAGGAAGAGGCGGATCCCGACTACGTGTCGTGGCTCCCGCGTGTGACGGGGGTTCGCCGTGAGGTCGAGCGCCTCCTGGCGGGGTACGAGCGCGGCAAGGATTGGAACCGCGCGGCCCGCGCCGCGGTGTTCGGGGCTCCCAACGCGGGAAAATCGAGCCTGATCAACGCGCTCACCGGGCGCGACCGCCTGCTCGTCTCCGACATCGCGGGCACCACGCGCGACTTCGTCGACGTGCCCCTGCGCCTCGCCGGCGGCATCGCGCACCTCGTCGACACCGCCGGCATCGGCCTCCCCGCCGATGCGCTGGATGCGCTCGCCATGGAGCGCGCCCGCGCGCAGATCGGCGAAGCCGACCTGCGCGTCTACGTTGCGGACGGCACGGGCGCGGTGGATGAGGTTCTCGCGCGCGACGCCGACCTGCGTGTGCTCACCAAGCGCGATCTCCCCGGCTTCGCCGCACGCGAGGGATTCTTCGCCGTTTCGAGCCGCACCGGCGAGGGCCTCGATGCGCTGCTCGACGCATTGGAGAAGCGCCTGCGTCCCGTGACGGATGCGGGCGAAGGCGTCGTGGTCGCCACCGCGCGCCAACACGCCGCGCTCGAAAAGGCCCGCGACCGCCTCCTCGCCGCCGAGGCGCATCTCTCCGGAAAGCACGGCGCGCCCGCCGTCGAGATCCTCGCCTTCGAGATCCGCGAAGCCTGCACCGCCCTGCGCGAACTGCTCGGCGACGTCACCGCCGACGACGTGTTGCACAGGCTCTTCGCCGGGTTCTGCATCGGGAAATAACCCGAACGGTTGCATTCGCGCGCCCCGGAATCGTCCAAGATCCGTTCCGGCAATACCGCCGGATGATCCGACGAGGTTCCCGTGATCCAGCGCCTTTCCTCCCGTCACGCTCCACGCTCAATGCACCGCCCCTGGAGCCGCACCGACTCCCGAAACCTCCGCACCGCCGCACCGCCCGTGGCGCCACAGGAGGCGCCACGCAACTTCGACGCCCTGCGCGACATGGACCTTTTTTCAACGCTCAACGACTCCGAACTCGCCCGCTTCATCGCCTATGGAAGCGAACGACGCGTGGCCAAGGGTTCCTCGCTGGCGCCACAGCGCAACGAGGAGGACGGGCAAACGGCCGAGGCATTGGGGGTGCTCGTCGAGGGGGACGCCGTGCTTGCCTGGGGCAACGGCGAAGGCGACGAGCGGCTGATCCGCACGCTTGGCCCCGGCGACATGGTGGGGGAAATCCCCGTGTTCGACGAAACAAGTTGCGGCGCGACCGCACGCGCCGTCACCGCGGTGCGCCTCATGGAATGGCGACGCGAGGATCTGGTCGAGGCCATGCACCGATGGCCGGGGCTGGCGATGGGCCTGCTCGGCGGCATGGCACACCTGCAACGCCAACTGCACCGCCGGGTCGCCGGGATCTGCAACCAAAGGGCTCCGCGCCGGCTCGCGCTCGCCCTCACCGATTTGATCGAGGAACATGGCGTGCTGCATCGCGACGAGACCGGACGCCGGTGCCTGCTGCTCAAGCGCCCCCCCACGCGACGGCGCATCTCCGAGATCGCGGGCATGGCGCGGGAAACCGTATCGCGCCTGCTCGTCCGCTGGGAGGAGTCCGGTTGGATCGCCCTGTGCGGGAATGACGTGCTCGTGCTCGACCCGGACGAACTGCGCCGCATGGCCGGGGCATGAGCGCCCCGGACACCCGACCCGCGCGTCCCGCACACCCCGCACGCCCCTCGAAACCCGTGCGGCGCGGCGCGCGGGAGCCTCGACCCTACGCCCGCAGGCGCCCCGGTAGTACCTTTCGGCCCCCACCCCGAAAGCCCCGCATGGAGCATCTTTTGCAACGATTTTCCGGAATTCCCGTCCCTGAACTGGCCGAGCGCCACGGTACCCCCGTCTTCGTTTATGACCGCGAAGTCATCGAACAGCGCGTTTCCGAGCTCAAGGCCTTCGAGGTCATCCGCTACGCCCAGAAGGCATCCTCCAACATCGCCCTGCTCTCCCTCATGCGCAAGCTCGGCGTGGTCGTCGATGCCGTCTCCGCCGGGGAAATCGAGCGCGCCCTGCGGGCCGGGTTCCGCGTCGACGCCCCTTCACCGGATCATCCCCCGGAGATCGTGTTCACCGCGGACCTGTTCGACGCCGACGCGGTCGAGGCGATTCGTCGCCACCGCATCCCCGTGAACGTGGGTTCCCCCGACATGATCACCCAGCTCGGGGAATTTTACCCCGGGGCCCCCGTCATCTTGCGGCTCAACCCGGGTTTCGGGCACGGGCACTCGCGCAAGACCAACACCGGCGGCGAGTGGTCGAAGCACGGCATCTGGCACACCCAACTCGAGGAATGCCTGCGTCTCGGGCGCGAGGCGGGCGTGAAGATCCACGGCTTGCACATGCACATCGGCTCGGGAGCCGACTTCGAGCACCTCTCCCAGGTGAGCGGCGCGATGGTGCGCGCCGCCAAGGCCATGGGCTCCGACCTGGAAGTCATCAGCGCCGGGGGCGGGTTGCCCATCCCCTACCGCAAGAACCAGGCGCGCATCGACACCGCCGCCTATTTCAAGGTGTGGGACGACGCGCGCAAGGAGATCGAGCGCGCCGCGGGCCGCTCCGTGCGTCTCGAGGTGGAACCCGGCCGCTATCTCGTCGCCGAGTCCTGCGCGCTCATCACACAGATCCGCTCCGTGAAGCGCGTCGACGGCAACCTGTTCTATCTCGTGGATGCGGGCTTCGACACGTTGGCGCGGCCGGCCATGTACGGCTCGTACCACGAAATCTCCATCTGCACCGCCGACGGGCGCACTCCCGCTGCGGAGCACGATGTCGTCGTCGCGGGTCCCCTGTGCGAGTCGGGCGACGTGTTCACGCAGGAGGAAGGCGGCGTGGTGGTCACGCGTCGCCTGCCCGAGGCCAAGGTCGGCGATTATCTCGTGCTGCACGATGCGGGCGCCTACGGCGCCTCCATGTCGAGCAACTACAACACGCGCCGCCTCGCCCCGGAGGTCCTGATCTCCGGCGGCAAGGATGCCGTCATCCGCGAGCGGCAGACCCTCGACCACGTGCTGCAGTTCGAGCGGATTCCGGACGCGTTGAAGTAGGCCGCCCGCCCCCGGAATCTCCGAGGGGCCACAGCGGGGGCCCTCCACGGAAACACCCCCGAAGAAGCCCCCATTTCCTCCCTTTTTGCAGCTTGAGCACCCCCCCGCCGGAAGCTAGGTTGGCGTCCGTCCCAACCCCTCCTGCACACGAAATTTCCCATGTCTGCCCCCGGTTTCGTCCACCTCCAGGTCCACTCGGAGTACTCGATGCTCCGGGCCACCGCACGCATCCCCAAACTCATCAAAAAAGCCCAGGACCTCGGCCAGAGCGCGCTTGCCCTGACCGACCTCGGAAACATGTTCGGGGTGCTCGAATTCTACACCGGCGCCCAAAAGGCGGGTCTGAAACCGATCATCGGCTGCGAGCTCTTCGTCGCCCCCGACGCGCGCGCCAACACCAGCTATGCCCCCGGCGAACGCCCGTGGTCGCGCCTCGTCGTGCTCGCGGAGAACGACACCGGATACCGCAACCTCATGGCGCTGTGCTCCATCGGCCATCTCGAAGGCTTCTGCCAAAAGCCCCGCATCGACCGCGAAGCGTTGGAGAAGCACGGTGAAGGACTGTTCTTCCTCGTGCCCAACCTCGAAAGCGAACCCGGGCAGCATTGCCTGCGGGGACAGGAGGAAAAGGCGGGGGAGTTCCTTGCATTCCTCACTGCGCTGGGGGGCCGCGACCATGTCTTTCTCGTCGTGCAGGACCACGGCGTCGAGGATGAACGCACGGTCAACAAGTTCTTCCTGAAGCTGCACAAGGATGAAGGCTGGAACCTCGTCGCCTGCAACGACGTCCACTATGTCGAACAATCGGAAGCCGAAGCCCACGGCATCGTGCTGTGCATCGAGGTCAACGCCCGCCTGAACGATCCCGACCGACCGCGCTTTCCGAGCGAGCAATACCACCTGCGCGGAGGCGAGGAGATGGCCGCATTACTCGGCCAATACCCCGGCGCGCTGGAGAACACCGTCCGCATCGCCGAAGCCTGCAACGTGGAGATCCCCTTCGGGACCCTCTACCACCCGCAGTTTCCCATCCCCCCGGAGTTCGCCGACGCGGACACCTATCTCGCGCACCTCTCGGAGGAGGGCCTGCGCGCGCGCGTCGGTGGCGAGCCCCCCCCTGAACTCATGGAGCGGCTGCGCTACGAGCTCGAGGTGATGCGCAACATGAAGGTGGCCGGGTACATGCTTATCGTGCAGGACTTCATCAATGCCGCCAAGGAGCGCGGGATTCCCGTGGGGCCCGGCCGCGGCTCGGCGGTGGGCTCGCTGGTGTGCTACGCGATCGGCATCACCGACGTCGACCCCGTGCGCTACAGCCTGCTCTTCGAGCGCTTCCTCAACCCCGAGCGCGTGTCGATGCCCGATATCGACACCGACTTCTCCGACTCGGGACGCCAGGAAGTGATCCAGTACGTGGTGGACAAGTACGGCACCGAGTCGGTCGCGCAGATCGTGACCTACGGACGCCTCAAGGCCAAGGCCGTGCTCAAGGACGTGGCCCGCGTGCTCGGTATCGACCACAAGGACGTCGAACGCCTCAACAAGTTCATCCCCCCCCTTGCGAAAGGGCTCGTCCGCCCTCCCGAGGACAAGAAGCGCGAAAACACCTATGCGTCCGACATTTCCGAGGTCATGCAGGCCGTCGCGGCGGGCGGAGAGCAGTATGCGCAACTCTGGCGCCACGCGCTCAGCCTCGAGGGACTGGTGCGCCAGGCGGGCATGCACGCCGCCGCCGTGATCATCGCGCCCAAGGCCGTCGTGAACTTCGCACCGCTGTTCCGGCAACAGGGCTCTGACCAGGTGATGATCCAGTACGACATGCGCTACTCGGAGGCCATCGGCCTGCTGAAGATGGACTTCCTCGGGCTGCGCAACCTCTCCGTGATCCAGGACTGCATCGCGCAGGTGAAACGCAACCACGGCGTCGACATCGATCCCCTCAAGCTCCCCGCCGAGGACGAAAAGACCTTCGCGATGCTGGGGCGAGGGCACACCGTCGGGGTGTTCCAGTTCGAATCGGGAGGCATGCAGGACTACCTGCGCAAGCTGCAGCCGACCTGTCTCGAGGACCTGATCGCGATGAACGCGCTCTACCGGCCGGGGCCGATGGAGTTCATCCCGCAGTATATCGCGCGCAAGCGCGGGCACGAAAAGCCCGACTACTACCACAAGGACCTCGAACCCATCCTGCGCGAAACCTACGGCGTGATCGTGTACCAGGAGCAGGTGATGCAGCTGGCGCAGGTGCTCGGCGGGTTCACGCTGGGCGGCGCCGACCTTCTCCGCCGCGCCATGGGCAAGAAGGACGAGAAGAAGATGAAGGAGCTCAAGCCGAAGTTCGTCGGCGGAGCGAAGGAACGGGGCTACGACCCCGCCCTCGCGGAGCGGCTCTGGGAAATCCTCATTCCCTTCTCCAGCTACGCCTTCAACAAATCGCACTCGGCGGCCTACGCCACCATCGCCTACCAGACGGCGTGGCTCAAGGCGAACTACCCCGCCGAATTCATGGCGGCCAACATGAACTCCGAAATGCAGGACACGGCGCGCCTGGTCATCCTGCTCAACGAGTGCCGCCAGCTCGGCGTCGAAGTGCTCTTCCCCGACATCAACCGCAGCGAGGCCACCTTCCGCGCCCGCGACGGGAAGATCGTCTACGGCCTCGCCGGGGTCAAGAACGTTGGCCTGCAGGCGGTCGAAAAGCTCGTCGAGGAGCGCGATCGCAACGGCGCGTTCAGCTCCCTCTTCGACCTGTGCAAGCGCGTCGACTCGCAGCAGCTCAACCGTCGGGCCCTCGAGTCCCTGATCCTCGCCGGAGCATTCCCCCTGGAAATCCCCGGCAATCGCGCGCAGCAGTTCGCGGCCGTGGAGACCGCCATGAGCTGGGCCGCCGGGGCGCAGGCCGACCGCGAACGCGGGCAGGTCAACCTCTTCGACGGCGGATCGACGGAATCATCGGAATCGAGCGAGCCGTCGCTTCCCGACGTCGATCCGTGGCCCTATCACGAGATGCTCGAAAAGGAGAAGGAGGTGCTCGGCCTCTACCTGTCGGGACATCCGCTCGAACCCTATCGTGCGGAACTCGAGGGCTTTGCCACCGCGCCCCTCGATCCGGAGCGCCTGCGCATGATCGCCGACGGCACCAACGTGATCCTGGGCGGCATGATCACCCGCATCAAGCAACGCATCAGCCAGCGCGACAACCGCGCGTTCGCCTTCGCCGACCTGGAAGACTTCACCGGCAAGGTCGAGGTCGCACTCTGGTCCGACGTCTTCGAAAGCGTGCGTCACGATGTCGAGGTCGACTCGATGGTCCTCATCCGAGGTGCACTCAGCTGGGACGACGACCGCCGCACGCACAAGCTCACCGCCGCGCGCGTCCTTCCGCTTGCCGGTTCACGCGAAAAGCTCGCGAAGAGCCTGCACCTGCGCCTCCGCGCCACGGGCCTGCAGCCCGACCAACTCGACAGGATCCGCGAGGCCTGCGAGGCGCATCCCGGAGAGTGCAAGCTCGTATTCCACGTGGAGACCACGCGACCCGATCCCGTCGAAATCCTGAGCGAACGTTACCTCGTCAGCCCCGAGGCGCCCTGCTTCGACCGGCTGATCGAACTCGCCGGCCCCGGCAACGTGTGGCTGAGCGCGAAGGCCCCCGCGTAAGCGACGAAGCCCCGATCGCCGCCGGATGGCGTCACGAATCGATGCGAACGGCTCCCACCAACGCCATTGAGAACGCGCACTTCCTGACGACCACAGAAGCTCCCGGTGGTGCCGCGCGCTCCAGGTGGTCGCGCAGCTTTGCCGGATGATACTTGTTCGGGTGAATGGAAAAGCGGGAGAAGCCCTTTGCCAACGCAACCGCCTGCAGGAGGGTGTACTCCACCACCGGAAGCAACGACCTGTAATTCGGCGTCGAGAAAACCGCCACGCCCCCGGGACGAAGCAGGCTCAAGACATGACGCAGCCAGGGGAGCGGATCTTCGATGTGTTCGATGACCTCGGTCGAGACAATGACATCGAACGATCCGGCAGGGTACTCCGGAACACTGCCACACCGTGAAACGACGACTTCGGGAAACCTGCGGGAGACGACCTCGAGGCAGCGGGCGTCCACGTCGCATGCTTCCCATCGACCCACATGCTTCCAGCCGGGATACGCATGAAAGAACCCGCAACCCACGTTCAGGCAACGGGCATCTTGCCCAGCGCCTTCGATCAACTCCAGCGTTGTCCGTGCGATGGCATCGTGGTAGATGGAGAACGGCCAGCGGTGCCCGACGGCATGGTTGCTGAAATAATCGTCCTGTTTCATCAGGCGATTCCGCCGGATTTTCTGCAAACGATGTAGTACTCCACGACATCCTCGTGATCCGGATCGGCATGAACGCAGGCCCCGGAACGGATTTCCTCAAGAAAACCACGCTCGAACAAGCGGACGTACAATCGCTTCAGCGGGGCGTACCAAGAGGGGTACCTCCGGAAGATCTCCTTGTACAGGAAGGCGGGAAACGACGGGGCCGCCCAACGGGCGAAGAGCCGGTTGGCCTTCGCGGAACCGATGCCGCGCAGCATTTCCACCTCATAACCGCTCGACTCGAGAAGATGGCGCCAGACGTAGTGTGGGTAGAGATGGTGATGCTGGAAAAACCCGTCCCACATCGACCCATACAGGGTTGCGAACCTGGGGTGCAACCGGGCCAGCATTCGCTTGAGGGGAAGAGTATCGCTCCAGCGCGGGGCGGGAACAAAGAGGTACAGGCGCCCCCCCTCATCCTGAAGGTTTCGCATGTTTCGGAACGCCCGGTCGATGTGCGGCACATGCTCGAGCGAACAATTCGCCAGGATCGTCGGATAGCTCGTTTCGCCCAGTTCCGCCACCGCATCCGGCGAGCCCGAAATGTCGAGTCGACGAATTGCCCCTCCCTCCCTTTGCAACCGAAGGCTCGCGATCTTCAGTTCATGGGGATTGACGTCGATTCCCACGAGCCCCTTCAGGCGATCGCTGTTTCCGTGGATGTCCTCTCCCACGGCCTGCCAGAACAGGCCGTCGCCGCAACCGACATCAAGCAACGGGGTTCTCAGAATTCCGCTGTCGGAAAGCGCACGCAGGCGCATCATCTCGCGGGCGCAAAGCGCCAGGGGCAAATAGCGGAGAAGCACCCGCAAGGCGCGGGCGGGATCCTCCCGGCACGCGTCGACGCGAATGCCTGTCACGGGGAATGTCTTCCGGAATGCGAAGTCCGGCCGCCTTCAAACGCCTGCGGGGATGTTTTCATGATGGTGAAAATAGCCAATCGACCCGCTTTATGGACCGGAACAAGGCCGGGGTGCGAAATGGTG
>JBJHDK010000013.1:24165-43061 GCA_050486505.1 Fibrobacteria bacterium | reverse complement strand
GGATCTTGTTCTGGGCTGCGTAGGCGCGCAGGCCCACGATGGTGGTCACATTGCGCACGTCCCAACCCTCCTTCAGCATCATCACCGACACCACGGCCTTGTAGGGACTTTCCAGGCTGTCGATGTTGTTGGCTTCGGCACGCAACTTTTGAAGTTCTTCGAAATTCTTCCCGCTGGTAGCTTCCGAAATCTCACCGCTCTTGTTGGTATGAATGACCAGTACCGCGTCCTTGAGGTCGGGGAAGTTCGACTGCAGGTAGTCCGCCACGTCATCGCAGTTTTTGGTGTCGTCCGTCATGACGAACAGGATGGCTTTCTTGTCCAGCTTTTCGTGTTCCGCATAGGCCTTGCGCCATTCGAGCACGCCGAGGTTCAGGAAGTCGGCGTAGCGTTCCGTGAACCTGGAACTGTTCCGTTCGTGCAGCTTGGCCCGGCTGGGGGCATCGGGGAGCACGGGATGCTTGACCACGTTTTGCCAGATGGCCTCCACCAGCGGGTAATCGGCCACGGTCTGAACGAAGATGCCTCCGTTCTCGTGCTTGGGGGTGGCGGTGACATCGATCTGCAGGGATAGGGCAGACCCCTTTTGTTTCAGGCGGTTGTGGATGTCTTCGATGGATTTGAACCACGCGAGTTTCTTGTCATGGATGTGATGCGCCTCGTCGTTGAGAACCATCAGCTCGTCGATGTCACGCACGATCATGCCCAGGTCGACCTTGGAATCGTTGGTGGCTCCCGTGGGGCGTGTCCCGAGGAAGTAGTCCATCGAATTTTCGTCATCGGGAGAAGGGGGGACGTCGTCGCCGCTGTACACCCGGTGGATGTTGGTGAGAAATATGTTGCCTTCGGGCCGGGTGACACGCACTTCGTCCTGAATGTGCAGCGTGAGCTGAAAGTCTTCGCGCCAGTTGCGACCGTCGAAACCGTCCTCGGGGAGGGTGGGATCTTCGAAGAAGATGCGTAGGCCCTCGAAGTCCTTGCGGATGCGGTCGAGCACGATGATGTTGGGGGCGATGACGAGGAAGTTGCGGGAGAGGTCCGATTCGGGTTCGTAGAGCTTGTGGAAGAAGCTCCAGGTCAAGGCCAGGCTGAGAACCTTGGTCTTGCCCGCGCCGGTGGCCATCTTGACCACGAAGCGGCGCCATTCCTCATCGAACATCTGCGCCGACACGGCCCCCGATCCGTCGAAGCGCATGAGGTCGTACTTGTCGCGTACGTTGACCACGTCATGCAGGTAGATGATGGTTTCGAGCGCTTCGCGCTGGGAGAAGTAATACTGGAACTCCGCGGCCTCGCCGCCGCGTTCCTGAAGGTGCGGGATCTGAAACCACCAGCGCAACAGACTTTGGCTAGTGGGAGATGCGCCCTTGTAGTCGCCGTCGCGCCATTCCTGGACGTGCTTGCGCAGCCGGGAGACCAGTGGCGGCATGAGCTTTTCCATGGAGGTTTCCCGCAGGGTCTCGTCGGCGGGGAACCAGCGGATCGCGGGATCGAGGATGGCGTGGGGAGAGGCGGGGAATCCGGGGTGCAGGGCCATCGGTTACCGTTTCTGTCGCGCTTTCGGCCGGGTCATTTCTTCCCGTCGATGGTGATCTCGACGAGGGTCATGGTGTCGTTTCCGAAGATATCGACGACCTTGACCGCGACTTTTCTCCGGCCGGGGGCGCATTCGTGGAAGACGCTTTTGAGTTCGAGCTTGCGCTCCTTGCGGGTACGGAACGACTGCCACTCGTTCTCGAAGATGAAGTCACCGGTCCAGCGTTCTTCCCACGCACCGGATTCTTCGTTCTTGATGCGCACGATTTCGCGCTTGCTCTCGAAGTGGAAGTCCACGGCCCAGTAGTCGATCCAATCGGTCCAGTTGCGGGTGAGTACTTCGCGGCTTACGATTCCCTTGGCGTCTTTGCTGACCTTGACGATCTGGCCGCTCTCCACAACGATCTTGCTGGCCTTGTTCTTGAGCGTCTCCTCGGCGTTGCGGATGGAGTCTTGCGAGTAGAACACGGAGAAGTCGGTCAGCTCCACGGCCACGGAGTTTTTCTTGATGTGGGGTTTGACCTCGATGTAGGCCACGTCGTGGAATACGACCTGGTTCTTTTCCACGGCGCGCTTGTCAAAAACTTCGCGGGGAATTTGCTTGGGCGCGATGTCGATGCCCTTGGATTTGGCCTCGTCGAGGACGTTGGGGAAGAGCCCCATTTCAAACTCGAAGCCGAGCACATCCACCTTGGTGATGCGCTTCTTTCGGCATTCGACGATGATTTCTTCGATGAACAAGCGGGTGACAGGAAGATTGACCGGCCCCACGGCCACCAGTCGTCCAGCCTTCTTGCCGTGGAAAGCGGCAAAGCCTGTAGTCTTTTCGGCCTTGTAGGCGCGCAGGATAAGATCGAGAAAGGCTGCTTCCTTTGCAGCCAACTGCTGCTGCTTTTCTTCCTCGCGCAAGTCGTGGTTCACGCCCACGTAGTGTTGTCGCTCGTACTTGCCAAGATTGAGAATCTCGAAGGCGCGATAGTCCTTGCCTGCTGTCTTCAACTCGCGCTGCACTCCGATCATCCGCTTGCGGGTTGTGTGGATAGCGAACTTTCCCAAATCGGTGGCGATCCACTTGCGGCCCAACTTCTCCGCCACCGCCGCAGTCGTCCCGGATCCGCAAAAAAAGTCTGCGACGAGGTCGCCCTTATTACTGCTCGTTTTAATTATTCGTTCTAGTAGAATTTCTGGCTTCTGTGTTCCATACCCAAGGCGTTCGGACGATGTAGGGCTGATGCGGTTGACATCATCCCATAAATCGGTGACCGGTGTCCCCTTGGCATCTTTTAGAAAGCGTTTACGGCTTAATGATTTTCCGGTTGAAGACAGGATGATTTCACCTGCTTCGAATAACTCTTTCATGCGAGCTTCCGAATAACGCCAATAACCTTTAACGCCCATAAATTCATAATGAGGGTTCCCCTTACGTGCCCCACCCGGCCCGTCGACAGGCGTTAAACGGTATTTTTCACCCGATTTTTCATCTATGTACTTGTAGTCACGTAGGATGACATCATCAGAGTACGCGGAGTATTGTGCATTCCATGTTGGATTTTCCGATTTACTGTAAAGCAGGATCGATTCAGTTACACGCCCGAAATGAAATGCTCCTTGGCCGGTATCCCCATGAGCATGCGAGCGTTTCCACGTTATTTCATTGATATGTCTGGGCATTCCGAAAGCTTCATCACAGACTAGGCGGACAAGATGAGAGACGTTCTTACCCATATGCACATAAATGCTTCCATCTTCGGACAACAGGTCGCGGATGAGGTATAATCGCTCGTAAATCATCGCAAGGAATGAATCTGCACCCTTTCCCCACGTATCTCGATACGCAATCTCTTCGAGAATGTTCGGCTTCTTGGTCAGGGTTTCCTCGCCGGACTCACCGATCGGAATATCCATCGAGAAGTCCGCGCCGACGTCGAAGGGCGGGTCGATATAGACCAGCTTGATCCCGCCCTGTTTTTCGATCTCCTCGCGCAGCGGGCCGTTCTTCAGGGATGACAGGATCAACTTGTTGTCGCCCCAGATCAACTTGTTCGTCCATCCCCCGAGTTGACGTCCCCGGGTGTCGAACAAATCCTGTTCCAGCTTCACATCCTCGGGCTTCTCGGCCCGGGGCTCGTCCACTTGCTCGATGGTTTGAAAGGGGAGCACCACGTTGCACACGTCGGCGGTCTTGCCGTTCCAGACCAGCTCGACTTCCCGCTTGTCCCCGAACAGCAGGAACCGGTACTTGTCGGGCAGGGGCTTATCCGCCTCAATGAAGCGGATGACCTCCTGCTGTTCCTGTAAGGTGAGGCGTGGCACTTTGTGGTTCGCTTAAGTGAATCGGCGCCCAATATAGCACAGGTTCGCAAAAGCGACTCAACCCCCGCCCCGCAACCCCTACCTTCGCCCCCACAGGGCATGGCCACACTTCAAGAACTTCTAGGCGCGCAGATTCGGATCTGCATCGAAAAAGCCGGCTACCGGACCGTCGAGGAGTTCGCCTTTGCCTTCGGGATCAGCAAAGCCACCCTCAGCGAAGTGATCAACGGCAAGAAAAGCCCCACCGTGAGTACCCTCGCCCGTTGGGCCAACGCCTTGGAGATCCCCATCGCAGAGTTCTTCGAGGACAAACGGATCAATGACTGGATCCGGGAAGTCCCCCCTGATTACTTCCACAATCGGGGGAAATCATCCCGCAAGCCGAAAGGCTCCAGAAAGAAATAACGCCCGGGGCACGTGACCGCCGTCACGGCTCCGGGTGGCCATTGCGCGGGTTGGAATCGTCCAACCCCTCATGCGCCCGCACAAGCCCCGGATTTATCTCGATACCTCGGTCATTTCTTACCACGCCGCCCGGCTGCACCGTGATCCGGTCGTGAGGAAGCGTCAGTTGGCCACCCAAAAGTGGTGGGAAATTTTCCGCGGGAAATCCGATTTTTACGTCTCGACTTACGTTCTCGAAGAAATTGCCGATGGAGACCCCCACGCGGCCCGAAAACGTCTTGAGCTGGTAAGTGGCTTTGCAGGTGTCGTGTCAAATTTGAAATCGGAACGGTTCGGCGAGAGGCTGTTTCGGGAGTTGAACATTCCGCTTCGTTCAAAAACTGATGCGTGGCATCTATCCATCGCAGCCTTAACCAGGCTGGATTATATTGTCAGTTGGAACTTTAAACATATGGCGAACAACGCAATCCGGGCGGCTTATGAAAACTGCTGCCAGAGCGTTGGGCTCCCGGCTCCAGTTATCAAAACACCGGAGCAAATGCTGAAAGGAGAATTTTAATGAAGGATCCGTTTGTCTCTGAAATCCGGAAGAGCCGACGTAAACTGGATCGGCTGATGGAACGTGATCCTGATGCCCTCAAAGTGCGCTTGCAGGCGACGGAGGAGAAGTACAAGGATCTCATGGTCGATTTGAATTTGCGTCCGGTTGTAAAGTCACCACGCGGATCGAGGCGATGAAAGACCCCATCATGGCTGAGATCCGCCGTATCCGGAATGGTTTGAACCGGATGATTCGAAAGGATCCCTCTCGGTTCGAAGCGGAATTGCAGGCGATACGGGAGCAGTACAAGGATCGGCTCGTGCGGTTGGCGCCGCGATCGCCACGCAAGTCCGCTAAACAGCACCCTCAATAACCAACCCCATCACCCCGCACTCGTAACTCGTAACTCGCAACTCGCAACTCGCAACTCATAACTCATAACTCCCCCGTCTCCCCCCACACGTGCGTCAGCCCCCGTGTCTCGCCGTGCCCCATCACCCAGAACGATTCCTCGGAAACCCCCGCCTCCTTCAGCGCCGCGCGCAGGCGTTGCGGCGGCTCGTGGAAGGGCTCGTCAGTCAGCGCATAGGTTCCCCAGTGCATCGCAACCGACTGCTTCGCCTCCAGGTCCCGGTGGATGCGCACCGCGTCCTCGGGATTGGTGTGCATCGGTCGCATGAACCACTGCGGCTCGTATGCGCCGATGGGGAGGAGGGCCACCGTCATTGCGCCGAGGCGTTCGCGGATGTCGGCGAAGTCGCGTGAGTAGCCCGTATCGCCGGGGAAAAACAGCTTGCCGCCGCGGCCCTCGACCACGAAGCCGTTCCAGCGGGTGCGGTTGACCAGCCAGGGAATGCGCTGGCTCCAATGCTGCGCCGGGGTGCCGTGCACGCGCAGGCCGCCGAGTTCGGGAGCGCGCGATGCGTCCAGCGTCTCCCACCAGTCGAGTTCCTCCACGCGCGGGAACCCGCGCTTGCGGAACCACTTCCCCAGGCCGGCGGGCACGATGAACAGCGGCGGCGCGTCGCCCGCGCGCTGGGAACGGCGCAGCAGGGCGCGCACGGTGGGCGCGTTGAGGTGATCGTAGTGATCGTGCGAGATCAGCACGCAGTCGATCACCGGCAGGTCCTCCAGCCGCAGCCCAACGGGGGTGATGCGCCGCGGGCCCGCGAAGTACACCGGGGAGGCGCGGCCGGTGAAGATCGGGTCGGTGAGAATGTTGCGTCCCTCGAGCTGGATCAGAAATGTGGAATGACCGATCCAGGTCAGGGTGGGGAGTTCCCGGTTGGCCCGCAATCCCTCGGGGTCGTTGGGGGTCAACGGGTGGGCTTCGGGTTTGGGCGGCTTGCGGAACAGAATCCAACGCAACAGGTCGCGCATGCCCGGATTGCTGTGGGCGTAGGTGTTGCGGTATTTCGCCCGCTCCGCGAGGAACTCTTTCAGCATGGAATGACCGGTCGTGCTATCCCAAATCCGCCAGGGCTTCTTCGAGCTTGGAGACCTTGTCGCGCTGCGTGCGCAGTTTCTCGCGCTCGGCCTCGACCACGTCCGCGGGCGCACCTGCGACGAACTTTTCGTTCGCAAGCTTCTTCTCCTGCGTGGCCACGAAGCCGCGCGCCCTCTCGAGTTCCTTGCCGAGGCGCAGTTTCTCCGCCGCCGGGTCGAGGATGCCCTCGAGCAGCACATAGACCTTGCCGCCCGGAATGAGCGCCGACGCGGCGAACGAGGGCTTCTCCCCGTCCACCGACATCT
The DNA here is from genome assembly GCA_050486505.1 of Fibrobacteria bacterium. Lineage (GTDB taxonomy): Bacteria > Fibrobacterota > Fibrobacteria > UBA11236 > UBA11236 > UBA11236. The sequence goes on along the minus strand of JBJHDK010000013.1, from coordinate 36,514 downwards.
CGAGGCTTTCGATGTTCTCCAGCCCGTAGAGAATGTCGAGATGGTCGCGCGCGGCTTCCAGGAAGCCTTCGTCATCGAGGCGCACGCGCATGCGCAGCCCGCGCGAGGGCGGCAGGGAGTATCCGCCGCGGATTTGCCGCCCCGCCTCCACGATGGCGAGCAGGCCGTCCATCACGCGCTGGTCGGCTTCGGAGAAGTGCACCGCGCGCGGCGTGGGCCAGTCTCCGGTGACCAGCATCTCCTTCTCTCCGAGGGCCTCGCGGATCTCCTCGGTGATGTAAGGCATGAAGGGGTGCAGCAACGCGATCAAATCCCTGAGCACGGTGCGGAACACGGTCACGGCCGCGGTCTTTTCGGGGCCGGCTTCCCCGGTAATATCCGCCTTGCGGATCTCGAGATAGCGCGAGCAGAAATCGTCCCAGGTGAAGCGATATAGCGCGTGTGCCGCGTCGGAGAAGCGCAGCGCGGGCGGCTCCAGCGCTGCGGTGACCTCGCGCACGGTCTCGTCGCAGCGCATGAGAATCCATCGATCGGCGAGGGACAGTTTGGCCCTGTCCATTTCGTCCATACCGTCCAGCGAATCCATGCCATCGGGCAGATGCGGCAGAACAAACCGCACCGCATTCCACAGCTTGTTCGCGAAGTTGCGGCCGCCCTCGAACTTCACCGGCGACAGTTTGATGTCCTGCCCCTCGGTCGTCAGCGTCAGCAGGGCGAAGCGCACCGCATCGGCGCCGAACTTCTCGATCATCTCGATGGGGTCGATGCCGTTGCCCTTCGACTTGCTCATCCGCTGGCCCTTCTCGTCGAGAATGGTTCCGTGGATGTACACCGTATGGAATGGTGCCTTGTCCCGGAACTTGAGTCCCGAGAAAATCATGCGCGCCACCCAGAAGTAAATGATGTCGCGCGCGGTGATGAGCACGTCCGTCGGGTAGAAGGTCTTGAGGTCTTCCGTTTCCTCCGGCCAACCCAAGGTGGAGAAGGGCCAGAGCGCGCTCGAGAACCAGGTGTCGAGCACATCCTCTTCGCGCTGCAGCACGCAGGCCGCACCGAATTTGGCCTTCGCCTTCTCCGCAGCCTCCGCGTCCGAGCGCGCGACCACATAGGGCGTGGCGTCGGTGATTTTCCCGCCGGTCTCGGAAATTGCGTACCACACAGGGATTTGGTGGCCCCACCACAGCTGGCGCGAGATGCACCAGTCGCGGCGCGGCTCGAGCCATTGCTTGTAGGTCTTCACGTAGCGCTCGGGCACGAAGCGCACGGCCTTGTCTTCCGGAGCATCGGACTCCACCGCCGCCAGGGCCGGATCGGCGAGCGGCGCCATCTTCACATACCACTGCGCGAGCAAGGTGGGTTCCACCGTGTCCCCCGAGCGGTAGCATGTGGGAATGGGGATGACCCGGTCCTCGACGGCAACGAGAACCCCCATCTCTTCCAGTTCCTTCACCAGTTTCTTGCGGGCGTCGAACCGTTTCATGCCCGCGTAGGGGCCGGCCTCGTGGTTGAGGGTCGCGTCGAGGTTCATCGCCACGATCGGCTTGAGGTTGTGGCGCAGGCCGACCTCGTAGTCGTTGAAGTCGTGAGCGGGCGTGATCTTCACCGCGCCGGTTCCCTTTTCGGGATCGGCATGCTCGTCCGCGATGACCGGGATGGCCCGGTTGATGACGGGGATGAGCACGTTCTTGCCGATGAGATGCTTGTAGCGCTCGTCGTCGGCGTGCACGGCCACGGCCACGTCGCCGAAGAGCGTCTCGGGCCGCGTGGTCGAGACGACGATGCCTTGCGACGGATCTTCCTCCAACGCATAGCGGATCGACCAGAAGTGGCCCTTGGTCTCCTTGTTCTCGACTTCCTCGTCGGCGAGCGCGGTCTGCAGCGCGGGGCACCAGTTCACCAGGCGCGCGCCGCGGTAGATCAGCCCATCTTCATGGAGGCGAACGAACACTTCTCCCACCGCGCGCGAGAGGCCTTCGTCCATGGTGAAACGCTCGCGTGACCAGTCGCAGGAGCAGCCTAGGCGCTTGAGCTGGCCCACGATGCGGCCGCCGTACTCGTGCTTCCACTCCCACACGCGTTCGATGAACTTTTCGCGGCCGAGGTCGTGCTTGCTCACCCCGTCCTTCTGCAGCATGCGTTCGACCACGCTCTGGGTCGCGATGCCGGCGTGATCGACGCCCGGCTGCCACAGGGTGTTGTAACCCTGCAGCCGCTTGAAACGGATGAGCACGTCTTGCAAGGTGTTGTTGAGAGCGTGGCCCATGTGCAGCGCGCCCGTCACGTTGGGCGGTGGGATCACGATGGTGAAGGGCTTGTCGGCGTTCTTGCCGCTGCCCTTTTTTCCCTTGGGTTGAAATGCGCCGGCCTTCTCCCAGGCGGTGTACCATTTCGATTCGATGTCCTGGGGAGAGTAACGGCTTTCCATGCGGGGGGCGGGTCCTTTCGAGCGGTTTTTGCGGGGGGATTCCCTGCGGTCGCTGCCCTGTCGGGGAACGGTGTCCGGACCTGCAAATTTAGGATGAAATGCGGGGCAAAGGGTACTTTCGCGGCACCTCGGCCGACGCCCCCCCGGAACCCCCGTTCCAAGAAGGGCATGCTACTTTGGAGTCACTATGCAAATCACCCTGAACGGGGCCTCCACCCGACTGGAATCCCCCCTGACCCTCTCGGGGCTCCTCGCCCTGCACAAGCTCAAACCCGAAACCGTGGTCGTTGAATACAATCTCGAGGTCCCCGCCAAATCGGAATACGACGCCATCACGATCCGGGACGGCGACCGCATCGAAATCGTCAAGTTCATGGGGGGAGGGTAGGATGAGTTGCGAGTTACGAGTTGCGAGTGACGAGTTGAACACACAGGCTGTGCCATGGAATCATTGCCGGGCAGGTGTACGGAGATGAATGACGACTCGCTTCCTTCGGATCGCAGTATCTGCCCATTGACTCACAACTCATAACTCATAACTCATAACTCCCCGTGCCCTCCTCCCTCCACCTCCTCGACTCGTATCTCCCGCGTACCGAGACGTTCATCTGGCAGACCCTGCGCGCGTTGCGGCGCTATCCGCCCCTGGTGGTCGCGGATCGCATCGAGAACACGGAATCATTCCCCTTGCCGGACGGGGAGTTGCAGGAGCAGGACGGAAGCCGTCCCCTGTGGTCGCGGATTGCGGCGCGGCTGACGCGCGACTTCGCGCAGGTCCGCTATCCCGGTCTCGCGGGGAGACTGCGCGGCCGGGACCTCGCGGTCTGCCATGTGCACAAGGGTTTCCGTGCGCTGGTGACGCGCGATTTCACGCGCGAACTGGGGATCCCGTTGCTGGTCAACTTTTACGGGTCCGACGTTTCGCAGCGCGCCTTTCTGCGGCGCGCGGCGCACGGGTATCGCGAAGTTTTCGCGAACGCGCGGTTTCTGCTCGTTGAGGGCCCCGCAATGCGGGAACGGCTTCTGTCGTTGGGCGCTCCGGAAGAAAAGATCCGGATACAACACATTGCCATCGATCCTGCGGAGTATCCGTTCCGTGAACGGGAGTGGGACGGAAACCGCGTCGTGCACCTTCTCTTCGTGGGCCGCATGGTCGAGAAGAAAGGCCTCGAGTCCGGCCTGCTTGCACTCGCGGACCCTCGCATCGATTTTCCCTGGAGGTTGACCGTGATCGGGGACGGCCCCCTGCGTCCGCGCCTCACTGAACTGGCGCAACGGCTCGGCATCGCCGATCGCGTGGATTTTGACGGCTGGCGGACGCCGGGTCAGACGCGTGCGGCGCTGGCGGAACACGACGTGTTGCTGCAGCCTTCGAGGACCGCGCCCGACGGCGACGGGGAGGGGGGAGCTCCCACGATCGTGCTTGAGGCGCAGGCCTGCGGCATGCCGGTGGTTTCCACGCTGCACGACGACGTTCCTCATGTCACGGTTCCAGGCGAAAGCGCATGGCTGGTCCCCGAGAAGGATCACGATGCGTTGGCTTATGCGTTGCGCCGCGCTGCCGAAGAAGCGGATCGTTGGGGAGTGATGGGGCGCGCGGGCCGCGCCAAGGTCGAAGCGGATCATGACATCCGGCGCGTCGTCGGGAGGTTGGAGCAATTGTACGCGGAAGCCTGAGCGGCGCGGCCCCCGGTACCGCGCTCCCGCAGCAGGAATGCGTCTAGCGCGCCACGATGATCCTGCCGCGGACGACGCTCGATCCCGAGGTCACGGAGTATGTATAGACGCCTGCCGCGACGCGTCTTCCGCTTTCATTGTTGCCGTCCCACTGGATCCGGCTGCCGAGCAGGTCGCGCGGCTGGAAGATTCGCACCACGTTGCCCGAAGGCGAGTGGATCCGCACGGTCGCGTTGGAGGGCAGGTTGTCGAGAATGACGAAGGCATGGTGCGGCCTGAAGGGGTTCGGGTAGGGGATGATGTTCTCGAGCCGGCCCTTGGGAACCTCCGGGTGCGAAGCGCTTTCGAACATGCTGACGCCTCGGTCCGTGGCGATCCAGACGCGACCGTTCGAGGGGTCGACGCTGACGTCGTAGATGTACAGGCTGAGAAGGCCGTCGTCGATGCCGTAGCGGCGCACATTCGCGACCGACCCGTCAGGTTCGGTGCGCACGTGAAAGAGGCCGTTGTCGCAGCCGACCCACAACAGTCCCGCGGGATCGGCCTCGAGGCTGCGGCAGTTCTGGCCGATGAAGTTGTCCACGAATCCGAGCCGCTGCGACTGCGAATTGTCGAGGCTGTCGACGTAGGCGAGGCCGCTCGCGAAGATGGCCCACGGGCGCCCCCACCGATCCGTTGCGAGGTCCCAGGCCTGGTTTCCCGAGCCCGTGACCGTCCAGACGCCCATCGGTTCGGTGATCGGGGCGGTGGCGCCTCCCCGGGTTTTATACAACACGAGCCCGTCGTTGGTCGCGATGCCGAGGAGGGTGTCGGAGAAGGCATGCACCGCATGCGGGGTGCCCCCGGGTGCGTTCGTTTCGAGGCACGAGATCACGTCCGTCTGCAGGTTCAAGTGGGCGAGTTGGTGGTCACCGACCCCTTCACCCTTGAAAATGGTGAAGTACAGGTTGTTGCCGCGCGGTCGGCTGATCGAATGCGCGACGGTGAAATCGTTTCCGGGAGTCGGCGCGTACAGGCATGTCGGCGGGGAGCTTTCCGAATTCTTCCACGATCGGCTTCCGTCGTCGCGCACGCGCACCAGGCCGGTCCCCCACGATGCGATGTAGGTGTCCCAGTTGTCGTCGACCACGACGTTGCGCAGGAATCGCACGTAGAGCTCGTGCGACGGGGTGTAGAGGGGGGTCTCGATGAAGTCGAACCATCCCAAAGCGTTGACGTTCCAGAGTCCTGCAGGGGAGTGGGCCCTGACCCGTCCGTTGTTCGCGCCGATGTTGGCGACGGTGTCGCGGGGGAACCTGCGCTCCGAACGTACGAAGTCCGCGTCGAGGGAATCTCCCGCCGGGTTGCGCGAAATGGCGAGGTCGAACAGGCCTCCCGCGAAGACCCGCCCCTGCGTGTATACGGCGGCCACGAAGCCGTACATCGACGGCGGATAGGCCTGCGTCCCGATCCTCAAGGGGGTCGATGTGTCCGCGAACGCCTCCACCCGCACCGGCGCTTGCAACAGCGTCCCCGCCCTGAAGGCTTTCAGCGTGTCCCCGACGAAGGCGAGATGTTCGAAGGTTCCCCCCGCGGTCGTATCCGCATCCACGGCGATCCACTGGTTGTGGTCGGCGATGTTGGCGAAACCGGCGCCTTGGTCCGGATTCACGGGGTCGGCGAAGTCCACCGGGGCCTTGAAAACTCCCGCCTCCGTGCCGACGTACAGCGTGTCGCCGCGCCTCAGCAAGGATCTCACGGAGACGTCAATGGCGTCGCGGAACCGCGTGATGTTGAGTTCGGAGACTTTTTTTCCGGTGCTGTAAACCGCCAGCCCCTTCAGCGACCCGAGGTAAAGGTGATCCCCGGCGGCCAGCACCGCCCGGTCGTTCATACGCCAGCCTTGGGCGGCGTAGGAGCGCCCCGAGGCTTCCCAGCGGCGGCCGTTGCGCGTCAGGGAGTGCACGTAACCGTTGCGTGAAACCGCCCACAGCGTTCCCGCGCTGTCGCGCGCGAGTCCGGTGACCCACACGTCGAGCAGGCCGTCGAGGTTGTCGAATTCGCGCTGGCGCAACGTCACGGGGTGAATGCTGCGGATGCCGCCTTGCGTGCCGGCGAATACGAGGCCGTCGTGCACGATGAGGGACGTGATGATTTGCTGGTTGGTGTAGCTGTGCCATTGCCCGACGTACGCGGGGACGGCAGTGGCCAGGGCGAGAAGGCAGGCTGCGGCCTGCAGAACCCTGTTCGGCGCGAAGAAACGTCTCATGGCAGGGGAATCTACGAAGTTGGGGCGACAAGACGCGCATCCAGCCATGAAAACAGCCTGTGATCGAGGCTTATTCGTTCGCCTGCACGGAACAACCCTGAAGGCGCGTCCGGGTGCTTTTCGAGCTTCACAAAGTCCTTCTCCGTGCAAAGAAAACGGTCCGAACCGCAGGAATCGGCCAACCTTTTGGCGCGCTGCAGATCGGGCAGGCCGTGATCGGGCCCTGGACTGCTCCCCGCGATGCGGACGCCGATCCGTTTCAGGGAATCCAAAAAGGCGCGGGGGTTCCCGATCCCGCACACGACCCAATGGGGCTCCTCCCGATCGAATCCCTGCGGCAGGATCACTTCGCGGTGAAGCCACCCTTCATTCCCCTCCGGTTCCGGCATGTCGTGCGATGCGGCATCCGCTGCATCCTCGCGGTACAAAACGAACTCCGCATCGCGCAACGAAGCGGCGGTTCGTCGGTACGGCCCGGCGGGGAGAAGGTCGCCCCACCCCGGGCGCTCGTTCCGGTCCGCGAGCACGATCCGGAAGGCGCCCTGCAGCCGCGCATCCATCCAGCCGTCATCCGACACCAGCACGTCGAACTCAGCGGTGCGGCTCAAGGCATCCCAGGCACGTTCGCGATCCCGGGTCACGAACACGCGCCCCCCACGCCCCCCGAATCGCGCCGATTCCCGCGCGAGCCACACCGCCTCGTCCGAACTCGCGCGCCAATCGCTCGCGGGAAAAACCTCTTCGAAGGTCGCGCGTTTTTCTCCGGCGATCCGGTATGCCAGAATCCCGACACGCTTCCCCGAAGCCGCGAGATATCGTGCGAGTTCCAGCGCGACGGGCGTCTTGCCCGCCCCTCCCGCGCGCAATGAGCCGACCACGACGAGTGGAACGAGGTGGTCGCGCGGCTGCACGCGCGGTCGCAGCCACAAGTGCCGGTGCAACCAGGAGCCCGCGGCGTACGCCAGCGCGGCGGGGGCAAGAACCGTCCGGCGCAAGCGGGAAGATGAATCCCGGAACATCATGTCGCTGAATGTAGCAGGGTGCCCCGTCCGGCCGTGTGGACGGGTGACTTCTGCGCGGGGCCACCGGGCTTCGTCCTTAGGGCGAGCCACGGCTCGCGCTCTGCCGTCAGGGCGAGCCATGGCTCGCCCCTACTGTTACCTTGTCACGGATTCATGACTCGCGAACCCGTTGCCGGAACCGAATCACGCCGTGCGGCCTGGCAAATCCTGCTCGCGCAGGAAACATCCGGCGCGTTTCTCAAGGACCTTTTTCCCGTCGTGTCCCCCGACCTGCGCGAGGATGACGCAGCGCTGATCCGCACGATCTGTCTCGGCGTCACGCGGCACCATCGCCTGCTCGATTTCAATCTCTCCGCGCATGCTCCGCGCGGCATCCGCAACGCGAAGCTTCGCATGCTGCTCCGCGTCGGCGCGTTCCAGCTCTTGTTCCTCACCCGCGTGCCCGCCTCCGCGGTGGTGAACACGACCGTCGAGATCGCCAAGCAGGAGTTCGGGAAATCCGAGGCGGGGTTCGCCAACGCCCTGTTGAAGGCGGTCGCTCGTGACGGGCTGTGCTTTCCCGAGGGCAACACCTTCAAGGCGATGGCCGTGCGTTATTCCCACCCCGACTGGCTGGTCAAGCGCTGGGGCGCGGCGCTGGGGCCCGCCGCGCTCGAGGCCGCGCTGCAACGCAACAACGAGGAAGCCCCGTTGTGGGTCCGCGCGAACCCGCGCAAGGATGCCCGTGAAGACCTTCCCGGACTCCTGCGGGAGGAAGGCGTGGAACTCGAGGCGCACCCCGAGGTTCCCCGGTTTTACCGCGTCGTGTCGGGAGCGGGGGCGGCGCTGCGCAGCCAATCCTTCGCCCGGGGTCTCTTCGCCTTCCAGGATCCGGTCGCGCATTGGGTGGTTTCGTTGCTCGACTGGCATCCCGGGATGACCTTGCTCGACGCCTGCGCCGCGCCCGGCGGCAAATCGGCACTGGCGCTGGAACTGGCCGCCGCGCGCGGGGAGTCCCTCGACGGCACGCGCATCGTCTGCGGCGACCTGTCCGAACATCGCCTGCGTCGCCTCGACGACGCGCGCGACCGTCTCGGCCACCGTGAACTGGCGGCCGTCAACATGGATGTTTCGCATCCGCCTTTCCGTGCGACGTTCGACAGAATTCTTCTCGACGCGCCGTGCAGCAACCTCGGCGTGCTGCGCCGCCGACCCGAGGCGCGCCGCTCATGGAGCCCGGAGAAAATCACGGAACTGGCGGCCCGCCAGCGCGCCCTGCTCGAATCCGCGTCCGCCCTGCTCAAGTCCGGCGGTCGTCTCGTGTACGCAACCTGCAGCGCCGAGTCCGAAGAAACCGTGGACGTGGTGCGCGACTTCCTGGCGCACCACCCCGACTTCAAATTGCATGATGCGGGGGGTGTCGTTCCCGGTTCGCTCTGCCGCGAGGGGTTTCTGCGCGTCTGGCCCGGCGAAACGGACTACGACGGATTTTTCGCCGCGGCGTTGGTGCGAACCGGTCACCGTCCCGAATAATGCAACGTCACCCGCCACCGCATTGACTCCGCATCCACGGCGGGCCACACCGGCAGGGTCCCGTACCCGTCGAGACGCCAGCCGGATCCCCTGCCGTAGCGGAGGCCCAGCGAAGCCAGTCCCCCCAATGCATCATGACGATCGACCTCCAATCGCAGACCGGGCCTCAACATCCATTGACCGAAGGACGGCTCCGCGCCCACGAACATCCCTGAGCGCAACGGCCCGTCGCGATTCCACGCGCGCCACGCCGTCACGCGCCAGCGCGGTGGTGATTCCATCCGCGTATCCGCCTGCAGGTGACGATAGAGGCTGACCGATCCCGAGGCGGCGCGCGACGTGCGATGCGTGCCCGAGAACTCGATGCGCGCGTCTTCCTCGCGCCACGCGAAGGTTCCGCGCACGCCCTGCCGCGACGTGCCCGCCGCCGGGTTCCACGCGCGCCAGGTTTCCCCGCGCACGAAGCCCTGCTCGCGCCGCACATCGGGCCTTCGGAAGGGAAGGCGTCCCGCGAGGCGCGCTTCCCCCGCGCCCCAATCGCGATCCACCGTGTCGCGCTCCGCCGCCGCGCGTGACCACGCGGGATCCCATGACGAAGCCCAGTCGCCGTCGCGCTGGCGCAGGGTGAGATCTACCGATGCGCCGCGCGCGTTCCCGCCACGCACGGCGTGGCGCAGGTCGGCGGCGAGCAGCCACCCGGCTCCCTGGGTGCGGCGCGACTCCGAAAGCATCCCGGTCAGCACCGCGCCGCGGCGGGGCGACGCGAGGCCCGCCGCCACCAGTTGCTCCGACACCGAGTCGACCCCTTCGCGCGTGACCCGCGTGTCGGAGAAGTGCAGCGATCCCGTCCAGCCGCCGGGCGTCGGCGTGAGCGCCCCGCCGCCCGCCGTGTGGCGCATGTCCCACGCGTCGTGCCACGGCGGCTCGCGCCCCGACTCCACCGGGTTCCACGCGCGCAGGGCATAGCCCCTCCACGCCGGTTGCACCACGCCGAGCGCAAGCCCCTGCGGCAGGGGCGAGGAAAGCTCCGCCCAATCCTCCGGCAGCCCGCGCGCGGGGCGCCAACCCGTGGGCAGGGCGCGGCGGGGCAAGGCGCGCGGCCACACCGGCATGGCCGTGTCCGCAAGGTCGCCCGCGACGACGCGCCAGCCGTGGCCTTCCCAGCCGAGCTGCCGCCGCGCCAGCGTGTCGCCGCGCATCTCCACGCGGTGCGTCCATCCCTCGCGGACGGCCTGGCTGCGGACCACGGAGCGCGCTTCGCCGCCGGGGGCGCGGGTCAGCGCGAGGGAGGCGCGGTTCGATTCCCGCGCGCGCGACGGCACGGGCTCGCGGGAGAAGAGCAGGGATTCTTCGGGGTCGCATTCTTCGGGGTGTCCGGATTCGAGCGGGGCTTCGAACCAGAAGTCGCGCTCGCCGGCCCAGCTTGCCGAGTCGGCGCAGGCGGGGAGGACGGATTCCCATGCGCCGACGATTCCGGAGAAGCCGGCGGCGGAGAGAAAGAGAACGCGGAAACGGGAGGAGGCTCCCCGGGAGGCGGCGGACGACATGAGTCCCCCAACCTACCGCAAGCGGCGATTTCAGGGCGTGACAGCGGTCACCACCCGGACCCCATTATGCATTTTTACCCCCCATGTCCGACACCCGCATCGATCTCTCCGTCCGCGAACAACTTTTCCAGGGCGTGCGCACGCTGGTCGTGAAGGCCGGCACGCGCGTGCTGTGCGATGAAAACGGCCTCGACGAGACGCGGCTCGAGCATTTGGTGGGGGGCATCTCCGCCTTGCACGAACGCGGCTACTCGGTGGTGCTCGTCACTTCGGGGGCGGTGGGCGTCGGCATGGGCGTTTTGAGCCTGAAGGCGCGTCCCACCGCATTGGCCGAGAAGCAGGCCTGCGCGGCGGTGGGGCAGATCCGCCTGATGCAGCGCTACGCCGATTTTTTCCGCGCACGCGGCAAGACCGTGGCGCAAATCCTGCTCACGGGCGACGACCTGCGTGACTCGGTGCGCTTCAACAACATCCGCCAGACCGTGCGCACCTTGCTGGAGCAGGGCGTGATCCCCATCGTGAATGAGAATGATTCCGTGGCCACGGAGGAGATCCGCTTCGGCGATAACGACAAACTCTCCGCCGACGTGACGCAGTCGCTCGAGGCGGACCTGCTCGTGATCCTCTCCGACGAGGAGGGGTTGTACGACAAGAATCCGAAGACGCACAAGACCGCGCGCCGCATCGCCGTGGTGGAACGCGTGACGCCGGACATCCTGCGCCTGGCCGATGCCGCGCCCGGTTCCGCGACCAGCACCGGCGGCATGAAGGCGAAGCTCACCGCCATCCGCCAAGCGGTAGAGGCGGGTACGCCCGCCGTGCTGGCGCGCGGCGACGGTGCGGACTTGCCCGAGCTCGTGCGCGGCGGCGATGTGGGCACGCTCTTTTTGCCGCGCAAGCGCATCGACCGCAAGCGGCGCTGGCTGGCCTTCGTGACCAAGCCCAAGGGACGCCTCTACCTCGACGCGGGCGCGGTGAACGCGCTGCGCGAGCCGAACACGGGGAAGCGCGGCAGCTTGCTGGCCGCGGGCATCAAGCGCGTGAAGGGCCCCTTCGCGGTGGGCGATTTCGTGGAGGTGTGCGATGCGGCGGGCGAGGTGATCGGCCGCGGCCGCGTGTCGTATGCGTCCGCGGAGGTGGAGAAGATCAAGGGGAAGAAAAGCTCCGAGATCGCGGCGCTGCTCGGCCGCAAGGGCCCCGGCGAGGTGATCCACCGCGACCGGCTCGCGGTATACTAGGCTGGTATAACCCGCCCCTTCAGGGCGGGGCGCCGCGCTGCGGTCACACCAACGACTTCCGCCGCACCGCCATCCGGTTCGCGATCATGAAGGCGATGAACGCCAGCGCCGTGCCCACCAGGAATCCCTGGAAGCCGAAAGGCCGGTCGAGCACGCGGTCCCATCCCAGCGTCCCGATCGCGCCGGCGATCACCGCCGCGTAAAATGCCGCGGGCACCGCGCGGAACCCCAGCAGCACCGCCGCCAGCGGGATGAGGATCGTGGGCGCCCAGAAGTCGTATGCCGCGATCAGGATGTCGAGCACGTTGGGGATGCTTACGGCGAAGGTCATCGCGATCGCGCCCGTGAGCAGATTCGTCCAGCGGGCGACGGACAGGCTTTGCCGCTCCGAAGGGGTTGACTTACTGAGCGGTTTCCACACGTCCTGCACCAGCGCCACCGACGATGCGTTCAGGAACGAGTCCGCCGAGGACATGACGATGGAGATCACGCCCGCGATGATGAGCCCGCTGAGCCCGATGGGCGCGACCATCTTCACCGTCTCGGGCAGGGCCAGGTTGGCTGCCATGGCGGGATTGAGCTGCAGTGCCACCAGGCCGATGCCGCCGGTGACGAGGAAGAACGGCACCGAGACGATGCCGCTCCAGAAGTTTCCCCTGGAAGTGGCCTGCGCGTCCTTG
>JBJHDK010000013.1:0-24155 GCA_050486505.1 Fibrobacteria bacterium | reverse complement strand
TGCACGTAGGGCGGAACCAAGGTCTCGCCGAAGACGAAGACGAGGAAGAGCGAGATGAAGGCCGTCAACGGAAAATTGTCGCTGACGATGCGCAGGTGGTCCGCCGGGATGGCCGCGACGAAGGTGGCCCAGCCGCCGGCCTCGCGCACGCCGAGGAAGAACACCAGCGGCACGCCCACGATAAGCAGGAAGAACTGGATGACGTCCGTTCGTACGACAGCCGTCATGCCGCCGAGGGTCGAATAGGTGAAGATGATGCCGCAGCCGATCAGCAGGCCCCACAGCACCGGAACCCCGAGGAAGACGTTGAAGATGGCGCCCAGCGCGCCGATCTGCGCGCCGAGGATGCCGGCGCAGATCAGCACCGAGAAAATGCCGGTGAGAATTCTGGCGCGCCGCCCGTAGGCGGGTTCCATGATGTCGCCCACCGAGACCGCACCGGGAAAGGCCTTGATGCGCGGTGCGATGTAGAGCGCGACGAGGATGATTTGCAGGCTGAACCCGAACAGGGCGAGGGGATAGGCCAATCCTTCCGCGAACACCTTGCCGGCGTTGCCCGTGGAGAATCCCCCGCCGATGAACGAGGCGGACAGCGTGCAGAACACCACCAGCGCGCCGTAATGCCCGTGGGAGACGGCGAACTCACGGAATCCCCCCAGCTTGCGGGAGGCATAGCCGATCCACAGAACGATGGCGAGGTAGGCGATGATGACGAGGTTGTCGAGCATGGGGGCTCCTTCGTGGGCTGCCCGGTGATCGGGAACCCTTCGCGGGCGTGCGAAGGCGTGTCGGCAGCAATGGGTAGAAAAAGGCGGGGTCGAAAGGGGCCGGGGCTTTGCCCGGGGAGGAATGGTTCGCCTTTTCATGGCGTGCCGATGGGTTACTTTTCCTCCCATGAATCTCACGAAATACGCTGATCAGCTGGCCCGCAACGCCGTGGAGGGCGCGCGTGCGCTGCGCACGTCCTCGAACGCGACCCGCAACAAAGCCCTCAACAACCTCGCCCGGGAAATCCTCGCGGCGGAGAAAACCATCCTCGCCGCCAATGCAAAGGATGTGGCCGCCGCGAAAAAGGCAGGCTTGTCCTCCGCCATGGTGGATCGCCTCCTGCTCGACCCGAAGCGGCTCGCGGGCGTGGCCGCCGCCGTCAAGGACATCGCGAAGCTGCCCGATCCCATGGGCCGCGTCCTCGAGAAGCGCCGCCGCAAGGACGGCCTCAAGATCGCGCGCGTGTCGGTTCCCATCGGCACCGTGCTGTTTATCTACGAGTCGCGCCCCAACGTCACCATCGACGGCGCGGCGCTGTGCCTCAAGAGCGGCAATGCCGTGATCTTGCGCGGCGGCAAGGAGTCCGCGCACACCAACGCGGCCTTCGCCGCTTGCATCCGCAAGGCCCTGAAGGCCGCGAAGCTGCCCGAGACCTGCGCGCAGGTGGTGGAAACACCCGACCGCGCGCTGCTCGATCTGCTGCTCAAGGACGATGCGCGCCTCAGCCTCGTGATTCCCCGCGGCGGCGAGAACCTCATCCGCGCCGTGGCGGAAAAGTCGCGCGTGCCCGTGATCAAACACTACAAGGGCGTGTGCCATGTCTACGTGGACAAGAGCGCCGATCCGCGCAAGGCCCTGGAGATCGTCCTCAACGCCAAGACACAGCGTCCCGGCGTGTGCAATGCCATGGAGACCCTTTTGCTCGACAAGCGTCTCAAGAAAGAGACTGCGTTCTCCCTGCTCGCGGCCCTGGGTGCGCGCGGCGTGGAGCTGAACGGCGATTCCGCTGCGAAGAAGATCTTCCCTGCGGTCCGTCCTGCGAAGGAAGATGTTTATGACACCGAGTACCTAGAGCTGAAGGCTTCGGTGAAGGTCGTCGACGGGGTCAAGGGCGCGCTCGACCACATCGCGCTGCACGGCAGCGGCCACACCGACGCCATCGTGGCGAAGGCGCCCGTCGCGCAAAAGGCCTTCCTCGCGGGTGTGGACAGCTCATCGGTGATGGTGAATGCTTCGACGCGTTTTGCCGACGGCGGCGAATACGGGCTGGGCGCGGAGGTCGGCATTTCCACCGACCGGATTCATGCGCGCGGGCCGATGGGAGTCGAGTCACTAACCACGTACAAGTGGATTGTGGAGGGGACCGGGCATGTTCGGAAATAGGGGATAGGGAAGTGGGCAGGGCTCCGCTGCGCCGGGCTGCGACCTTCGCGCCAGTGCGTTGTCCTCCGTCGCGAGGCAACCAGCCTCGCTTCCTCGGACGCCTGCTGGCGCTTGGTCTCGCTCCGGCGTCCCTGTTGTTCCTGGTCTTAAACAGGTAAGGTTCGTTCGCTCGTTTGTGCAAGTCCCTGTTTCAGGGATCCGGACGGCATAACGTTTTCAGAAAGCCCCCGAAGGGTAGAGTGAGGTAGACATGAAACCCTGGATGGAACAAGTCAAGTTCGACGACAAAGGCCTCGTCACCGCCGTCGCGATCGACAGCGAGAAGGGCGACGTGCTCATGCTTGCGCACATGAACGCGGAGGCGCTTCGTTTGACGCTGGAGACCGGGCGGATGACCTACTGGTCGCGCTCGCGGAAGTCGTTATGGGTGAAGGGGGAAACCTCCGGGAACACGCAAAAGCTCGTCTCCGCGCATCTCGACTGCGACGGGGACGCGCTGGTGTTCCGGGTGATCCCGGAGGGGCACGGTGCGGCTTGCCACGAGGGCTACCGCAGCTGTTTCTTCAGAGAGTACCAAGGCGGGGAGTGGATGGCGCAGGGGACCCCCATCGCACCCAAGACACCGCATTGATCAGTTATGAGTTACAAGTCATGAGTCGTGAGTTAAACACAAGAATGCACTCACAACTCATAACTCACAACTCATAACTCATAACTCATAACTCCCTAATGCGGCAGCTTCCTGTACACCAGTCCGTAGGCGAATGCCCCCAGCACTGCTGAGGCGAGCATGACCAGCGCGCTGGCGTAGCCCATACCGGTGAGCACGAACAGCGGCCCGGGGCAGGCTCCGACGAGTCCCCAGCCGAGGCCGAAGACCGTGCCACCCAGCACGTTGCGCTTCCACGAAGGATCCTTGCCCTCGATGACGATCGGCTCTCCCGACAGACTGCGCAGCTTGTGGCGGCGGATCAGCCAGACGCCGATGCCGCCGAGGACGACGGCGGAACCGAGGATGCCGTACATGTGGAAGGACTGGAAGAGGAACATTTCATGGATGCGGTACCACGAGGCGGCTTCGCTCTGAACCATGATGACGCCGAAGGCGACGCCTGCGATGAGGAATTTGAGCAGCTTCATGAGAAGATCCACGGCAGAATGAGGTAGGTGGTGGCGAGGCCGCCGATGAAGAACCCGATGACGGCGAGCAGGGAGCCCTGTTGCAGCGCGGCGAGGCCGCTGACGCCATGCCCCGACGTGCAGCCGTTGGCCCAGCGGGCGCCGAAGCCGATGAGAAAGCCGCCGACGATCCAGAACAGCCACAGGCCGGGCGAAGACAGTGCGGCGTTTCCGAACAGCGCGTCGGGCAACAGGCCGGGGGTGTGCGCGACTCCCAGCGAGGCCATGTTTTCAATCGTGCCTGCGCTGATCTCGACGAAGCGGTCCTTCGCGCCGAGGAGGACCATGAGCGCGCCGCCGAGCAGGGCACCCAGCGCGAACACGAGGTTCCACGTCTGGCCGCGCCAGTTTTCCGCGAAGTAATCCGAGAGCTTTCCGGCGCCGCCGACGGAGCAGAGGGTCTTGAGGTTGGTGGAGAGCCCGAAGCGCTTGCCCAGGAAGAGCAGCAGCAGCATCGTGGCCCCGATGAGAGGCCCCGAGACGTACCAGGGCCAGCCTTGCGAGAAGATCGTCATGTCACTTGCCTCCTGCGACGGCGGCGGGGGCCAGACGCGAGAGGGCGTTGAAGCCTCCCTCCACGTTGATCACGTTGTCGAATCCCCGTGCCTTGAGGATGGACGCGGCGATCATCGACCGGTAGCCGCTTGCGCAATGCAAATAATACGTGTTGTCGCGCGCGAGGCGCCCCATGCCCGCGTTCAGCCCGTCGAGGGGCAGATTCTCCGCCTCGGGCAAACGTCCGGCCGCGTTTTCTGACGGTTTTCGCACGTCGAGGACGAGGACCGGATTTCCCGTCGCATCGGCTTGCTCGCGTCGCGACAAGAACTCCTCCGGAGGGATGGATTCGAGCCTGTCCAGTTCCCGGCCCGATTCTTCCCACGCGGCGATCCCGCCCTTCAGGTACCCGAGCACGGCCTGGTAGCCCACGCGCGCGAGGCGGGACACGGCTTCGTTTTCACGGCCGGCATCGCAGACCAGCAGAATCGGCTGCGAGGGAGCGCCCAGCAGCGATCCGGCCCAGTTCGCGAAGGAACCGTCGATGCCGATGCTCACGGCATTGGGGATGAAGCCGCGGTGAAAGTCCGCGGGGGAGCGGGTGTCGACCACGACGGCGCCGGTTTGATTGGCGAGCAGCTCGAATTGCTCGGGAGTGAGGGGGGTTTCTCCGCGTCCCATCACCCGGTCGATGGCCGTGTATCCCTCGCGGTTGAGGCGCGCGTTCTCGGGGAAATACGCGGGAGGGGGCTGGATGCCGGTCAGCACTTCCTCGCGGAATTCTTCCACGGTGGTTTTGCGTAGGGCTTCGTTCACCTGCTTCTGATGGCCGAGGTTATCCACGGTTTCGCGCGCGAGGTGCTTGCCGCAGGCCGATCCCGCGCCATGGCCGGGGTACACTGTCAGGGAATCCGGCAGCGGCAGGATTTTCGTCTGCAGGCTGTTAAACAGCATGCCGGCCAATTCTTCCTTGGTGAGATCCGATTTCACCGCGAGGTCGGGGCGGCCGACATCGCCGAGAAAGAGGGTGTCACCGGTGAAGAGCGCGACTTCAGTGCCCTCCGCGTCGACAAGCAGGTAGCATGAGCTTTCCAGGGTGTGCCCCGGCGTGTGCAGCAGGCGCAACTTCACTGATCCGATCCCGAATTCTTCTTCGTCCTTGCCGATGCGGGCGGGGAAGAGCGGCTGCGCGCCCGGACCGTACACGATTTCAGCCCCGGTTTCGCGCGCGAGATCGACGTGACCCGACACGAAATCGGCATGGAAATGCGTCTCGAAGATGTACCGGATGCGTGCGCCCGACTTGCGCGCCCGCTCCAGGTAGGGCGCGGTTTCGCGCATGGGGTCGATCACCGCCGCGACACCGTCGCTTTCGATGTAGTAGGCGGCCTGCGAGAGGCATCCGGTGTAGATCTGTTCGACGACTGCGCCCTTGTACTGTTCCATGGTGTGTTCCTCGTTTGAAAAAACCGTTCTGGACAAAGTATCCGGAACCGGGAAGCGCTTCAGTGACCCATGTCACCTACGCGTTCATGGCATTTACGCCCCGAAACCCTCCAGCGCGAAGATGGCCACCGCGAGTCCGACCAGCAGCACTCCCAGCGCCTTGCGAAGCGCATGCCCGGGAATCCGCGCGGCAAGGCGCATGCCCGCGAGCAGGCCGGCGAGTGCGAGTCCCGTGATGCCGAGCAGAAACCCCCAGCGGATCTCCGCATGCCCGAGGTCGCCGGCGAAGCCCGCCAGCGAGTTGACGCTGATGATGAGCAACGACGTGCCCACCGCGACCTTGACGGGGAGCCGGGCGAAGGCGATCAGGGCCGGCGTAATCAGGAATCCCCCTCCGGCACCGATGATTCCGGTGAGTCCCCCCACCAACACCCCTTGCAGGGTCAGCATGAGGGGCTGCAGGGGCACGTCGGCATCCGTCGCGACTTCGTTGCGACGCCGCAGCATGAGCGCTCCCGTGATCAGCATGACGATCGCCAGCAACAGCATGATGGCCTGGTCGCGGGCCAACGCGAATCCCGCGATGCCGAAAAGTTCCTCAGGCAACGAGGGAACCACGAGCCGGCGCATGGCGTAGACGGCCACGACGGCGGGAATGGCCAGCAGCAGCGCGCGGCGGAAATCCGGATGCACGGGCCTGCCCGCGCGGATCCACAGGAAGGCGCCGACCGTCGCGGCGATCAGAAGGAGGAGAAGCAGCGGGCGCGCCCCGGCCTCAAGCGAAACGGCGAGCGTTTCGGGAAGCCACGGGAGCAGATAGTGGCGCGTGAGGTACACCGCAAGCACAGACGGTGCGACGAAGACGGCGGCCACGCGCATGTCGAGCCATCCCTTGCGCGAGTAACCGATCGTGCCCGCGAGGGCGACCACGCCGACGAGGAACAGGGAGTATCCTGTGGCCTGCAACGGCGCGATGCCGAAGAGGTACACCAGCACGGGAATCGTGAGGATCGAGCCGCCGCCGCCGAGCAGGCCGAGGCACGCGCCCACGGCGAGGGCGCTGACATAGCCGGCCAAAACGAGGGGATCCATGCGCCAAGTCTAGCCGCATGAAAGGGGGGTGTCTGTGACCGAGGTTACATGATCCCCGGGGGAACCCCTGTTTTTCGCGTTTTCAGGGGGTGAGTTCCACCAGGTTGCGACCCAGCCGGATCCGCCCCAGGCGTTCGAGCTGCTTCATCAGTCGCGACACGACCTCGCGTGTCGACCCCAGGTGCCGCGCGATTTCCTCGTGCGTGATGCGGAGGCTGTTGTTGTTGCGCGCGATGGAAAGCTCCTGCAGAAGTTGCCAGAGCCGTTCGTCGAGCTTGTGGAAGGCAACGGCGTCGAAGGACTCCAGAAGCTGGTCGAAGCGGCGGCGATAGGTGTCCACCGCAAATTCCGCGAAGCCGGGGAACTCCGACATGAGCTCGGGCAGGAGCTTCGCGGGCACGGCGAGCAACATCCCGTCCTCTTCGGCGACGGCGCGCACCCGGCTGCGCGCGTCTCCGCGGCAGCAGTCCAGGGAGAGGGCGCAGGTTTCGCCGGCCTGCAGGAAGTACAGGAAAATCTCGCGGCCGTTTCCGTCGTCGCGCTGGATGCGCACGGTGCCCGACGTGATCAAGGGAAGGAAGGGGATGACCTCGCCGGCCTGGATCAGCACGTCCCCGGCACTGAAGTTTCGCCACTGGCCCTGTTCCTCCAGCCGCCGCAAGAGGCGGGCATCTTCCAGCACGGGGAAGTTCGACGGAAGTACGGACGCAGCGGGCGGGACGGGTGGGGTTGGCATCGGTGGTGGGGAAACTAGGAATTACGAATTACGAATTACGAATGAAAAGGGAGGGCCCTTGATGGCGGAGTTCCATGACTTTCATCCGATTGGCATCCGGAAACTTCACACAGCACTACCTTGTGTTCAATTCGTAATTCGTAATTCTTAATTCGTAATTTTCCCCCGTGTCTTCCCCCTCCTGGCTTGACTCCCTGCTGCGCTTCTGGTCCGACGAGGGGTTCGACCCTTCGGGAAAGTCCCTGTTGCTCGGAATCTCGGGGGGCGCCGACTCCGTGGCCCTGTTGGAGTTTTTTACCCGCGAAGCGATCCCCCGTTTCCAATGCCGCCTCTCCGCCGTACATGTGAATCATCGCTTGCGCTCCGATGCCGGGCTCGACCAGATGCTGGTGGAGGAATTGTGCGCGGATCGCGGGGTTCCCCTGCATGTGGAGACCTTGGATCCCGAAACTCGCCGCGCCCGCCAGTCCGTCGAGATGTGGGGGCGGGAGCAACGTTATGCGGCCTTCCTGCGCGGCGCGGCCCGCTTCGGCGCGGGGACGATCCTCACCGCGCACCACCGTGATGACGTCGTGGAAACCGTCTGCCTGCGGTTGTGGCGCGGCACGGGACTGGCAGGCCTGGCCGGCATCCCGTTTCGCCGCGACGACGGAGTGACGCGTCCCTTGCTTCCCGTGTCGCGGGCCGCGTTGCGCGCTTGGCTGGCTGAGCTTGGAACTCCCTGGCGCGAGGACGAGAGCAATGCCGATGCCCGTGTTCCCCGCAACTGGGTGCGACATCGCTTGTTGCCGGCGTGGCGCCGCGAGGATGCGTCCGTTGACGACAGGTTGTTTCGCATTGCGCGCTCGACGGCGGGCTTGCTGCCTGCGCATGAGCGATGGGCACGCGCCGAGCATCCGGAGGAAGAGGTGCGCGAACGGGGTGGAATCCCCGTCGACTGGCTGCGATCCGGCATGGACGGTGCCGCGCTCAAGCGGTTGTTGCCGGTCATCGGCGTGGCGGCTCCGTCTCCGGAATTGCTGGGCGAGCTTCTTCGGCAAGTGGAGTCCGGCGCACGCGAGATTCGCGTGCGGGTGGACTCGCGCACGGTTTTGCGCGAGAAAGGCGGAATTCTGGCGTTGACGAACTCGGCCTTCTCGCGCGGCGGGGGGGGCTGACGGGACTCGGGACGGCCGAGAGAGTATTTTTCCTCCTTCCGTCGCATTTTGCGACTTCCCCGTCTTCCGGAGCCCCGATTCCATGGCCGAATCCCCCGAGGAAAAGAACAGCAATCTCGTCGAGAGCAAAAAACCGGTTTCCAAGGACCGGGGCAAGGGAGGCGAATCCAAACCCGGAGGCTCGGGGCAGCCCGACGGCGGCAAGTGGCGCTCCAAGAACCTGACCCTGCTGCTGGTCATGCTCGCGATTTCCTTCCTGTTGGTGCAGTTTCTCGATTCGCGCAACAAGGCCGAGGAGATCAGTTACACCGAGTTTCGCGCACTCGTGTCCGACACCACGTGGCCGGTGAAGGCGGTGCAGGTCACGCGCGTCGCTGAGGGCTACGAACTTAAGGGCGAACGCGGCCTCAAGGAAGGCGAAGAGCCGCCGCGCGCCGCGCGCGGCGAAGCCCAGGTTGTCCACTTCCGTACTCTCTTGCCTGACCTCGACGTGCCCGTGCTCGAGATGTTCGAGACGCTCGCGGCGCGCGGCGCGAGCATCGACTTCGCCAGGGAGACGCGCTGGACGTCATGGATTTTCTCATTCCTTCCCCTGATGCTCATCATCCTGTTCTTCTGGTTCATCATGGCACGGCAGGCCGGCCAGATGGGCGGCGCGCGGGGCATGTTCAACTTCGGAAAGAGCAAGCCGCGCGTGTCGGACGACTCGCGCCCCAAGGTCACGTTCAAGGACGTGTCCGGCTGCGACGAAGCCAAGCAGGAGTTGCACGAGATCATCGACTTCCTCAAGGATCCGGCGAAGTTCTCCCGCCTGGGAGGCAAGATCCCCAAGGGGGTTCTGTTGCTGGGCCCTCCCGGGACGGGGAAAACGTTGCTGGCCAAGGCCGTGGCAGGGGAGGCCGGCGTCCCGTTCTTCAGCATGTCGGGCTCCGACTTCGTGGAGATGTTCGTGGGCGTGGGCGCCTCGCGCGTGCGCGACCTTTTCGAGCAGAGCAAGAAGAGCGCGCCCTGCATCATCTTCATCGACGAAATCGACGCCGTGGGACGGCAGCGCGGCGCCGGCCTCGGCGGCGGCCATGACGAGCGCGAGCAAACCCTCAACCAGTTGCTGGTCGAGATGGACGGCTTCAGCGCCAATGACGGCGTGATCCTGATCGCGGCGACCAACCGGCCCGACGTGCTCGACCCGGCGCTCCGCCGCCCCGGCCGCTTCGACCGGCAGGTGGTGGTCGACCTTCCCGACGCGCGCGGCCGCGAAGGCATCCTCAAGGTGCATCTCGACAAGCGCAAGGTGCCTCTCGCCCCCGACGTCGATGTTGCGAAGATCGCGAAAGGGACTCCCGGCCTGGCCGGAGCCGATCTCGAAAACCTGGTGAACGAAGCGTGCCTTTTGGCGGCGCGCTTCGGCAACGAGCGAGTCTCCATGATCGATTTCGAGGAGGCGAAGGACAAGGTGATGATCGGCGCCGAGCGGGTCTCGCGCATCCTCGGCGAAGAGGAGCGCCGCACCACCGCATACCACGAAGCCGGGCACGCGATCGTGTCGCTCAACGTCCAGTACGCCGATCCGTTGCACAAGATCACGATCATTCCGCGTGGCCGCGCGCTCGGAATCACCTTCCAACTTCCCGACAAGGATCAGTACACGGTGGATTCGCGCTACGTGCTCGACAAGATCGCCATCCTCATGGGTGGCAGGGGCGCGGAGTTGCTGATCTTTAACCAGATGAATACAGGCGCTTCGAACGATATCGAGCGCGCGACCGAGCTGGCCCGCAAGTATGTCTGCGAGTGGGGGATGTCGGAGTTGGGCCCGATCTCCTATGGGCGAAAGCAGGAAGAGATTTTCCTCGGCCGCGAGATCGCGCAGCATCGTGACTACTCCGAAGCGACCGCGGTCGAGATCGACCGGGTCGTCCGCGGGATCATCGAGGGCCAGATGCAGCGTGTCCGAGAACTGCTGTCGGAACGTCGGCAGGATCTCGAGAATCTTGCGCAGGCCTTGCTCGAGCACGAGGTCCTCGAGGCCGACGAGATCCGTCGCGCCATCGCGGGAGAGCTTACGGGGAGCACCCGCAAGAGCCGCGCGTATGAGCGCAACCGTGCGGAGAAGGAAGCGGCCAAGGCGGCAGACGCAGCCAAGGTGACCCCCGGGGAGCCTGTGGCGCCGGAGGCGAGCCCCCCGTCCACGAACGCGGACTGACCATCTCATGACGAACGCCTTCTCCTCGTGGGGCACTCCGGTCCGCACGATGCGACCCCGCGCCTGGAGGGTTGGCAACCGCATGTTGGGGGGCGACAGGCCACTATTGATGGGGATCTTGAACGTCACCCCCGACTCTTTCTTCGACGGGGGTGCTCATGGCGGTGTCGACTCAGCCCTCAGGCATGGCGAGGCAATGCTGCTTGACGGGGCGGACATTCTAGATGTCGGCGGCGAGAGCACGCGTCCCGGCGCGCTGGCGGTGGATGAGGAGACGGAGCGCGCGCGCGTGATCCCGGTCGTCGATGCGTTGGTTCGCCGCTTCGGGTGTGTGGTTTCGGTCGATACCATGAAGTCTTCCGTTGCCCGCCCCGCCCTCGATGCGGGCGCGCTGATCATCAATGACGTCTCGGCGATGACCTTCGATCCGATGATGCTCGAGGTTCCGCAGGCGTACGGTGCGGGCGTTGTTCTCAACCATATGCAGGGCAAGCCCCGCACGATGCAGGAGGCTCCCGCGTATTGCGACGTTGTCGGAGAGGTGCGCGATCACCTGATGGCGCGCGTGCGTGTGCTCGCGGCGGTCGGGCTTTCCAAGGATCGCATCGCGGTAGACCCCGGCATCGGCTTCGGCAAACGCCCGCACGACAATCATGCATTGATCGAATCGCTCGATGACCTGGATGCCATCGGGTGTCCGGTGCTGCTGGGACACAGCCGCAAGTCGTTCATCGTAAAGACCCCGGGCCTGGAGGAGAGCGATCGTCTGCATCCCAGCATCGCCGTGGCGGTATATGCCGCACTCAAGGGAGCGTCGGTCCTGCGCGTCCACGACGTGCGCGCGACGCGCGAAGCACTGCGGGTGATTGAGGCGGTCAGGAGCTCTTAGCCCGCGAGCGGCAAATCGACGGTGAACACCGCCCCGCCGCCCTCGGCGTTCTCCGCACGAATTGTGCCGCCGTGCGCCTCGACGATTCCCTTGGAGACGTAAAGCCCGAGGCCGGTTCCGGTGCCGGCGGATTTTGTGGTGAAGAAGGGCGCGAACAGCTTGTCGAGGTTTTCGGGTTCGATACCATGTCCTTCGTCCCGCACCTTGACGAAGGCTCGCCCGTCACGGGCCCCGATCTCAAGCGTCAGGTTCCCGCGCACGGAAGTCGCCTGCGCCGCGTTGACGACCAGATTGAGGAAAACCTGGGTCAGCTGGTTCGGGTGCCCGGAGACCGGAGGGGGGGGGGAAGCATAGTCGCGGTGAATGACGCATTTGTTCTTGATCTCGCTCCAGCCGATGCGCAAGGCGGTCTCCATGCAGTCGGCCAGGTCGACGCTCACGGGTTCCTGCCGCTCTTGGCGAGAAAAACGTCGGAGCCTTTGCGTGATCTCCGAGACCCGGTTGCCCCCGTCGAGGGATTCATGCGCGAGCTGGCCGACGTCCTCGATAAGATCGGTGATGCGCTGTTCCTGGTCTTGGAACCACACCCGCGTCTCGTTCCAGTATGCCAATCCTTGCGCGGCATCGTCAGCTTCCCTTGCCAGAAGGTTCCGGATTTCTCCGAAAGCCCCGGACAACTTGTGCGCATAGTCCTCCAAGGTTTCCATGTTGAGGTTGATGTAGGTGATTGGATTGTTGATCTCGTGGGCGATTCCGGCCGAAAGTTGACCGAGCAGGATCATCTTTTCGCCATGCGCGAGATCCTTTTCCGCGCGTGCCTTGGCACGGCGGATGCCGGCCTCCTCAAGCGCCCTGCGAATGGCGGGGATGAGTCGCGCTGGATTTCCCTTCAGAACATAATCCGTGGCGCCGCGATGCAGGCATTCCACGGCGAGGTGTTCGCCGATTCCCCCCGAGAGAAAGATGAAGGGGATTTGCTGGTGGGTTTGCCGCGCAATGCGAAGGGCCTCGAGTCCGTCGAAGCCGGGGAGATTGTAGTCGCAGAGAATCAGGTCGGGAGGGTTTCGGTTCAACTCGCGCTCGAAGTCTTCGCGCGT
This sequence comes from Fibrobacteria bacterium, assembly GCA_050486505.1. Taxonomy (GTDB): domain Bacteria; phylum Fibrobacterota; class Fibrobacteria; order UBA11236; family UBA11236; genus UBA11236. The sequence continues at coordinate 11,710 of JBJHDK010000013.1, read as the reverse complement.
TTCCACCCGGCGAATGTCGCAACGAAGCCCGGCCTCCTTGAGCTGGGTTTCCACGTATTCGGCGTCGAGGGGGTCGTCTTCGACGTGCAGGAAATGCGAGGAAGCTTCCATCGGTCTTCGCCTCAGTCCGGTTTGACGGGAGGGGTTTCGTTCAGGCGTGCCCAGAAGTTTCCGATTTGCCGGACGGCATCCATGAACTCCTCGAAGACCACGGGCTTGACGACGTAGGCGTTCGCACCGAGCTCGTAGGCGGTCTTGAGGTCGGGTTGCTCTTTGGACGACGTCAGCACGACGACGGGGATGGTCTTCAAGGCGTCGGAACGCTTGATCGCATCAAGGACCTGGAGCCCGTTGAGCTTGGGAAGCTTCAGGTCCAGCAGAATGAGGTCGGGGTTTCCCGGTTCCCGGGCGGCATGCGCACCTCGGCGAAGCAGATAGTCGAGGGCCGCCTCGCCGTCTTCGACGACTGTGACCTCGTGCCTTTCCTGAAGGGCTTCGAGAGTCAATTCGACGTCCATCGGACTGTCTTCGGCGAGCAGGATGCTACGGAGCTTCATGGACGTCTCCTTTTCCGGCTGTAGCGGAATCCGCTTCGGGATGGGCCGGGCTTCCGGGAACCACAAAGTAGAAGCAGGCGCCTGCATCGGGGGCAGACTCGGCCCAGATCCGGCCGCCATGCCGTTCGATGATGCGGCGCACCAAGGCGAGGCCGATGCCGGTGCCCTGGAATTCTTTTTCGGAGTGCAGGCGCTGGAACACCCCAAAAAGCTTGTCGGCGTACTGCATGTCGAAGCCTGCACCGTTGTCCCTGACATGAAAGGCGGTGGGTGCTTCGCCGGCCGGTCCATAACCGACTTCGATGCGCGGGTTCTCGCGCCGCGATGAATACTTGACAGCATTCGCAAGCAGGTTCGCCCAGACCAGGCGCAGCAACGTCGGGTCGCCCAGCATGTCGGGGAGATCGCCGATCGCCCATTCCACTGCGGGGCCGGTGTGGTGCGACATGATTTCCTCGCGAACCTCCCGGACCATGTCGGCGGTGCGCACGCGCCGGTGTGAGAGACCGACCTTCCCCGCGCGCGAAAACGCAAGGAGGTCGTCGATCAGTGCGCCCATGCGGCCGACGGATTCCTGGATCACAGCAAGGTAATGCCGGCTCTTTTCATCGAGCCCCTCCCGGTTCCGCTGAGCGAGCAGTTGCGCGAATCCGGCGATGTGGCGCAGGGGCGCGCGCAGGTCGTGCGACACGGAATAGGAAAAGGACTCGAGCTCCGCGTTGGCCTCGGCCTGTCTGCGCGTTTCTTCACGCAGGGATTCATTGAGGCGGAGAATTTCCCGTTCCTGGTTCTTCAACTCCGTGACGTCGGTGTACACGCCGCAGACCGCGTAGGGGTTCCCGTCTCCATCGAGTAGCGGGATGTTGGTCGACAGGTAGCACCGGTTCTCGTTCGCGTAGATGATGTCGTCGATACGTTCCACGGGAGCCTGCTTCCGCAGGGCTTCCCGGTGACCCGCCTCGATGACCTCAGCCACCGCTTCCGGAAAGATGTCGGCGGCGGATTTTCCCGAGGCGTCCTCCCCGGTCATTCCGGTGAGACGGCAAAAGCCGTCGTTGACCATCATGTAGCGTCCCTCAAGGTCCTTCATGCAGATGATCGCGCCGGTATTGTCGAGTACCGCGCGGAGCTCGTCCTCGCTGCGCTTGAGGCGGCGTTCCCGGTCGCTGCGTTCCGTGTCGAGGCGGTTGAGGTACCCGGCCGCGGCGAAAAGGACAATGGAGAAACCGCCCATCGCAAGCAAGGCGAAAAGGCCCTCCCCGAATGCGGAGGGATACCACGCGTGTCCCTTGCCGTAGGTGATGACCCAGCCGACCCCCCCCAGCATCAAGATCATGGACGGAATCAACCTTCTCAGGATGTGCCCTCCGAAGGCGTCGGCGCTCAACAGGCGCATGATTCCGAAGTTGGGGTGCTGGAAGAGGAGGGCGTGTCCCGCGACCAGCGCGATAAGTGCCGTTGACCACGCGATTTCGAGATAGTCGACCATCCCGGTCCGGTGAGTGCGGAACTCGTAGATGTACCCCAGGAGCACAAGCCCGCTGATGAAGAATGTCGAAAAGAGTGCCAGTTGGCGGACGTAGCCGAAGCCCTTCGCGCGGAATCCCTCAAGGCCAAGTGCAGCCCCCAGCAGAATGAAAAGCCATCCGGTCAGCGGGTCGAGTCCGGTAGCGACATCTTCCGTCGCGACCAGGATCCCGTACACGAGGACGGTGACGGCAATCAGCGATTTCAAGACTTCCGAACGTCGTGATCGTGGCGATCCATGGAGGAGGGGTGGCGAGACAAGTGCGCCGAGGCCGACGAGGATGAAGCTCAGGCCGACGGTCTCGGAGAGGCAGGCTGTGCCCGGCCAGGCAAGTCCGGAGCTCCCCTGAAAGCGGCAAAGAAGGGCGTTGAGGAAACAGAGCGCACCCAGCGTGATCGTGAGGATGGCAAGCCCGCGTGAAAGCTTCCGGAAGCGTCCGGCCCAGACGGGGGGCACAGCTTCTGCATGCGGGAGGACGGGGCCGTTTGCGGGGGTCATTGCGGGCTAAAGTTAAGCTCAGGGGGGGACGCCTGCGGTCTTTCCGTTTCCTGGGGTCCGGAGTTATATTTGCCCGTCCCGGACGTTTAGCTCAGTTGGTTAGAGTACATCGTTCACATCGATGGGGTCGTAGGTTCAAGTCCTACAACGTCCACCAAAAATTCGGGACTTGGGGCCTCGGCTCCTGACGCGATGGCGGTTCCTCGGGAACCGCCTTTTTTTTGTTGAAACGCGGCTTTTCACCCGGGCGCATTACCTTTCCACCGCATGCCCGAATCCGTGCAACCGGTCATCTCTCCCGCTCGCGAGAAGTTGCGGCTTGCGGGCCTGTGGGTCGGCCCGTTCCTGGCGGCGCTTGCCTTGTGGCTGCTGCCGCATTCCTACGTCGACGCCTCCGGCGCCATGATCGAGTTCTCTTCCGCGGGACGCGCCTCGGCCGCGCTCGCGCTCTGGATGGGCGTGTGGTGGATGACCGAGGCCGTTCCCGTGTACGCCACGGCGTTGCTGCCGCTCGCGCTCGTCCCGCTTTCGGGTGCAGGCACAGCCCGCGAGGCGGCCTCCCCCTACGGCAATGAACTGATTTTCCTGTTTCTGGGCGGCTTCATCATGGCGCTGTCGCTTCAGCGCTGGGGTGCGGACCGGCGCATCGCCTACGGGGTGCTGCGCTTGCTCGGAAACCGCGTGGAGATTCTCGTGCTGGGTTTCATGGGGATATCGGCAGGGCTTTCGATGTGGATCTCGAACACGGCTTCGACGCTCGCGCTATATCCCGTGGCCGTCAGCGTTTTACTTCTCATTCGCGAAGGCAAGGCGGGGCCCATGGCGGATCCTTCGGTCTTCCGGAACACGTCGCACTGCATGTTGCTCGGTCTGGCTTATGCTGCATCGATCGGCGGCATGGGCACGCTGATCGGCACGCCGCCGAACCTTTTTCTCGCTTCCTTCGCCCGGGAAAGCCTCGGCATCGAGATCGGGTTCTTCCGCTGGATGATGTTGGGAGTACCCCTGGTGCTTCTCTTTCTCCCACTGGCTTGGATGCTGCTGGTGCGTGTCTTCCCCGTGCGCGGACTTCGCGTCGAGGGTGTAGGGGAACTCGTGCACGAGGCCATCCGGAGCCTTGGTCCGGCGCGACGAGGCGAAAAGATCACCTTCATTGTGTTCGGACTTGCGGTCTTCGCATGGATCTTTCGTCCGCTGCTCTCCGGAATCGCGATCGGGAACGTGCGGCCTCTTGCAGGCCTGACGGATCCCGGCATCGCGATCCTTGCCGCGCTGGCGCTTTTCGTACTTCCCGCAGATCGTGACGCCGCAGGAAGCCGGCAACGTGTCATGGACTGGGAGACCGCGAAGCAACTGCCCTTCGGGCTCCTCATTCTGTTCGGAGGCGGGCTTAGCCTTGCGGCTGCACTTGATCGCAACGGGGTCGGGCAGTTCGTGGGTGCGCAACTCGCGGGCATGCAAGGGCTTCCCATCTGGATGTTCGTCGTCCTCGTGACGCTTGCAATCCCCTTCATCTCCGAGTTGACAAGCAACACGGCCACGGCGGCGATCCTGATTCCCATCTGTGCGGCGGTGGCGCTGGGAATGGGGTGGGACCCGATGCTGCTGCTGGTTCCCGTCACGCTGGCGGCGAGCAGCGCTTTCATGTTGCCTGTCGCCACGCCACCCAATGCAATCGCGTACGGGTCAGGATGGATCGACTCGGGTCAGATGGTACGCGTGGGAATCCTGCTCGACCTGCTCGGCGTCACGTGCATTCTGACTGCAGTCTGGTTTCTGGCGGGGAGGGTATTTTGAGTTATGAGTTATGAGTTATGAGTTATGAGTTATGGGTTGGGCGATGGGAGTGCGGTCGGTTGAAGTTGTGCGCCGGTGGCAGGAGGGCGAGCAGGGAGCGAATCTCAACGCTTCACTTCCTGCCTCTTACCTAACACCTCCTGCCTTCGAAGCCATGACAACAGGGAGCCTTCATGGATGATTGTTGCGATACTGTTTGTGGTGTGAACGATCCGGGGCCTGCTCAACGGCGCTCCCTGTGGATCGTGCTCTTGATCAATGCTGTGATGTTCGTTGCGGTTCTGATCGCGGCCCTTTACGCAAAGTCGTCGTCCCTGCTCTCCGGAAGCATCGACAATCTGGGAGATGCCATCACCTATGGGCTCAGCCTGTACGCGGTTTCGCGCGGGCTGCGCACCAAGGCCAAGGTTTCCCTGTTCAAGGGAGTCCTGATCCTGATCGCGGCCCTGGCTGTCTGCATGCATGTCGGGTACAAGCTGATGAATCCCGCCGTTCCGGTGTTCGAGGTCATGGGAATCATGACGCTGATCGCCCTCGCAGGAAATGGCGCGTGCCTGGCGATCCTGTGGCGGCATCGGGACGAGGACATCAACATGGCCTCGGTGTGGGAGTGCTCGCGCAACGACGTGATCGAGAATCTTGCGGTGCTGGTCGCGGCGGCGGGGGTGTGGATCACGGCGACGCAGTGGCCCGACACGGCGGTGGCGCTGGTGCTGGTGGTGATCCTCTTCCGTTCGGCCTTTCGGATCATCCGGCGAAGCTTGCGTGAGATGGGAGCGCAGGGAGGGAGGTGACAGGCGTCGGGTATCAGGCGGCGTGTCGCGGTACCGGGCAGTCTTTCCGTTTCCCGACACCTGTTGCCTGATGCCTGTTACCTTCGAAGCCCCTTCCGCGAAGAGATTTACTCACACCGGAACTTCGTGCTACCCTCGGGGATCTCCTCGGGATATTTCCCGTCGAAACAGGCGGCGCAGTAGTCATCGGGGGTCCCGGGGCCCGTGGCGAGAAGCCCCTCGATGGAGAGGTACTCCAGGCTGTCGGCGCCCAGCAGCTTGCGTGTCTCGTCGCGGTTCAGGTTGCCTGCGATCAGCTCCGTCTTGGAGGGGAAATCCATTCCGTAGAAGCAGGGGTTCATCACCGGGGGAGAACTGATGCGGATGTGAACCTCGCGCGCCCCGGCATCCCGCAGCATTTTGGTGAGGAACTTGAGCGTGGTGCCCCGTACGATGGAGTCGTCGACGAGCACGACCCGCTTGTTGCGCAGCACGCCCGCGATGGGGTTGAACTTCATCTTCACCTTCTGCTCACGCGCGTTCTGTGACGGGTCGATGAAGGTGCGGCCCACATAGTGATTGCGGAGCAGGCCGATGTCGAAGGGAATCCCGGACTCCTTGGCGTACCCGAGCGCCGCTGTATTGCTGGAGTCCGGTACCGCGACCACGACATCGGCATGTGCCGGGTGTTCCTTTGCGAGTTGCTTTCCGATCTTGCGGCGGATCTTGTCGCAGCTTTCGCCGAAGATCCTGGAATCGGGACGCGAGAAATAGACGAACTCGAAAATGCAATGCGCCTTGCGCGGCTTTTTCGTGATCATGCGGGAGTCGATCCCGTTTTCGTCGATGCGGCACAGTTCGCCGGGCTTGATGTCGCGCACGTAGGTCGCGCCGATCAGGTCGAGCGCGCAGGTCTCGGAGGCGATCACCCAAGCCTTGTCGAGCTTGCCGAGACACAGCGGGCGGAAGCCGAACCCATCGCGGGCCACGTACATGGCCGTGGGTGTCAGGAAAACCAGGCAGTAGGCGCCCGTGATTTTCTGCAGTGATTCCTGGATGGCATCGGTGAGATCCGGCTGGCGGGAGCGCGCGATCTGGTGGAGCAGCACCTCGGTGTCGGACGTGCTTTGGAAAATGTGCCCCTGTTCCTCCATCTCCGCCCTGATGTCTGGGGCGTTGACGAGGTTTCCGTTGTGGGCCACGGCGATGGGGCCGCGCTTGGTCGAAACCAGCATGGGTTGCGCGTTATTGAGGTTGCTGCGTCCCGTAGTGGAGTAGCGCACGTGCCCGATGGCCGCGATGCCCGTGAGTGCGTCCACGGCCTTTTCATCGGAGGTCAGGCCGGTCACGAGGCCCATCCGTTTGTCGACCTGGATCGCGCTCCCGTCCGAAACCGCGACACCCACGCTTTCCTGTCCGCGGTGTTGCAGGGAGTAAAGGCCCATGAGGGTCCGGCGGGCCACTTCCGGCCCCCCGAAAACGCCCACGACCCCGCATTCTTCGCCAAAACCGTCTTCCGCTGCGCTCATGGGTACCTTGGGTGAGGGGAAGTGGCAAATATAGGTGTTTGTATCAGATCCCTGTTGGTTTGGAATCCTTCGAGGACCTCTCCCTGGATTGTTTGGGTTCGGGGAAAGCGCGAAAACCCGGCTTGATCGAGTGTTCTTCCCGAACCCGAACTTTCCAAAGCATTGATTCCTAAGAATCCCAAGCCTGCATCGGGTGGCTTGCAGGGGTTTCCCTGCTATCTTTCCCCGGAATCACGCGATTTCCGGAGGAAACACACATGGTCTCACCCAATGGCGAATTCGAGGGGAAAAACTCCCAGTCCATCAATATCGAGCTCCCCGATGCCATCGCCGAGGGAACGTACGCGAACCTGTTTCTGGTTTCGCACAGCGGGTCGGAGTTCGTTCTTGACTGCGCGCGGATCCTCCCGGGCCCCCCCAAGGGCAAGGTGCAGGCCCGTATCGTGATGACCCCGGCGCATGCCAAGTCCCTGGCGGCCATTTTGCAGGAAAACATCTCCCGGTTCGAGCGCAATTTCGGGCCCATTGCGCCGTTCGGGACGCCCGGCGCGCCCCCTCAGGAGGAGTTCTAGACCGTGAAAGCCCTTTGCCTCGACATGGAGGGTGTGCTTACGCCCGAGATCTGGCTGCATGTGCGCGACCGCAGCGGCGTCTCCGAACTGAACCTCACCACGCGCGACGTGAAGGACTATCGCGAGTTGATGGATCGTCGCATCGAAATCTGCGCGCGCCATGGAATCACATTGCCGAAGATCCAGGAGTACATCGCCGAGCTTGAAATCCTTCCCGGCGCGCGCGATTTCGTGGACTGGGCGCGCGAACGCTACCAGGTCTTTATCCTGTCGGATACATTCTATCCCTTCGCGGGAAGCTTCATGCGCCAGATGGGTTATCCCACGCTCTTTTGCCATGACATCCGGCAAGACGGTGGCAAGCTGGCTTACACGCTGCGCCAGGAGAACCAGAAGCAGCATGCGGTCGAGGCCTTGCGCGGGCTGAACTTTCGCGTCGCGGCGGCGGGGGATTCATACAACGACATCCACATGCTGCACGCCGCCGACACGGCGACCTTCTTCCGCGCGCCCGAGGGCATCCGCGGAGAGTTCCCGGACTACGAAAACTTCACGGAGTACGAGGAACTGAAGGGGTGGCTCGGCGAGCATTTGTGACCCGGCCCGCGCTCGCGGCGTGGTGCGGGGGTAAGGGCGAGCCATGGCTCGCCCTTACAGGGAGGCCGCATGCCGCACCCACGCCGCCACGTCGTCCAGTTCTTCCTGCAATATCGTGTGATCCTTGTCGTATGTGACGAAGTCCACCCCGACCCCGAGTTTGCGCAATGTGTGGAATTGCTTGCGTGCGGGATCGTAGGGGACGACGGGGTCGTTGCGTCCATGCGTGGCGAGAAACCTTTGCGACATGGCGGCTTTGCCGAAGGCCGCGGGGTACTCTTCCGGGAAGCCCACGTATCCTGAAACGCCCACGATGCCCCCCAGGGTTTTGTCGGTGCGTAGCCCCGCGTCCACGGCCATGAGGCACCCCTGGCTGAACCCGAACAGCAAGGTGTCGGCGGGGCGCACCCCCTGATCTTCCACTTCCTCGAGGAGGTCGGCGAGAAGCGCACGGCTGCGGATGATGCCGGGGGCGGGATCGCCGAGAAAGTCGTACCAACTGTAGCCCCCGTAATAGGGATCGGGCGCATTGACGAGCAGGAAGGACAGCTCGGGAATGCGGAGCGCTTCGGGCAGGAAGCGCCAGCCGTCGAGCGAGTCGCCCAGGCCGTGCAGCACGACAAGGAGCCTCTCGCGGTCATCGGGAACGCGCGCCGGCACGTAGCGGGATTCGAGGGTGCGCGTGGAAACCATGCGTGCCAATATAGCGTCAGTGGATTCCGCCGGATCCGGGGTCAATGCAACGAGTATGAGCGGAGTGCTCGCATGCGTCGCACCGTCGTTTCGATGCCGTTGATGTGTTGCTCCCGCACGGTTTCCGCCCCGAGGTATCCGATGCCGGGAGCGTACCAGGCGCGGGCGTGCAGCACGGTGTCTTCGCGCCAGCCGCGATACTCGACGCAGCGGAACATGCCCGCGGGCGTGACGCAGGCGGTGTCCGCGACGGCGACCTCGATCACGAGCGTGTCGATGACCGGAACCAGCGAGTCGCCCTCGGCGCGAAGGTCGAGGAACCAGGCCGGGTAACGGGCGCCGTTCTCCGCCGGGTAGCGGACGTGCAGCACGGGCTGGAAGAACTCGATGCCTTCCCGTGCAACGCCCACGGTATGGTTGCCGTCGGGACGGTTGCGGAGATAGTGGGACGTCGCAGCCTCCGATCCCGTGGCCGGGTTTGCGCCGCGCGACACGTACACGTTCATCGGTTCACCGTTCACGGTGACGCGTTTTCGCTCCGTGATGATCGTGCGCGCGCTGTCGATGCGGTCGAGGATGTCGTCGTGATAGATACTGTCCACGTAGGTCCACGTATTGCCGACGGCAAGGGGAATGATGTGGCTGCGCGTCGATGCGGGCGCATCCGTCAGCGTGCAGCCGGCGATGGTCAGGGCGAGCGCCGCGGCGATCGCGAACGTTGCTGTCGCGAGGGGGGAAGATGGGGGGCTTCTGCGCATGCCGGCCTCCGTTCGGGGAATCCGGTGGAAGGTACCAAGACGCGGGGGAGTCCGTGCGGCGAACGGACGCCCGCGTGCCCGGGGAGTCAGGCCCAGGCGATCAACAGCACCGCCAGAACGATCAGGGACACGAGGAACACCCAGGATTGTCCCGAGAGCGACATCGCCGCCTTGCGCGGCAGGTGGCGCCATGCATCGCCGTGCGCGAGGATCGTGCCCGTGATGGTTTCGGCGAACCACTTGCCGCCGCCTTGCAGGAACGTGCCGGCACCCGCCACCGCGCGGCGGATGGGGCCGCGGTAGAGCCGGTCGACATCGAGCGTCACGGCGGCCTTGCCGCCCAGCTTGCCGCGCAGCAGCCAGAAGACCAGCGCCGTGGCGGCGAGGATTTGAAGGTTGCCCACGACGTGGTCGGGCGTGTAGGCGGAGTAGGAGAACTCGAAGGGCAGCAGGGCGTAGGTGAGGGCGGGGAAGACCCCGGTGACCACGCAGGCGGCCGCCGCCGTGCCCATCGCGAGGTGCATCGACAGGGGCACGGGACGTGCCACGCGGGCGTTCTCCGCCGGGGATTTGTCCCCGAAGAAGGCCAGCCACGGCATCTTGAGGCCGAGGCTGAGGAAGGTGCCCACCGAGGCGACGAGCAGGATCATCTCCAACGCCGCGCGGCCCTCGTAGGCGGCGGCCGAGATGATGAGACCCTTGCTGACGAAGCCGTTGAACAGCGGCATGCCCGAGATCGAGAACGCACCCACCATCATGAATACGAGCACGAGCATCAACGGGCGCGCCACGCCGCCGAGGGCGGAGAGCTTTCCCGTGCCCGTGGCATAGACGATCGCGCCCGCCGTCATCATGAGCAGGCCCTTGTAGAACACGTTGAAAACGGCGTGCGCGCCCGCGCCGTTGAGCGCGAGGGCGGTGCCGAGGCCGATGCCGCAAAGCATGTACCCGACCTGGCTGATGATGTGGTAGCTCAGCAGGCGCCGCATGTCGTTCTCGAGCACGGCGAAGGTGATGCCGTACAGGGCCATGGCCGCGCCGAACCACACCAGCGGTTCCGAGCCGGGAAAGGCGCGGGCCAATGCGTACACGGCGGCCTTGGTGGTGAAGGCGCCGAGGAAGACCGTCCCGTAGATCGTCGCGCGCGGGTAGGCGTCGGGAAGCCACGCGTGCAGGGGGGGCAACGCTGCGTTGGTGAGCATGCCCAAGGCCATCAGCCACGCTGCGGGGCCGGCCAGCGTCATCGCGCCGAAGGCGAGGCTGCCCGACGCCTGCCAGTGCAGCAGGATTCCGGTGAGCAGGCACACGCCGCCCGCGAGGTGAAGGATCAGGTAGCGGAAGCCTGCGTCGAGGGCGGCGCGTGATCCGCCCTGCCAGATCAGGAAAAGCGAGCCGACCGTCAGGAGCTCCCAGAACAGAAAAAAGGAGAACAGGTCGCCCGCAAGCGCCACTCCGATGCCCCCTGCAGGGAGCAGCAGGGAAAAGGCCTTCGTCGCGCGCCCCTGCTCCGTCCAGGCGAAGACCGATGCGATGGCGGCCCAGGCCCCGAAGGCCAGGGCGAACAGGGTGCCCAGCCTGTCGGCGCGCAAGGGTGTGAGTTCCTGTCCGAGCACGGAAACCGTCAGGCGCAGGTCGTGCGGCAGGGTGATGACGAGCCCCAACGCGACCAACGAAGCGACCAGCGAGAGCGTGCGCCGGGCCTGCATGCCCAGCAGAGGCATCAATGCGGCTGCGATCAGCAGCGGAATGGACGGGTGCAGTTCAGGCATGGGGGCCTCCCTGTTCCGTCTGCGGGGTGTCCGGGGGTTGCGCGCCCGTGACGGGGTCGGCATCGGTCGTTTCGGTGTCGGGGCGCTGCAGCAGGGGCTTCAGCACGAATTTCGCCAGCAGGATCAGCGCGACACAGGCCGCGAGCCCGATCCAGGCGAGATACCCGGGCACATGGTGCCAGGGAAACGCGGGCTTGTAGTGCGGAGTCCAGATTCCCGCGATCACCAGGGTGAGCACAAAGCCCGCGAGGATCCATGTGATGCGCGTGTTCACGGCAGCCTCCCGAAGACTTCGGCCGCGGCCCCGCCGGCGAGCGCGATCTGCCCGTCGATGACCGCCGGCGCGAGGCCGAAGACGACGACGAGCAGCGCGGTGGTGAGCAACGGGATCAGCAGGCGCGGGCGGGCCTCGCCGTGCTCGACGGTGTCGGGGCCGGGCTTCTCGAAATACATGTTGCGCAGGATGGGCGCGAGGTAGGCGGCCGTCAGCAGCGACGCGCCCGCGAGCACGGCGGCGGGAACGTACAGTTCCGCGTCAAGCGCGCCGCGAACGAGTTGCAGCTTGCTGACGAAGCCCGCGAGCCCCGGGATGCCGATCAGCGAGAGCGATCCGACCGTGAAGGCGGCGCACGTCCACGG
>JBJHDK010000012.1:0-47018 GCA_050486505.1 Fibrobacteria bacterium | reverse complement strand
GCCGCACTTCGCGTCGGGGTCCCGGTGGCATTGCCCGGGATCCGCTCATGGTTGGGGCGCGACTGGCAGGTCGCGGTGTTCGGCGAGGCAGGGCGCGTGGGGCCCGATTTCGTGACGGCGAGCCGGGAATCCCTGAATTATTCAGGCGGTGTCGGCGGACGGTTGATCTTCAACGACCGCGTGGGCGCCATGCGCGGCGACCTGGGCTTCAGCAAGCATGGGTTTGCGTTGATCGTGAAGTTCAATCAGGCTTTTTAGCGGACAGCGGACAGCGAGTAGCGTGTAGTCGGAAGGGAAGGCTTTCAGTGTTTGCTGTCAGCTACCCGCTGTCCGCTACTCGCTCACTTCATCCCTTCCACTCATTCCCGCATTTGCGGCAGCGGCGGGGACGGGCGTCGCCGAGCCAGCGGTTGACGACGTCGCCGAGGGAGAATCCGCCGGTTTCGCGTTCCGGGGTTTCGATGTCGCGGGAGTGGCAGGCAGGGCAGAACAGCACGTCATCCGAGATCGCGTCTTCCTCGGCAATCTCGGGGGCGGCGGCCTCGACGTCGGCGGCGAGGACTTCGCGTGCGGCTTCGAGGTCTTCTTCGCGCACCATGAGCTTGACCCCGCCGATGGCGGCGGTGTAGAGCCAGTTCATGTTGGCGGTTTCGCCGTCGAAAATTTCGGATCCGATGCCGGCGAGGTCGAGCTTCGACTTGGCCAGTTCGGCGGTGATGAGAGTTGGGTAGTTCTCCACCTGCACGAGTTTTTTGCCGTCGGACATGAGGTTAAGGTACGAAGAGGGAGAGGAACGCGCAGGACAATTACGAGTTACGAGTTACGAGTTACGAGTTACGAGTTATGAATTACGAGTGGAAAGCAGGGCTTAGGGCCTGGGGCTTGGGAATTAGGGGGTGCAGGGATTTTTCGAAGGGACGGCTCGAGAGTCTTTGGGGTCTCAAACAGGGGCGCCGGAGCGAAGGCGCGTCAGGCAAGGCGCCGCGACGCAGTCATAGCGGATCTATGGCGAGGAGCGGCAACGCCGCATGGCGCGCTTGCAGCCCGGCGAAGCGAAGGATGGATCCTCACGGTGTTCGATGCGTTGGCTTATGCCCCCTGCTATCTTTCTGTGCGTGGACTCTCCCCTAATTCGGCTTTCCGAAATCTTCTATTCCCTCCAAGGCGAGGGATACCACGCGGGAACCCCCGCGGTCTTCATCCGGGGTGCGGGGTGCAACCTCGCCTGCGACTTCTGCGACACCGATTTTTCCCTGAAGGAAAAACTGACGCCGGAGCAGGTCGTCGAGCGGATCGTGGAGTATCCCGCGAAGTTCGTGGTGCTCACGGGCGGCGATCCGACGATTCAACCGGAAGGCTTCAGGAGGCTGACGGAGCTGTTGCACGAGCGGGGTTACTACGTCACGATGGAGACGAACGGCACTTCGGAAGACACGCTCGGCGTGGACTGGGTCACGGTCAGCCCGAAGCTTTCGCAAGGCGGCGACTGGAAGCTGCGCGAGGGAAACGAATTGAAGCTCGTGTACGAAGGGCAGGAGCTTTCCGCCTTCGAAGAGTCGGCATTCGAACATTACTACCTGCAGCCCAAGGAGATTCGCACCGGGCGCTTCGGCAAGGGCGAACGCGATGTCGCCGCCACGCGCGCCGAGTGGGAGCGCACCATCGCGGCAGCGATGGCGCATCCGCGGTGGAGGCTATCTTTCCAGCTGCACAAAGAGCTGGGATTGCGCTAGCGGTCCCGCCATTGCAGGAAGCCGCACCCGTGTCCGCGCAACGCACAAAACCGAAATTGAACCGCACCGCCTTGGTCGTCTTCTCGGGCGGGCAGGATTCCACCACATGTTTGCACTGGGCCCTGCGCACCTTCGCTTCGGTCGAGACGGTGTTCTTCGACTACGGCCAGCGCCACAAGAACGAAGTGCTCGCCGCACAGAACATCGCCTGGAAGTTGCAGGTTCCCCTGCGCATCTTCCGCCTCGATTTTTTCCGTGAATTGAAGGGCAACTCCCTGACTGATCCCGCGATGGATATTTCCGCGGGGATGGGGGGGCACGGTTTGCCCAACACCTTCGTTCCGGGCCGGAATTTGTTGTTCCTGACGCAGGCGGCATCCTACGCCTATGAACGCGGTATTCGCGACATCGTCACCGGCGTGTGCGAAACGGATTACAGCGGTTACCCCGACTGCCGGCACGAGACGCTGCGCGCCCTGCAGAAATCCCTGCATCTCGGCCTTGGCTGGCCGGAGCGTGGCGGCATCTTCCGCATTCACGCGCCGTTGATGTTCCGCACCAAGGCGGAGAGCATCTCACTGGCGCGCGATTGGGGCGCGTTGGAGTCGCTGGCATTGACCCACACCTGTTATGAAGGCGTGTTTCCGCCCTGCGGGCGCTGTCCTTCGTGCCTGCTGCGGGCCAAGGGCTTCGCGGAGGTCGGGATTCCCGACCCCCTGACGGAGCGTGCGGCCGCGCAGGAAACCCCCACTCCCGAACGGACGGTATGATGGCAGTGAAAGCAGTAAAAGAAAGAGCGAAGGCAGAGAACCATTACGACGTGTGCGTGATCGGATCGGGTCCTGGCGGTTTCGCCGCGGCCATGCGGGGCTTCGACTTCGGAAAGAAAGTGTGCCTGGTCGAAGGCGGGCATATCGGCGGCGCGGGCATTCTCCACGGCGCGATGACCAGCAAGACGATGTGGGAGCTGGCGAAGGATTATGCCAATGCCTCCTCGGTGGATCGCGGCTACCGTGCGGCGGGGTTGATGGTCGACTACAAGGCGGTGCTCGACACCGTGGTGCAGGCGGCCAAGGAAAAACAGTATCAGTTGTTGTCGCAGATCGAGACCTTCGCGCCGCACCGGTGGACCGGCAAAGGGTCGATCACGTTGAAGCGCGGCATGGCCCGGTTTCGCGACATGCATGCGGTGGACGTGGCCCTTGCCGACGGCGGCTCGGAGCGCGTGACGGCGGATTACTTCGTGATCGCGACGGGATCGCGGCCGCGTCATTTCCAGGGCGTGGAGATCGACGGGCAGCGCGTCATCAGCTCCGACGGCATCCTCTCGTTCACCGCGTTCCCCAAGCGCTTGCTCATCCTGGGCGCGGGAATCATCGGTTGCGAGTACGCCACGATTTTCTCGAACTTCGCGCAGACCAAGGTGCATTTGCTCGACCGCCAGTCGCGCGTCATTCCCTTCGAGGACGAGGACGTGAGCGCCTACGTCAGCCACAACCTCGAGGGAAAGGGCGTGACCATCCACCACAACGCCATCCTGCGCGGCATCGCCAAGCGTCCTGAGTTTCTCGAGGTGACGGTGGATTATGAGGGCGGTCGCAGCCAGGTGCTTGAGGTGGACGCGGCGCTGGTTTCGGTGGGGCGCGAGCCCAACCTGTCTTCACTGGGCCTCGAGAACCTGGGCATTACCGTGAACGCCCGCGGCGGCCTCGATGCCGACGGCAATTGCTGCGTCAAGGAGAACATTTATGCGGTGGGCGACGTGACCCAGCGCTCGGCGCTTTACAACGTCGCGGAGATGGAGGGGCGCTACGCCATCAAGGCGATGTACGGGCGCAACAAGTATCCGCTGCGCTACCACAACATGTCGACCATCATGTTCTTTAACCCCGAGGTGGCGGTGGTGGGGCTCAACGAGCAGCAGTGCCGGGCACAGGGAATTCCCTACCGCGTGGGGTATTTCTCAAACGCGTTGGTGAACCGCGCCATCGCCATGCGCCGCACCGATGGCTTCGTGAAGATTCTCGTGTCGGAAGACGGCAACAATCGCATCCTCGGCATGCGCGCGGCCGGGCCGCAGGCGGGCAGTACCATCATGGTGGTGGCGCACCTGATGGATCAGGACAAGGGGCTGGAGGATATCATGAAGTCCATCCACCCGCACCCGTCGATCACCGAGGGGATCCAGGAATGCCTGCGCCTGCTCATGGGCAAGTCGATCCACAAGCCGCTGGTGTTTCCCGATGCGATGCGCATCCGCGCGTGGAGCCCGGAGGACGGCGAGACCGAAGTCAACGTGCTGCCGGGTTGACACCGCAGACTTGTAGGGGCGAGCCTCCCGGCCTTCGCCGGGATGACGGGCTCGCCCTTCCGGCGGCACGCTGTGGACAAGGGCACGGCGTCGCCCTGATTCCAATGCGGTTTGATCAGAACGACGCGGTGAAAGCCAACCCCGGCGCATAGCTGCGATTCGATCCCTCGCCGACGGGGAACAGGGCGGGGGAGAACGACGTCCGGACTGCCGCTCTTTCCCGCTCGCGGCGATTGTAGCGGTCGACCGCGAACTTGGTGTCGATGAGGCTGTACGCGGACCCTGAAGCGAACAGGACTGTTCCCAAAAGTGCCTCCCCGCTTCCTGAGTTGCAGGAAGAACTCTCCCAAAAACAATTCGAAAAGGCCTTGATCAGCCCGATGAGAACGAGCCCTCCGCCGGCGAGACGCAGCACCAGGGCTCCCGTCGCCGGCCCGGGCGCACCCGCATAATACTGCCCCGCCGAAGGGCCGATGAGGATTCCACCGAGGATGAGAGCCGCGCCGATTTCCTCTCCTTGTTCGTGATGAGACGAGGATAACATGTACGAACCGGCGTAGATGGGGATTGCTGTCGCGCCCAGCATCCACGCGTAGGCGGCCGCGTAACTTTTCTGGTTGAAGGCGGTTGTGGATCGGCTCCCCGCCGGGTAATCCGGTATGAGCACCGCATCCCCCGGCGGAGCATCGTCGGCGAAGGTGTCCCCCCGTCCTTCCATGGAGAGGAGACTCAGCAGCAACAGCCCGTGAACACAAGCAAGCGATTTCATGGGGGACCCCCTGCGATCCCGCCTCCGGAAGGGGATGCGGGTGCCACGGAATGTCGCGCCGCACGGCCGGAGCTTCGTGAACCTTGGTTAACGATATTCACATTTATAACCGTCCCGGCCATTCCCGCGCTTTCCCCCTGTTTTCACGAACCACCCCGGCCCCCGGTACTATATTTCCCGGCTCACTTCATTTCGCGAGAAAAGCCGATTTTCGGTAATAATTCAAGCTTTTCGGAGATTTCATGCCCGCATTCAAGCACATCCAGGTTCCCGCGCAAGGCCAGGCCATCACCATCGCCGGCGGCAAGCTGAACGTTCCCGACCGCCCCATCATCCCCTTCATCGAGGGCGACGGGACGGGACCGGACATCTGGAAGGCCTCGCAGCACGTGCTCGACGAGGCGGTGCGCAAGGTCTATGGCGGCAAGCGCAAGATCGAGTGGATGGAAGTGTTCGCGGGCGAGAAGTCGCTCTCCGTCTATGGTGACGGCCAGTGGCTCCCCGACGAGACGCTCGAAGCCTTCAAACAATACCTCGTGGGCATCAAGGGGCCCCTGACGACTCCGGTCGGCGGCGGCATCCGTTCGCTCAACGTGGCCCTGCGCCAAATCCTCGACCTCTACGTCTGCCTACGTCCCGTGCGTTGGTTTACGGGGGTTCCCTCCCCGGTCAAGCACCCTGAAAAGGTGGACATGGTGATCTTCCGCGAGAACACCGAAGACATCTACGCGGGCATCGAGTGGCAGGGCGGCTCGCCCGAAGCGGCCAAGATCCTCGCCTTCCTCGAGAAGGAATTCCCCAAGGAGTTTTCCAAGATCCGCTTCGGCACCCAAAAAGCCGCGCAAGACTGGCAGAAGACCCTCGAGACCACCGGCACCCCCGCCCGCACGGTGGGCGTCGATGTCGGCATCGGCATCAAGCCCGTGAGCCAGCTCGGCACCGAGCGCCTCGTGCACAGCGCCATCGCCTACGCCATCAAGCACGGCCGCAAGTCCGTAACCTTGGTGCACAAAGGCAACATCATGAAGTTCACCGAGGGATCGTTCCGCGACTGGGGCTACCGCGTGGCGAAGGAGTTCTTCGGCGCGGTCGAGCTCGACGGTGGCCCGTGGTGCAAGATCCCCGAAGGCAGGCCCGGCGCCGGCCTCGTCATCAAGGACGCCATCGCCGACATCACCTTGCAGCAGGTGCTCACTCGTCCCGAAGACTTCGACGTCATCGCGACCCTCAACCTCAACGGCGACTACCTCTCCGATGCGCTGGCCGCACAGGTCGGCGGCATCGGCATCGCCCCGGGCGGCAACGCCAACTATCTCACCGGCCACGCCATTTTCGAGGCGACCCACGGCACGGCCCCCAAGTACGCGAATCTCGACAAGGTGAACCCCGGTTCGGTCGTTCTCTCGGGCGTGATGATGCTCGAGCATCTCGGCTGGACGGAAGCCGCCGAGGCGATCGTGACCGCGCTGGAAAAGACCATCGGCGCCAAGACGGTGACCTACGATTTCGCCCGCCTCATGGACGGCGCGCAGGAAGTCGGTTGCTACGCGTTCGGCAAGCTGGTGGCGGAGGCGATTCAGGGGAAGTAGTGGGCAAAGCTTCGTCGCTACGCGCTTCATCCCGGCCTGCGCCGGGGCAGGCTCCCGGCCCTCTCCATCCAACGCTGCGCGAGGATGGAGAGGGAGGAACACCTTGAGTCGCGGACAATGTGTTATTGGATAAACGGCTGACATGAAAACGCGGCTCTCTTCCCGGAGACTGAAGGGATGACCGAACGAGGAGCATGACATGGCGGGCAAGAACGCGAAAAAGGGATCGGGCGCGGAGAGCGCGACGGACGGCAACGAGGTGTTGTTCACGATCACGCGTGACCATCTCGACACCGGGATGCGCGGTTTCCCCGTGGGAACGTGCCCCATCAGCGATGTCGATCCCCACAAGGGATTGAGCTACGGGGGGTACCCCATCGCGTCGCTCGCAGACCTGGAGCCGGAAGAAGTCATCCACCTGCTGCTGCGCAAGACGCTGCCCGCGTCCACCGACCAGCTGGCCATGTTCCACGGCGAGCTGGTGGGCCAGGGCCCGCTGCACCCCGGCATCCTGAAGCTGCTCGAAAGCTTCCCCCGCGACGGCCATCCGATGAAGTGGCTGATCGGCGGGCTCGTGGCCATGGGGATGTTCGAACCGAAGGGCGACTACCGCAAGGATTGCCTGCGGGTGATCGCGCAGCTTCCCGAGCTGGTGGCCGCCATCTTCCGCATCCGCAGCGGCTGGGGCGCGCCGATTCCCTCGAAGCCCGAGCTGGGCTGGGTGGAGAACTTCGTGCACATGCTGGGCGCGCCCGCGGCGACACCCGAACTGACGCGCCTCCTGCGCGTGTTCATGATTCTGCACTTCGACCACGGCGGCGGCAACCTGTCGACCTTCGTGGGCAAGGCGGTCGCGTCGGGACTCGAAGACATGTACGGCTCCCTCGCGGGCGCGATGGCCGGACTGGCCGGGCCGCTGCACGGCATGGCGAACCAGGAGTGCCTGCGTTTCGTGAAGGAAGTCGCCGCCGAGGTGAAGGATCCTTCCGACGAGAAGGTGTTGGCGGAGTACATCGAGAACCGTCTTGAATCGGGCGGCAAGCTGTTCGGCTTCGGCCACGCGGTGCTGCGCGTGGAGGATCCGCGCGCGACGGTGCAGTACGCGTTGGGCGAGGAGATCGCGGCGAACGATCCGCTGTTCCGCCTGGCGGTGTCGCTCCGCAAGGTGGGTGTGGCGGCACTCAAGAAGCGTCCGAAGATCAGCAACCCCTATCCCAATGTCGACGCGGTGTCGGGGACGTTGCTCAATGCCTGCGGGCTGACGGACGAGACGTACTATACGGTGTTGTTCGGCCTGTCGCGCTGCGTGGGCATCGCGTCGCAGATCGTGTGGGAACGCACGGAAGCGCGCGGCGGCAAGGGGATCCCCATCGTGCGCCCGAGTTACGTGTACACGGGGCCCGAGATTCAATCCTGATTGTAGGGGCGATGCGCCGCATCGCCCGGCCCGAACCCCAAGGACGATATCATGGCCTCTCGGTGGAAACCGGGGGGTTTTTTTGTTGGGGGGAGGCCGTTGAGGGGCAAGGGTTGGAGGGGGACTCAATGTGGGGTTTGCGGAGATTAGGGTGGTTTGAGGCGAATAAGCGGGTTAATCTCCGCAGATTTTGCGGTGAATAGGGCGAGTTGCGGTGAATATCGGTTATATTCTCCGCAGGAGTCCGACGAAATGGCCTATATCCACGAATTAGCCGATTGGCCCCAATTTACCTGGGATCCCCAAGCCTTGGCCGACAGTCTTGCGGCGGTTCGCCACAAGCAGGGCCGGCATCTGGGGCTGATGCGTGCCTTGGGCTTCGGACTACAAGCCGAGGCCGGCATCACCACGCTGACCGCCGAGATCGTGAAGTCATCCGCGATCGAAGGCGAGAAACTTGACACGGAGGAGGTGCGCTCATCCATCGCCCGCAGGCTTGGGGTGGAGACCGCGGGCCTGCCGAAACCCACACGCGAAATCGACGGCATCGTGGAGATGATGCTGGATGCCACGCGGAACTCCGAACACCCGCTGACGGCGGAGAGGCTTTGGGGTTGGCACTCGGCATTGTTCCCCACCGGGTATAGCGGATTGAGCCGCATCACCGTGGGCACCTGGCGCACCGATGAGCACGGCCCGATGCAGGTTGTTTCGGGACCGATGGGGAAGGAACGGGTTCATTTTGAGGGGCCGGAGGCGAAACGCCTTGCGGGCGAAATGCAACGCTTTCTGGATTGGTTCAATGGATCGGAGAATCCGGGGGATTCCTCCTCTGCCCTCGCAAACATTGACCCGGTGCTCAAGGCGGCCGTGGCGCATCTGTGGTTCGTGACCATTCACCCGTTCGATGACGGGAACGGCCGCATCGCGCGGGCGGTGGCGGAGATGGCGCTGGCGCGCTCCGATGGTTCGAAGGATCGCTTCTACAGCATGTCGTCGGCTATCGAGGCGGAGCGGCGGGAGTATTACCTGCAGCTCGAATCAACGCAGCGTGGTTCGCTCGACATCACGTCGTGGCTGGCGTGGTTTCTGGGTTGCCTCGATCGCACCCTGGATGCGTCGGATTCATTGACGGCCACGGTGTTCCGCAAGGCGCGCCTGTGGCAGCGCCTCGGCGAGGCGGGGGCGAACGCGCGTCAGCGGGCGGTGTTCAATCGCATGCTGGAGCCGGGCTGGACGGGGTATTTGAATACGACGAAGTACGCGACGCTTGCGAAGTGTTCGCAAGACACAGCGCTGCGCGACATCAAGGAGTTGGTGGAGTGGGGGCTGCTGGCGCGGAATGAGGGTGGGGGGAGGAGTACGAGTTACCGGTTGGTGGAGGGGTGAGGGGAATAGAAGTCATTTGACTCCATATATCTTCGCGATATATGGGTGCCGCTTGACATCGATTGCGCTTTTTGGAAAGGAATGGGGCTCTACGGGGCCCTCTTTGTTTTTGGGGTGGGGGAGTGCAGGTCCGAGGTTCCCCGTAGGCGGAGTGTGACGAGGTTTACGTGATACGTAGCGGGGGTTATACTGGAACTCGATAGTGGAATACAACACGCATTCAGTCGGTAGCGCTGGCTGCTTGGCAGAGGCAATTCTCACTCGGAGGAAGAATGACAAAGCATTCAGTCAATGAAGCGAACCGAAAGGTTACGGACGCGGCCGAAAAAAAACGAAAACGTCAGCAACGTCCATTTCCTGCATGTCCTTTTGAGGAGGCTCTTGAGTTTGCAGCTGAAATATCGAAATTCGGATCGGGACAGCCTGTTCGCCGTATCTCACTATTCGACCACTTGCAAAAGTCTCCTGAAAGCGGCACAAGTCGCCAACTCATTACGAATGCAGGAAAGTATGGATTAGCTGAGGGCGGCTATCAGGCGGATCACATCAAGCTCACGGAGGATGGAGCCAGGGCTGTTGACGATGAAATTCCAAAGCGAGAGCAGACAAAGGCCCGGGTGAAACTCGCTATTCAAGATCAGGAGCCGTTTAACAAGCTGTATGAGCGTTTCCAAGGCAACAAGCTTCCTGCTCGTGCTGCTCTTGTGGATGCGTTAAAGGAATTCGAGGTTCCGGAAGAGCTCTTAGAAGAGGCGGTTGACACCTTCACTGTGAACGTGAGGTTCGTTGGATTGCTTCAGACCCTATCTGGTGCGGAGCGGCTAATAACCGTCGACCATCTCCTTGACAGCTTGCCTATGGCCTCGTTGAAGCGAGAGGGCCCTGTCTTTGTGGATGTAGCTCCGAATAGCGGATCGGCATTGATAACAGCCGAGCAAGGTAAATTTGAGACAGTGTGCTTCTACATAACTCCTATCGGCGAGGCCGGGTCCGAAGAAAGAAAGCACTCAGATCTTTTTCTTGGCTCAATCGTGGAGCCCGCAATCGAGCCTTTTAAACTCAAGGTTGTAAGGGCTGATGCGATCGATAAGCCTGGAACGATCACGCGTCAGATAATTGAGTATGTCATCCGCTCTAGACTCGTTATAGCTGATCTTTCTTTTCACAATCCGAATGTCTTTTACGAGCTAGCACTACGACATGCGGCGCGCCTCCCTGTTGTTCAGCTTATACGTGCTGCTGATCGAATTCCATTTGATCTCAGTCAAACTAGGACGATAAAAATTGACACATCGGACATCTATTCGCTTGTTCCGAAGCTGAGTACATATCAGTCCGAGATTTCGAGTCAGGTGAGGCGATCTCTAGAGGATCCGGATGCGGTGGACAATCCAATCACGACATATTATCCAACACTTAAGGTGTCGCTTGATTGAGGCACCTTTGGGCTAGCCACGCAGAGCTCAGGAACACGCGGCACTCAATGTCTCGGCTTCGGCTGCTTCGACAAGAATTGGGGGGGCTTTGATATTACCTAACTGGATTAAGGTCGCCTGGTGGCTACTACTTGTAGTCCTCCTTACAATATTTCTTGCCCACCGCTATCCAGAACTTACTGTGGGCCACGCCGTACCTGCCGATATCGTGGTGTTTATTGTTTGGGTAGCGCTTTTGCTTGCCCCTCTGTTTAGCGAAGTGTCACTACTTGGCATCACCTTCAAACAACGAGTGGACGAGCTTAAGGGATTTCTTGCAGACCAATTTACAGATGTAAAGAGTGAGGTCAGAAATGCAGTTGACGTACGGACAACCTTCAGCCCGCACTTCACAATTCCAGCTCCAGTCGCCGATGCGCAACTTCCTGAGATTGAACGGCGTATTAAATCAGTGGTATCGAATGCGCTAGTAGAGCTCGGAATTAAGGAGTCGCCTCCGCCCGCACAGATTCCCGTTCCGTCAGAGGTAGCACTTTTGTTCGCTACTCGCTACAATATGGAAAAGGAGCTCCGCCGAATTGGAGAGTCGCGCCAGCTTGTTGGGGAAATCCGTCGCCCGATGCCCGCCATGCAGCTCACCCGAGCATTGGTCCAAGCAGAATTGCTTGAACCTCGGCTAGCAAATGCTATCCGAGAAGTTTACTCGGTCTGCTCTCCGGCCCTTCACGGCGAGCCTGTTTCTGAAGCCCAAGTAGCTTTCGTTAAGGACATTGGCCCTGAACTAATTGCTGCGCTTAGTGCCATCACGTGAGGAACGGATCAATTTATTCGATCAGGCGGCATTCGCTCTGTTGTGCGGCCTAATTCTGACATGGGGTGAGTAATCAGGATCGATGGAATAATATCATGATTGAAATCTTCATAGATGAGACGGGCGACAACGGATTAAACTTTGAGGATGGGAAAAGCGAGCCTTGGTTTTTGATTTGCGCTGTAATTGTTGAGGCCCAAAATGTTGGCAAGCTAAATGCGAGCTTGGACGCTCTTGCTAGAATGCGCTTAAACGGCGGGCAAATTAAGTCAAAGAATATATCCGATGATAACCTCCGTCGAAAAATCCTAGAAGAACTACCTCGGAATCTTTGGAGAGGTGTAATCCTTAAAGTCGACAAAGCTTTGCTTGGACCAGATAAGTTCAAATGGAAGCGGACATTTTACAAGCGGGTTCCGAGGCAGTTATTCAATTATTTGATTGCAGCACATGACACAGCCGTTATTTATCCGGATCCGATTGGGGACGCAGATTTTCAAAAATCATTGATGGCATATTTTGTTGACCGTGCGCCTTTAAATCTTTTTAACACCTCAAACATTGAGTTCCGTGAGTCCAAGGGATCTCGACTTAACCAATTAGCTGACTTCTGCTCAGGCACGCTTTTCCGTGATCTCAGAGATGGAACTCATAATTTTAATTATGTCTCTGATTTGGTAAAAATTAAGGCTTGGCCATTTTCGCTGCGGAACTTTGACTTTTCTGACGTAGCGGTTTCGGCTAAAATTAGTGAGCCACTGCTGAGAGCATCCGTTAACTTTGCGAAAGTGTTTATTGAGAAGTACGAAGAATCCGAGGAGCCTTTGAAAAAAGACCAGGTTCACTTGGCCAGAGAGCTACTCGATGAAATTTTGAATGGTGACCCTCATCTCTACGTCAGGACAAAATACCTGCGTGAACGATTAAGTCAGAGTAGGATGGTAGAGGTTGGAGATTATTACTTCAGGACGAAAGTAATCGGGAAGCTTCGAACCAACGACGTTTTGATTGTATCAAATAGAAAGGGAGGGTATAAGCTTCCGGTGAATCTGTCTGAGATCGAAGAGTACTTCAAGAATATGACAGAAAAAGTTGAACCCATGATGCATAAGGCCTCTATGATGACCGTTCATGTGCACACTATCTTGGGCGTAGACCTGTTGGCCGATCCACGCTGGAAGAGTTTAAGACAATGCGATGAAATCAATGATGCGCACTCACAGCTCACCCTTCTATGAGATCAGTACAGTATACGCCTCATACGTCCCCCGTGGCCAAACCCACTCTCTCACGTCAATGCCTCATAGCAGTAAAGCCCCGATGTCATCGCTGGGGCCGCCGAAGTCTTCGACCGGAAACTCATCTCTGGCATTAACATGACATCCACTTTGACTATCACTTGTTAATCAATCGCACTGAAAAATGACCGCCACGCCAATCGACGCAACTTCCAGACGATGGCCTGAAATCCGAGATGCTGTACTCGCCCGAGACCAGAATACTTGCGTATCGTGCGGCATCGTACCCGAAGCCGGTGAAGCTGACATCCACCATCTTATCCCCCGCTCAGCCGGTGGTCTCGATGACCCTAGCAACCTGATCACGCTGTGCGACGGATGCCATGCCGCGCGGCACCCGAACCTGCAAGCCTCGCTCTCCCGGCGCATGCTCGAGCGCTGGGGCCTGCGGCTGGCACATTGGCTCGACCGGCAGAAAGAACTCGACAACATCGATGAAACCTTGGGGGCCGGGCTTCGGCTGTTGGGCGCCAGCCGGTTCAGGCATCCTCAGCTTGAGGTCGTACTGGCCGCGCTTCGGGGCGAATCTCTTCTGCTCGTGAGCGCTACCGGATCCGGAAAGTCTCTCTGCTTCCAACTGCCCATTCTTCTGGGCCACCGTGTTGGAATGGTCATTTCGCCGCTGAAGGCCTTGATGAGCCAACAGGTATCCTCCCTTCAAGGCAAGCAGATTCCCGGAACATTTATCAACGGCGATCTGAGTCCGCGGGAGAAGAGGCTCAGATACAAGCTCCTCCACGACGGGGTCTACAAGTTCCTCTACTGCACGCCAGAGAGGTTTGATTCCAACTTGGTGAGGCAAGCCGAAGTGGAGGAGATCAAGCGCATACGCCCGAGTTACCTCGTCATCGATGAAGCGCATTGCATCGATCGTTGGGGAAAGGACTTTCGCCCGAACTACGATAGGCTCGGACACGTGAGAAAGATGCTTGGAGAACCTCCGGTACTGGCGTTCACCGCGACCGCAGGCGTTGAAAGCCAAAGACGAATTCTTTACTCCCTCGGGGTACCGAAGGCGCGGGTCATTGTCACGGGAGTCAATCGTCCCAACATTGCCTTGGCTCGGCTCCAGAAGGTTGACGACCTGAATCGCTACCGCTTGATTGCTGATCTTCTGAATACGCTGCCTACTGGGCGCGCGATGCTCTTCGTGCCCACCGTGCGAACGGGCAGGCAGCTTCGCGCCGGACTCAAGGATCATGGCCGTGACGTGCCATTCTACCACTCACAGCTCGGCTCCGCGAACGAGCGGGACATGCTTCTCGGGAGATTCCTGGGCCGGATTTCGCCACCTGTAAATGTCGTGATTTGCACAAACGCTTTCGGAATGGGCCTGGATGTTCCAGACGTGCGTTTGGTTGTACACTGGCAGCATCCGGCGTCTGTGGAAGACTACTTGCAAGAGTTTGGGCGCGCTGGACGCGATGGCAAGCCTTCCGTTGCAGTTCTTTTCACGGACCCAAAGGACGAAAGACTTCTTCGATACATGGCCGAGAAGACGGCGCTGAACGTCGCCGATTCCGCGGCTGCCCGGGAAGGGGCACTCCAGGCACGGTATAAGGGGATTGTCCAGATGCAAAGGCAGGCGATGGCAAAAAGCTCTTGCGCTCGAGAGCTGATCGTACGCTATTTCGGCGAGAAATCATCAGCGGCCGGGCTATCGATCTCCGTGCGAATCGTGAGATGGCTATTCGAACGCAAGACGCGTGCTCAGTCGACAGTCCATTGTTGCGATTACTGCGATGGGGTAACCCCGGGCAATGTCGTCGAATGGGCGTCCCGCGTCTTTTCGCCGAAGAAACATCGACCGCAGCAAACCTCTATGTCGGCACCTGACTCCTGACTGGCCCCCGGCCTGCGCCGGGGTGACGAAGAAACAAGCCCCACCGGAGTTTAGCCCGCGCCTGGTCACTTGAAGCGTGCTTTCTGACCCCTGCTTTATCGATCCCTTCCCCCAACAAATCACGAAATACCACAGAGCCCCCCACAAAAACCTGTTCAATGTTCTCATGACCAAACGATTCACCCAACCCGACTAATTGTTGGTACGTCTTCAGAAGAAAGGAAAGTGAACCATGCAACCTCTCCGCTATTCCATCAACGTCACCCTCGACGGATGCTGCGACCACATGGCCGGCATTGTAAACGAAGACACGCATCGATTCGCAACCGAAAACATCGCCCGGGCCGGTTCGCTGCTTCTGGGCCGCACCACCTACGAAATGATGGAAGGCGCGTGGCGGAAGCCGGAGACAGGGCCTTGGCCCGACTGGATGGACGCGTGGATGATCCCGTTCGCCGAAACGATTGACGCGAAAAAGAAATACGTCGTATCGAGTACGCTTGAACAGGTCGATTGGAACTCGGAACTTTTGCGGGGGGATTTGGCGGAAGCCGTAAGGCGGATTAAAAGTGAACCGGGGGAGGGAATCGGGTTGGGGGGCCTCACGCTTCCGTTGGCATTGGCCGAACTGGGCCTGATCGACGAGTACGAGTTCCTCGTGCACCCCCGCATCGCGGGACACGGCCCCTACCTGTTCGCCGGACTCTCGAAGTTCGTGGATTTGAAACTCGTCGGCACGCGAGAGTTCCCCTCGGGATCCGTGGCGCTGCGGTACGTGCCCAAGTAGGGTGATGGAGAAGGTTCTGCGAGTGTAGCTCTATTCGTCACCCCGGCGAAGCGATCGGCATCGAGCGCGTGCCGGCCCCGACCGTCTAGGGGCAGTCCGGCACCGTCAGGCTGGTCGCGCGCGCATTGCGACCGTAGATGTTGCGCGTCATGTCGGTTTGGCGGGGACGGTCGTCCGTGGTCTGCTGCGAGATGCGAACCATAAAGACGCGGTCGTTGACGCAAACCGAAAAATGGTCGACATCCTCCAGGAGGGTGTCCGGACCGTGGAGGACGGCGCCGCCGTCGGCCACCACCCGGCGAACGAGCGACCCGCTCCCTGCCGTCTCCCAGGTGTATGTGACGAAGGAGGTTTCGGTCAGTTCGCCCTTGTACGAGAGGACGCCCGCGGCGAATGCCACCTTTTCCGAGCCCGCCAGCCCCTTCTTCCGGTCGTCGGATCCTTGGGCATATCCGACGGCGATCTCGCGCAAAACGCCGCGCAGATCGGTGTTCATGGCAAACTCGTCCATACCCCGGCGTCCATGTCCGTAACCCCAAAAAAACAAAAGGAGGGCAAGGGAGCAGATGATGCCGATGATCACGAGGTTAAAGAGCAACTCGACGAGCGTGTACCCGCGTTGCGAGCAAATGGCACTCATTGATCACCGGACCTCGTTCCAGTTGCGCGTCCCGACCTTGAGAGCTCCCGGGATCGCCACGTCTCGCAGCTCGATCCCGTAATCGATGTTTTCATGGCTGCCCCCGGAAAACTCGAACTCAACCCCGACGATCGAACCGTAGACCTGAAACTGCGCGCCGTTGAATTTTACATCTCGCGTCGGTGTGTAGATCCCGCAGGCGCACTTGACCGCCGAGCCATCAATCGAACTCGGTGGATCCACAAAGACTTCCGTGCTCGTTCCGCCGAGGAAGACGATGTCGGAAAACGGAGGCGTCGTGCCCCACGACCCGATCGTGACGTTGCCGGAGAATGAGAGGCTCCCCTTCACGTAGAAGTAGTTGATGTTCATCCCGTCTCCGTGAACCTTCGCGGGGGCTTGCACGGCGATGTACCCCTGAACGTAGCCGTTGTTGGAACCGGTCATTGCCGCCTTGCCGCGAAAGGTGACCGAACCGTCAACGTAAATGTCGGAGTTCTCCATAAAGAGATCGCCGTTAAATGTCGCATTGCCGGCGAAGCGGACTGTCGAGTTTTTGATCAACAGCTTTTGACTGTTGGTGAGGGTGAAGTGATTGCTGTATTGGCAGGTCACGCTCAACAGCGTGGGGATGCCGTCGATCGTGACCGGCGAGCACTCGCTGACCGTTCCTTGCGACCAACCGGGCACGCTCACGTCCACCCAGAAAAACGCAGGATCGTAATACGGGCTCGAGGGATCGGTCGATTGGAGTTTTCCCCGAAAGACGGGAAAGGCCTCGCCCACCATCAGATTCACGGTTCGTCTGCGATCGTTGAAATAGCCCTCCGCCTCCACCAAAAAGGCGCCGCCGATTGTCGGATGGTGGGTGATCGTGGTGGTGTAACTCCCGCTGACGTCGGGATCCCCTCCCGTCAGGACGTACCCGCTCGGCGACACCCAATCCGCCAGCGTTCCCCCCGACGCGAGGACATTATCCATTCGGGCAAGGCCGTGGTTCAACCCGGATTCGGCGACGACGAGGGCCGAGGCGAGCTCCCCGTCAAAGCGAGCCTGACGAAAAGCGACGGGCGCGAGAGACAGGAGTCCGCCCACAAGCATCAGGATCAGGGTCATCAGGGAGATCACCCAAACGAGCGCCATTCCCCGCTCGGCAGGGTCCAACCGGTTCATCAGTACCCCCCCCTTGTCGCGTAAAACATGAGCTCGCCCACTTCGACGCCGGCAGGGGAGTCCTCGTGGAGGCGGACGTCAAACTTGTACAGCATGGAAAGACCTTCTTGGTTGCCGCTGCATGTGTACGTCGCCCAGTATGTCCCGTTGACGGGGAAATCTCCGCCCCCTGCACCGCAACCTCCGGGAACCTTCGTAAACCGCATCTCTACCTTGATCGTCTCGGCCGCGGCGATCAGAGACTGCCGGATCTGCTCCTCCTGCTTGCCGCGGCGAAACAGGTGATCCGACGAGCGGATCACTGCCGAAACGCCTACCGTGAAAACGAGAAGCAGCAGCATGACGGCGATCGTTTCGACAAGGGAGAATCCCGATTGATCTTTACCAACCAAACCGAACACTGCCGTATACCCCTTCCGTGCGTCCAAAGAGCGTGGCCGATTCCTCGCTCGTGATGGCGTGACGATAGCCTGCATGCGGATCCAGATAGATCCGCTTGCCGAGCGGCACGCGGATCCCGAGCTGGGCGGACGCGGCCCAGGCGGTTCCTTGGGAGTCGGGGCCGACGATATGCTCGCCTCCGATGTCGGCCCATAGCGTGCCGGCCAAAAATCGCCTCAGTCCGAGCCCGAATCCCCATGTCACGTCGTCTTCACTCGGCGTTACGTGAAACCGCGTCAAAAACCTGGTCGCGGCGCCGCTTTCGAGTTCCACATCGACGGTACGGGCGGCGGGCAAGCCGATGTCAGGGGCGACGAGCAAGCCGATGTCGAGCGAGATCGACGTGCGCGCCGGCGCCACCGGATCGCCCGTTTTGGAGTGAACAGAAGGCGGCGAGGCAGCCGGCCGACTCGCGGTCGGTTCTTTACTGGATCCGCCACCGGGCGGGGTGGTACGTTGATCGCCTCCGGCCGACGTCGTCCTTTGCACTTCGGACGAAACTGCGGCCTGGGGCGACTGCGAGTCCGTTCCCGGCTGCTGCGCCGGCGCAGACGACGCTCTCTTGGGAGCGGCGGTCACGATGTGCGGCGTGAGGAAGATGACGGTCTCTGATTGCACTTTGTGGCTTTGTCTGCGCCGAAACAGCTCGCCGATCAAGGGAAACTTCTGCAGGAGCGGGATCCCGCTGACCGTCACGCGATCCTCCTCCTGGATCAGTCCGCCGATTACGAGCGGTTGTCCGTCCTGCACACGCACCGTTGCGGTGACCTCGCGGGTTCGTATCTGGGGGATGTTTTGCGGCGTCATTCCCGTAATACCGCTCACGCCGGTTGTGAGCTCCAGCGTGACAAAGCCGTCGTCCCCAATGATCGGCGTAATTGCCAGGCTGATCCCGGCTTCGATGAACTCGAGAAATCCCGTCACGCGCCCCAGGTCGTCGGCTTGCTGCATCATGATCGGGATCCGGTCGCCGATCAAAAAGGTTGCGGTGGTGGCGTTGACCGCCGCGATCTTGGGGTTCGCGAGGATGTGCGCGCTCCCCTCGGTACTTAGAGCTTCAAGAGCGATCCCCAACTCTTCCGACGTGATGGAAAGACTTGCTCCTCGCTCAAGCGACAACGCAAAAGAAGGGAGGTCCCACGTAAGGCCCAACCGGTTGAGCGCTTCGAGCGAGATCTCCACCAAGCGCGCTTCCACCAGAACCTGCCGTTGGATGGTGTCCAACAAAGGAATCATGCTGCGGACGGATGCGATGGTGCGGTCCGAGCCACGCACGACCAAGCTCCGGGTAAATGCGTCGACTGTCACGGTCGCATTGGGTTCGATTGCGCGGATCACGTTCGCGAGCTGCTCCGGGTCTGCGTGATTGAGATTGATGACGTCGACGTTTCGCAACGGCCGCGACGAAGCTTGCCGCCTGTCAAAGTCAAAGAGGAGCGCCTCCGCCCGTCGGAGCTGATCGGAACTCGCGCTCAGCACGAGCAGATTGCGGGAGTCGTCGGCGACCGCATTCACCCCGGGCAACATGCGCGAGAGCATGGCCACGGCCTGCGCGGCGTCGACGCTTTGCAGGTTGTACACCTTGTACTCCGGCGCGGACGCCGGCTGCGCCGACGGGGAAAAAAGCGCCTCCAGGCGCTGTTCGGTCGCGATATGCACGGTATTGCCCTGGAAGCGGTAACTGTAGCCTGCCGCCTGGGCGACGAGTCCTACGGCCTCGCGCGCGGTGACTTGCTTCAGAAAGATGGTCACTTCGCCCGTCACTTGGGGATCGGCGACGATGTTGAAATCTCCGAGCCGCCTCAGCACCTGCAGGACATCCTGGACGCGAGCCCCGTTGAATTCGAGGTCGATCAATTTCTGGGCAGCCGTGGTCACCTGCATGAGGATGATCAGCTGCAGGGCGGCCACCCACACAACCCATTTCCGTTTCATCGGTCTCAACGCCCCTCTGACCGTAATGTGAATGTCCGCCCTGCCGACCAGAGGTGCACAACACCCTCTGTCACCTTGACCAGCTCGATGCCGTCGATCTCTTCGCCGACCTTTAGCCATTGCGTCCGTCCGTTCACTTCAAAGAGGGCCATCTGCTCGGCGGAGGTGTACATGATGCCCTTTAAGGTCCAACCGGGGAGCACTGCGCCGATCTTCAGTCCGTCCCTCCAAACTTGAGCCGGAGCGTCAAATGGACGCCCGAGGGGAGTGACCGGGAACGCAACCAACCGCCCAAAATCCCACGAGGGGAGGTTGCTCGCCCGACTCTCGAGCGCAGCGAGCACGAGTTCGAAGTTGAGGGATAACAAGCCCGATTCGTTCGCGGGGCGCTCGACCACGACCTGTCGGATGGCGATCGTGGGAAACGACGCCACGATGTTGTACAAGTACGTCAAACAAGCTCCGAAGTCGCCGCTGAACCGGACCCGAAACTGGACGTCGATCCGCGGAGGCCGCTGCTGCATGGGCGCGTACTCCACCTGGTTGGTTTTGCCCCCGGACATTTGCCCCAATACCTCCAGCTGGTGGACGATGACAGGCACGTTGGTCAGGCCCGGCAGCATTGCGTAGACCGTATTTCGTTCGCTCGCCAACCGCTCGGCGGTTTCAAGCTCCTCGTTGATGTTTTGGCGGACCCCGGGAATCCGGGCGACGGCCCGCTCTTGCGTTTCGACCTGTCGCTGCACATCGACCCGTGTCGTATGCAGGCGCCAGTTGATCGCGGCGACGACGGCCACCACCAGGAAAAGGCCGAGGGTCATGATGAGCAGTCGGCCCTTGCCCTTTAGGGGCTCGGGAAGAACTGCATCCAGACGCTGAGGAAGCCCCAGGAATAGAGGCATGAGCGCGGGGAGTTTCACCTCAACCACCCCCCCGTTGCAACGTGATGTGAAGGCCGAACACGCGGATCCCATGAGCACCGTCGCCGATGCGACTCAGCGCGTTGATCTGAATGTTTGAAATGCCGCGCACGTTTTGCAGGTCGCTCAGGTAAAGCGAGATGTCGGCCGCCTGGGTGGCGTATCCGTTGAGGGCGAGAGTGTTTCCGGCGCTCAACTGCAACTGTCGCAGCCAGATATCCGGAGGCGTCACCTGCGCGATCTGTTGAATCAGGCCGAGGATGCTGTCGTTGGCCGAACGGACAAAGAGCTGTTCGCCCACCTGCACGCTCTGCCGGATCTCGTTATTCGTGGATCGGAGCCTCTGCAACTCGCGTTCAGCCGCGCGCAACGTCTCCATCTGCGGTTGGACGTTGGCGAGGCGCTCCCGGTACGAGGTGAGCAACATGTAGTTGAACATGGTGAAAAACGACATCAAAAAGATCGAGGCGAGCAACAGAAAGACGTTCATCCGCGCCCAATTCACTTGGCTGCCGCTTTTCCCGCGCTCCTCTTTTGGCAACAGGTTGATCCGGATCACAGCTCGGTCACTCCTCGGTGAGCCATGCCGACGGCAACGGCGTACGCGGCGCCTTCTTCCTCAATGTGGTTCTCCTCGCCGGGCCCGATGAGCGGATTCGCCCGGACGGTCGGAATCCCCGTTTCGTCTTCGATCCACGTCGCCATCCCCTCGATCTGGGCGCCTTCCCCGCTGATGATCAGTACCTGCGTGTCGCTGATGTCCTGGGCCCCCTCCAACGTCTGCGTCACGGTGGAGCACAGGGTGCGAATGGCGGGGTGCGGCATCCCTTCCGCGGAAGCCGGCTCTCTCTCCGTCGCATCGTCCTCGGACGTCGCGGCGAGCGAATCATCTTTATCGATGTCTTCAAACAAGTCCGTTAGCGGGAGCGACACCAGTCGGCTCAACCGGTACTCGCTCCCTTGACAAAAGAGCATGTGGACCAGATCGGGGCCGAGCAACAGATACCCCGTCCCGCCGTCCCTGGGACACGCGAGCGGCAGGGAAAATCCGCCGACGTCGATGATCTCCGGGTGGTAACCCGCGCTTTGGAGCGGTGACACAATCGAGTAGACGAGATTTCTCGGCAGCGAGACGACCAGCACCTCGCACAGCTTGGTCTCGGTATCCTCGAGCAGCACCTGATAGTCGAAAAGAAAGTCGTCTTGATAGAGGACCAATCGCTCCAATTCCCTGCGGATGGTCCGGTGCAGATCGCGGTCGGGCATCCGGGGGAGCTGCATCTGGCGAATGTCCGCCCTCTCGCTGCTGACGGAGATGCAGAGGTTGATCCGCTCGGCGTTTGCCCGCTCCAGGACATCGACGGCGATCTCTCGAAACGCCTCCGGTTCCTGCACGCCGCCCGGGGTGACCAGGCCCGGTGGAAAGAGCGCCATGGCCGCCCCTTCGAGCGTGTCGCCCCTGCGACCCCTTCGCACCTGAACGACGCGCATGGCGCGGCCGTTGATTTCGATTCCTACTGCGACGTTGGCCATGTCATCCTTCCCGTTCTCCGCTTACACCACGTTGACGATTTCAAACATCGGCATAAAGACAGCGGCCGCAATAATGCCGATCACTCCTGCGAGCACTGCGATAATGACAGGTTCAATCACCGATGTGAGGCTCTTGACCGCGCGGTCCACTTCTTTGTCATAGAAATCGCTGATCTGGCTGAGCACCTTTTCGATGCTCCCTGTCTCTTCCCCGATCGCGATGATGTCCACGAGCATTTTGGGGAAGACACGAGCCTGTCTCAGAGGCTCGCTGATCCCTTGTCCGCTCGCGACTCCGGTCTGCGCCATGGCGATGTCGGCCGCCAGTACGACGTTCCCGGCGACCTTGCGAGTGAATTCCAAGGCGCTCATCACCGTCACGCCGCCGCTGAGGAGAAGGCTTAGGGTCTGGCAAAAGCGGGAAAGAAGCACTTTTACAACAAGGTCCCCTGCCACGGGCAAGCGCAGAATCATCGAATCGAGCTGCCATCGTCCCCGCTTGGTGCGACCAAACCGTTGAATGGCGAAAAAGAGCAAGACGATTATCAAAAGCATGTACACGATGTTATCGGCGATTGCCGCTTGAAACGACAGGACCAGCTGCGTGATGAGGGGCAGGTCTCCGCCGAAGTCCGAAAAGAGGTCGGCAAACGTCGGGATGACCGTAAAGAGAACCACCGCCACTGCGAGGACTGCAAATGCGGAGACGACGGCAGGGTACGTCATCGCTTGTTTCACGTCGCCTCTGAGCTTCGCATCTTTCTCGTAATAACTCGCCAACCGATCGAGGATTTCCGGCAAGTTGCCCGAGGCCTCGCCGAGCTCGATCATGTCGATGAAGAGCCGTGGAAAGATCTTTTGATGGCTTCCCAGGCTCTCGCCGAGCCCTTCGCCTGCCGCCACATGCTGACTGACGCTCTCCAAGGCCTTTTTGGAGGGCTTGTCCGGCATCTGCGCACTGAGCGCCTGCAGGCAGCTGACAATCGGCATACCGGTGTTGATCATGATCGAAAACTGCTGGCAAAAGAGTGCCAGCGTCTTCGCCGACAGGCGTTTGGTTCGCTGAAAGAGCGGTTTTTTCTCGCGGACCGGCTTGAGCGACGAAAGGAAAAAGCCTTCGGCCCGCAGCCGCTCCGAGATCCGGTCGGGGTGATCGGCTTGGATCGTGCCCGTGACGAGCTTGCCGGAGCGATCCCACGCCCTGTATTGATAGACTGTCGCCACCGGTCATCACCCTAGGCGCTCTTGCGCGCCTCGACCTCTTCTCTGTCGATGAGGCCGCGATTTAGGAGTTCATCCAGAGCTGCCGCCATCGTCTGCATCCCGTGGCGAGCGCCCGTTTCGATCACCGAGTTGATCTGGTGCGTCTTCCCCTCCCGCATGAGGTTGCGCACCGCCGGCGTCGCCACGAGGATCTCACGCGCGGCCACGCGTCCCTTACCACCTCTCCGGACCACCAGCGTCTGGGAAATGACGGCCTGGAGCGATCCCGCGAGCTGGGTCCGGATCTGTGGCTGCTGGTGAGGAGGGAAGGTATCGATGATCCGGTCGACCGTGCTGCCCGCGGTTCGTGTGTGAAGCGTCGAGAACACCAAGTGCCCGGTCTCCGCCGCTTTGAGCGCGATCTCGATCGTCTCGCGGTCCCGCATCTCGCCGACCAAGATGATGTCGGGGTCCTCGCGCAGCGCCGCTCGCAGGCCAAGGGCGTACCCTTTGGTGTCGTTGCCGACTTCTCGCTGGTTGACGATTCCTCGCTTGTGCTCGTGAAGAAACTCGACCGGGTCTTCCAACGTGATGATCACTTCCGGTCGGTGCCGGTTGATCCAGTCGATCATCGCCGCAAGCGTCGTCGACTTGCCGCTACCGGTCGGCCCCGTCACGAGCACGAGTCCGTCCTTTTTTTGGCAGATGTTGCGAATGACAGGCGTGAGGCCAAGGTCCTCAAACGATGGGATCACGGTGTTGATCACGCGCAAGACGAGCGCCAGGCAGCCGCGCTGCCGGAAAAGGTTGCAGCGGAAGCGGCCGACCCCCTCCGCGCCGTAGGAGAAGTCCAATTCGCCGTCCTCCGCGAACCGTTGGCGAAGCTCCTGCGTCGTCAACGCCTCGGCGAGACGTTCGATGGATTCCGGCGTCATCGGTTCGTACCCCTCGAGTGGGTGCAGGCGTCCGTGCAGGCGGACGGTCGGCGGGATCTTGTTGGTGAGATGCAGGTCCGACGCACCGAGTTTGACAACTTTTTCAAGAAGTGCCAGGGAATCCATTGGCGATGCTCCGTCTCTTCCATGGTGTCTGAAGTGGTGTTGGTGGCGTCTGCTGACCGAAATGCCCCTGTGCCGCCTGTGGTGCAAAGTGGCCTGAATGCGCGGTGAAAGCCCCAATTTGGCCGTTGGCGCCGTGTTGACCGTTGACTGAGACAGCAACCGAATGAGCTTGCTCGTCGGCGTTTTCCCCTTGACGCGACAGAGCCGCGATCAGTTG
This sequence comes from Fibrobacteria bacterium, assembly GCA_050486505.1. GTDB lineage: Bacteria > Fibrobacterota > Fibrobacteria > UBA11236 > UBA11236 > UBA11236. The sequence goes on along the minus strand of JBJHDK010000012.1, from coordinate 22,512 downwards.
GGCGATCGACTCCGGTAGGTTCTGGTCGCTCGCCAGTTCCTCGTCCGGTTCGGTTACGACTTCCGTTTCCGATTCCTTTTCGGCCGCCGGCATCTCACGCGTACCGGGAAGGACCGCAGTGCACGATTCCTCCGATGACAGGAGGCCACGAATCTCGTCCAAGGTGGTCTTTCCGTCCACCACCCGCTGCAGCGCGGCGTCCTTCATCCGGACCATGCCTGTGCGGACCGCAGCTTCTTCAATATCGTTCTCCGACTCGCCGCCTCGAATCATCCGCCGCAATTCGCCATTGAGAGACAAGACTTCCTCCACGGCGATTCGGCCGCGAAAACCCGTGTTGCCACAGGCCGTACAGCCTCGCGCGCGCCTGATATTGGCCGTCTTGGGGACATCGGCAAGCCAATTCGCAACGGCCTCCATCCCTTCCGGATCCGGCTCCGAGCAGTTGGCACAAAGGCTTCGCACCAACCGCTGCGCGACGATCCCGATCACCGTGTCGGAAAGGAGAAAGCGCTCGATCCCCATATCGATCAAACGGCCCAAGGTGGCGGCGGCGTTGTTGGTGTGAAGGGTGCTCAGCACGAGGTGGCCGGTGAGTGCGGCTCGAACCGCGATTTCGGCCGTCTCATGATCGCGCATTTCGCCGACCATGACGATGTCGGGATCCTGCCGCAGGACCGAGCGGAGAGCCGACGCAAACGTCATGCCCGCCCGGGTGTTCACGTTGATTTGCGTGATCCCGCCCATGCGCAGCTCGACGGGGTCTTCGATTGTGATGATGTTGCGGTTGGTCTGATTGAGTTGCTGCAAAAAGGAGTAAAGGGTCGTGGTCTTGCCGCTTCCGGTGGGACCCGTCACCAGGATGATCCCTTCGGACCGGGAAAGCATTTTGTTGACCGCGGCCAGGTTGACGGGATGGTACCCCATATTATCGATCGTGACGGCATTTTCCGTCCGGCTCAACACCCGGAGCACGACCTTTTCGCCGTAAATGGTCGGCAAGCACGATACCCGGAGATCGATGGAGGCGCCGTCGTAACTCACACGCAAACGACCATCCTGGGGTCGTCGCCGTTCCGTGATGTCAAGTTCCGCCATCACCTTGATCCGGGCGACGATCTCGTTGCGCAAGCGCTTTGGAAACTCCATCACATCCCGGAGGTGGCCATCGATGCGGTAGCGGACGCGGATCTGATTCTCCTGCGGCTCGATGTGAATGTCGGAGGCCCGGTCCCGGATGCCTTGGACGATGATCATGTTGACGACCTTGACGCGGGATGACTCTCCGACGTCATCGAGGATGCCGGGGTCTTCTTCGTCTTCCTCCTCAAAGCCCAGTTCCTCCACGACGAGCTGGGCCGAAGCCTTTAGGCGGTGGCGGTCGTACGCCCTGGCGATCTGTTCCTCGGTCGTCAGTGTCGGGATCACGTCGAGTCGTGTCGCCGCCCTTACGCTGTCGAGCGCGACGAAGTCAAAAGGGTTGACCATCGCGACCTTGAGCGCAGCGCCCTCGAGCCCGAGAGGCAGGACGCGGTGCCGTGTGATCAACTCCTCGGGGACAAGCTCCCGGATCCCGGGCGCAATGGTGACTTCGTCGAGGTCGATCCGCGGGACACCCGTGTGGGCGGCGAGGGCATCCGCCACTTGATCCTGGGTCAGGTAGCCGAGTTGGATGAGGATCTCGCCCAGATGGCGACCGGTTTTCTTCCGTAACGCCAAAGCCTCGTCGACCTGAGCCCGGTCCACGAGTCCCATATCGGTGAGGACATTGCTAAAACGCTTGATCGCCATTGACCACGCTCCCTAATTTGAACCCGGTTGAGGAACCTCAGGGTTTTTTGAGGTGCAGCAGGGGCGCACCGTTAAGTGCGCCCCTGCCAATTGCGCCCCTGCCGCGGCGTCCGTACACGAACGGCAATCAGCTATCCGGCTATCCAGCTATCCGGCCCGATGAAGGGCCGGAATCCGGAATCACCAGAGGTTTCGTTACGGGTTGTTCGTGGCGGCACCGGTGCGCCTTGAATCAGCAACCCAAACCCTGACGCGGGCATCATCATCGATGCAGTAGTACACGGACTCGACCGTCGGACGAGGATTGCCGGCATCGAAGTAGTTCGCATTTGCCGGGTCGCCACATGCGCTGCCTGTCCAGACGTTGGCGGTTGAATCATTTGCAATGGTCGCTTGCCACGGTGCTTCCGTAGAATCGATATAATTGGGACCAAGCGGCGCAATACTCATGCCCCCGGTAACCGCGTTACCCTCCGCGGCGAACATCTGGACGGACGCATCCAGCACTCGCCAGTACGTATCGGCCTTGGTGATGAGAGTGCGGGTCTGCAACACGTTCATCCCCGAAAAGCCGATCCCGGCGAGGATGCTGATGACGAGCATGACCATCAGCAACTCGACGAGGGTGAATCCCTTTTGGTCACCGTGTGTGGCGGCCTTCTTGAACAATTTTTCCCGGATCCATGCGATCGGGAACACTTTTTTGTCTTGCGTCTTTTCCATGTGTCTAACTCCTTTGAGAATTTCCATACCTGTTGGTTGCCGCCGGCTCCCACGTCCGTCATTGGTCCTGGGGGTGGCGGATGTTACGAAGTCTATCCCGCAATCACAGACGGGACAAGGGACTTAAGGCCTTGATTGTTCAACAAAATCCACACGACCATCGCACTGCCAGCCAGATACGGCCCGAACGGCATGGGTTGGCGTCGCTCGTGGCGACCCAGCCCGATGAGCGAGATGCCCACGACGGCGCCGACCAGACTGGCGCCAAACAGGGTCACGATGACGCCTTGGGGGCCGACGAAGCTGCCGATGAGCGCGAGAAACTTGGCGTCCCCCATGCCCATCCCGCCGCGACTGGCGAGCACAACGACATAGATTATCCCGTAACCCAAAGCGGCGCCCCAAAGGGCCTCCTGCACGGAGATGCCCGTCCAGCCCAGTGCGGCGGCGGACAGGCCCAAAGCGATCCCGGCGATATTGATTGCGTTGGGTAGGAGCATGTGCTCCAGATCGATGAGGAACATCATGATCAAAAGCGTAAAGAACGCCGCTCCCACCGCAAACGAAAGCCAGCCTGTTGATAACAGGTAGGATGCGACAAAGAGTCCCCCCGTCGCGAGCTCCGTCAAGGGATACCGGAGCGGGATGCGGAGGCTGCAATAGCGGCACCGGCCGCGGGTGGCGAGGAAGCTCACGACGGGAACCAGGTCACGCGAGCGTAACGGCATGGTGCATTCGGGACAGGCGGACGGAGGCCACACCACGGAGATGCCTCGCGGCAAGCGGTAGGCGACGGCGCCCACAAAACTGCCCACGACGAGTCCGGTAATGGCTGCGAGAGGCCACGTCAGAAAGCCGCTCATGGCCATGAAGCCGTCTGCAGCATCGGATGTTCACGCATGTAGGAGAGGACGGCGATCACCCGCGGTTGATAATCCCCCGAGCGCTCCAGACCGAGTTCCTGGTAGAGCGCGTTGATGTAGTTCTTGACCGACTTTTCGGTGATCCCGAGCCTGCGGGCGACGCCTGCGTTGTTGAGCCCCTGCGACATCAGGGCGACCACCTCCTGTTGACGGGGGGTGAGCCTGTCAAACAGGCCGCTCACCCCTAAAACAAACCGCTCAAGCGCAAACATCTCCTTGCTGACATCTTGGATCATCTCCATGGACATGGACATATTCAGATCCTCCCTATGGAAACCTGGCAACCCAATGCGCCCATTGGGCCCACGGCTTTGTGACCCCGTCTTTCGACGGGTGCGCCTTTTTCGTCGGGTCGTTTACACGACTTCTCCCGAACCTTGACCTCTTGTTTCGTCATACGTTGCTTCCCTGTATCGACCGTTTCGCCCTCAAACCGAAGCGGTTGAGTATGCCGTGAAGCCCGGGAGACGCCTGTGTACCCGTAGTGGGACTTGCCGTGCTTCCGGGTCCAACGGGCGTTCAGATCCTTCTGCCGCGGCACGTTATTGTTGTCGCTCAGGCCGGCCGGTGTTTCCCCTTGCCAGTGGCCTCGCAAGGTATGATGCAATTCTGTCACTGCAGTGTGTCATTATGAAAAAGCGTTGCCAAATGTGAACGTGGCTGAATTTCTGTCATTAGCAGGCATGTTGTGCAGGCCCGGAAACAGAACACCATCCCGTTGTCTCCGAAGTCGGGCTACCTGCACCCCGGGTTCTGACGACGAGACACCCACCTGCAGGGGAGGATCGCAAGGCGCGTGCCATATCTTGACGAGCGATTTTTAAGAAAATTTCGACCTTTATTTCGGAATAAACGAAAAATTCCTGCCGAAACGGCAAGCTCGAATGCCATTTAGGCAGGTAGCGAACCGCTCTTCCAGCTCCCGGGACGCTGACATGAACAGCCTCCACACGCACGGAGGTCGGTGCGCGGGGATGGGCGGAAACGGGTGCATGGCATTATGGGGGAACCAGGGAATCGCGCTTGATCTTGGGGGGGCCTCGAATTACCCTGAAGTTCGATGGTCATAAAAACCGTTCAAGCACAAGCAACACGTGTCCGTGGAGTTCAGCAAAGGCGCACTCATTGTGGATGACTTCAAGCTTCATTCGACAAAAGACATCAAGGCGAAACACCTGGTGCGCTATCTTCCGCTTGCGCTGGAAGCGGCGGTTCGTGATCCCTGAAACTTCGGTCAACCCCGTAGATCGCCCCCATGTCCAAACTCATCGCCCTCATGTCCATGTCCCTCGACGGCTACGTCGCCGACGCGAACGATGGCGTCATGGATGTCTTCGACTGGTACTTCAATTCCGGCGATGTCGAATTCCGCGCAGGAGGGGAAGACGCCATGACCTTCAAGGTCTCTGAAGCCAGCGCCGGGCATTTGCGCGGCCTCTGGTTCGAGCTCGGCGCCGTGCTCACCGGCCGGCGCACGTTCGAGGTCGCCCAAGGCTGGGGCGGGAACCACGCATGGGGTCCCGCGTTCGTGCTCACCCACCAAATCCCCGCCGGATGGCCGAAGCCCGGCTCGACGGTTCACTTCGTCACGGATGGCATCGAAAGTGCCGTGAAGCAAGCCAAGGCTGCCGCCGGAGGGAAAAACGTCGGCGTCCATGGCGCGGATACCATTCAGCAGCTCCTGAACGCCGGACTCCTTGATGAACTCCACATCGACGTCGCGGCGGTGCTGCTGGGTTCCGGCGTGCGGCTGTTCGACAAGATCGCCGATGCACCCGTAGTCCTCGGAAACCCGACGGTGATCCAGGGCGTTGGTGTGACGCACCTGCGGTATCCGGTGGGGAAGGGGCGGTTTCCTCCGGTGCGTTTGGGGACATGATGCCCGGGCTTTGCCCTCAGGGAAGCCACCTTCTATACTGAAATACCGACACCCGACAAGCTTGATGGTCATCATGGGCCTGAGGGGGTTGGACCGCTGTCGTGAAAGCGCCATCCGGCAAAGCAAACCGGCGGACAATCCGCTGAATGCGGCGTTGACCGCACAGGAGGAAGGATGAAGCAAAGAAATTCAACGCTGACGCGTCCCAAACATCGAATGCCCGGGTTCGTGAAACAAGCACTCGAAGAGCTCGGCCTGATGGAGGCATACAAAGAGCGACCGGCATACCAGCAGAATGATTATATCGGCTGGATCAGCGGAGCGACGCATCAGGAAACGAAGGAGAAGAGACTCCGCCAAATGCTCGGCGAACTTGAAAAGGGCGGTGTCTACATGAACATGGCGCATGCCCCGTCGATGAAACGGGGGAAAGGAGTCGAACGAAAATGAATATCGAGTTTTTAAACCCGGACGGTCTGCACAAAAATCCCGCCTTTTCGCAGGTCGTCGTCACGAAGGGCAGTGTACGGACGGTTTATGTCGGCGGGCAGAACGCGGTTGATGCGTCCGGCGAGGTCGTCGGGAGCGGAGACATGGGAAAGCAGGCCGAGCAGACTTTCAAGAACCTGGAGCTTGCGCTTTCCGCAGCAAAGGCGCGGCTGGAGAATGTCATCAAGTGGAATGTTTACGTCGTCCAGGGACAATCACTGCAGCCCGCTTTTGTGGAGTTCCAGCGCGTGTGGGGGAGCCGGCCCAATCCTCCGCTCGTCACGGTGCTGGTTGTGGCGGGGCTGGCGAATCCGGAGTTTCTTCTGGAGGTCGAGGCCGTTGCCGTGGTTCCTGAAAACAAGGACTGACATGGCTCCGCACCCACCGGACGACTTTTCCGCAAGTTCCAGGGGTCGCCGGTAAAGCCCGGTGTTGACTCTCTGCTGCCCCCCACCACCTTTTCAACCCTCAGGTGCCCCCCCATGTCCCACCCCATCTTCACCACCGCGTTCTCCAGCGTCTACCCTCACTACGTCAACAAGGCCGAACGCAAGGGCCGCACGCAGGAGGAGGTCGACCTGATCATCCGCTGGTTGACCGGTTACACCAAAGCGGGATTGCAGAAGCAGCTCAAGCAAGAGGTCGACTTCAAAACCTTTTTCGCGCAAGCTCCGGCCCTCAACCCCAAGCGCAAGCTCATCAAGGGCGTTGTCTGCGGCGTGCGTGTCGAAGAGGTCGAGGATCCGTTGATGAAAAAAATCCGCTACCTCGACAAGCTGGTCGATGAGCTCGCCAAGGGCAAGGCGATGGCGAAGATCCTGCGAGAGTGACGGAGATCGGCTCCCGACTCCCCACTCCCGGCTTTTTCCCGGACCATCCACCGGCTAGCCCACGCAGCGTCCCGAACCATTCGAGCATCGCCCTCGAAGAACCCCTCCCGTTCTCGCCCTTCGAGGGCAGGGCGGCTAACTTTCCCCAAATGCCTGATTCGCCCCAGAGCGCCCCCCCGTCATCCCGCTCCGCGCCCACCTCCCATCTCCCCGTCTTCGGGGCCGGTCTGGTGATGTTCCTGGGGTTCGCCGGGCTTTCGTCCCAGCAGTTCTACGGTTACCTCTTCGAGCGGCTGGGGTTCACGCCGTTGCAGATCGGGTTGCTCCTGGGCACTGGGTTTCTGGCCGGCATCGCGGCCCCCCTCGCGCAAATCACCGCCATCAGGCGCATGGGCGGCGCGCGCAACCCGCTGCTGTTCATGCTCGCCGGCGCGGGACTGGGCATCGGGCTGCTGCCGCATGCATCGACCTTCGGGGCTTCCGCCATCCTGTTTTTCTTCGCGTTGTTTTGCGCCTCGAGCATCAACATGCTCAACACCGCCTGCACGCTCGAGATTACGCGCTCGCGGGGAGAGTGGCTGTACTTCGTCATCCGCTGCGTGGGCACGGTCGGCTACCTCGTCGGTTGCGTCATCAGCTTCATGCAGCCCGATCCCGACCGCCTCCCGTGGTTGTTCCTCGGGTTCGGAATCGCCTTCCTGCTGGCGGTGCCCGTCGCCGCGCGCAACTATCGATCGCCGGAATCCGCGCGGTCCCCTCATGCGCACCTGCATGCCTCAAGCGCGACACCGCCCCGTCGCGTCGATCTCCGCCGCACCTTGCGCCTTCTCTCGGCGCCCCGCGCGGCGCGCCTGCTTTGGACGCTGGGCATCATGAACTTCGCCAATGCGATGGCCACGCTGGTGCAGGGCAACTATCTCGTCGCCCGGTTTTCGGGCGGGCAGGGATCCATCAGCATGGCGTGGATCGTCTCCACCGCGTTCGAGATCCCCCTGATGCTGCTTTGCGCCTGGTTGGTGCGTCGTCACGGACTCAGGATCGTGCTGGGGTTCGGGCTGCTCGGAACCACCATCAAGCTGGTGTTCATCGGTGCGGCCGACAGCTATGCGATGTTTTTGGCGGGGCTCGCCTTTCACGGCTGCTTCTTTTCGGGGGCCCTGACGGGGTTCAACCTGTTTCTGGACCGGCGTTACGACCATCGTGACAGGCCCGCGCTGCAGGCCTTGGGAACCCTGTTCCACACCGGCCTCCCCACCGCGCTCGGGGGACTGGCGGCGGGGATTCTCTGGCACTACTTCGGGCTGCGCTCGGTGTACGCCGTCGCGGCGGCGATCAGCGTCGCGGCGGGAGTTTACACGTTGTTTTTGATGCCGATGCTGCCGGGGAGGAGGGAGTGATGAACAGTGTGCAGTGTACAGTGTACAGTGGGCAACAAGCGGAGAGCGATGGGGAAAATAAAGGGTGTATCGTGAAAGGATGACTGCACAGTGTTGTTCTCTTGTCTTGCTGTCCGCTGTCTGCTGTCCGCCGTCCGCTTTCCTGCTCCCTGTGACCGCTGTCACACCCTGAAAATCGATTCGGCGGTATGATGTTCCCATGAACATCCCGCAGACCGCACCGACACCCCCCGCATCATCCCCTTCGCCTTCCGTCTCGTTGTTGAAAAGCCTTTCGCCCGAAGAGTGGCCGCGCGAGAAACTGGCGCGCGACGGGGCAGAGACCTTGTCCAATGAGGAACTGCTGGCAGTCATGTTCGGCCGGGGCACGCGCGGGCGCGACGTGCTTTCTCTCGCGCACGACGTGACGCGCCACCTCGAGTCGCTGTCCGAAATGCCCTCGGTCGCGGAGTTACGAACCCTGCACGGCGTGGGTCACGGCAAGGCCTGCCAGATCCTTGCGGCGCTGGAGCTCTCCCGTCGCTTTCTCGTGCGCCGCCAGCGCGTTCGCGTGCGCAAGCCCGCCGACGCCCTGCCGTATCTTGGCGCGTTGCGCAATCGCCGCCAGGAATGCTTCACCATCCTGACTCTCGACGGCAATCATCAAATCATCAAGGCGCACGAGATCACGGTGGGGTTGGCCAACCAGAGCCAGGTGCATCCCCGTGAGACCTTCGCCTGCGCGTTGGAGGATCGCGCGGTGGGGATCATGGCGGCGCACAACCATCCCAGCGGATCGCTGGACCCCTCGACGGAGGATTTGCTCACGACGCGCCGCCTTTCAGATGCGGGCCGCCTGCTGGGGATTCCGCTGCTCGATCACCTGATCGTGACGGGGGAGGGGTTCACGTCGTTGCGGGAGCGCTTTCCGGACTATTTCGCGGGACGCTAGCGCGGCGAGGCGGCTTTGCGGGAGCGGGGCTGGCTTTGGCGTTTCCGCGCTCACGTCCCTGTGGGGCGCATCAGCCAGTACCCGGCGAAGGCCAGCGCGACTCCGCCCGCGACGCTGACGAGCATGTAGAGCAGCGCCGTGCCGATGCGGCCCTCGCGCAGCAGGGCCATGTTCTCGATGCTGAAGGCCGAGAAGGTCGTGAACCCTCCCAGGAATCCCGCCACCAGCCATGTCGGGCGGATCCAGGGCAGGCCGCGTTCGGCGAGGGCGAGCGCGAGACCGATGAGGAACGAGCCCGCGAGGTTGATGAGCAGGGTTCCCGCGGGAAAGTGCCATGAGCGGAAGGCCATCTGAATCGAGTACCGCAGCACCGATCCCGCCGCGCCGCCGAGAGCCACCGCGAGAAAGTCCATCTTCAGGCCTTCCAGGCTTTCGAGAAGGCCTCGGTGTCATGGCCGACCGTCGAGGACTTTCCGTCGGTCACGAGCGGGCGCTTGATGAGCCGTCCGTTGCCGGCCAGCAGTTCCAGGGCGTCAGCCTCGGACATCAGCGGAAGCTTGTCCTTGATGCCGAGCGCCTTGTACTGCTCCCCGCTGGTATTGAACAGCTTGCGCAGCGGCAGCCCCGACTGCGTCAAGATCCGCTTCAACTCCGCCTTTGATGGGGGGGTCTCGGTGATGTCGACAAACTTCAGGGGCTTCCCTGCCGCCTCGAGCGCCTTCTCCGCCTTGCGGCAGGTCGAGCATTTCCGGTATCCGTAAAATGTGAGCATGGGGAAAAGGTAGTGAGCGGTTTCCCATTTCCTACGTTTCCCCCTTTCTTTTCAGGAGTCCGGGCAATGCGCAAATGGAAGATCGAGGATTCCGCCGAACTGTACAACGTGCAGGGCTGGGGAATCGGCTATTTCGGGATCAACGCCAAGGGCAACGCCACGGTGTCGCCGCTGCGTGACCGCGGGCCGGCCATCGATCTGAAAGAGGTGATGGACGAACTCGCGTTGCGCGATACCAACGCCCCGGTGCTGCTGCGTTTCCCCAATATCCTCGACAACCGCATCGAAAAAATCTCCCAGTGCTTCGACATCGCCGCCCAGGATTTCGGGTTCAAGGGAAAGGCCTTCAACGTCTATCCCATCAAGGTCAACCAGCAGCGCCCTGTCCTCGAGGAGATGGTTCGCCACGGCAAGAAGTTCAACATCGGGCTCGAGGCCGGTTCCAAGCCGGAGCTGCACGCCGTGCTTTCGATCATGGACAACCCCGAGTCGCTGATCATCTGCAACGGCTACAAGGACGCCGAGTTCATCGAGCTGGCGCTGCTCGCACAGAAGATGGGCAAGCGCATTTTCATCGTGGTGGAGAAGCTCAACGAACTGAAGTTGATCCGTGAAGTCTCGCGCGATCTCAACGTGAAGCCCAACATCGGCATGCGCGTGAAGCTGGCCAGCTCGGGCAGCGGCAAATGGGAGGAGAGCGGAGGCGACCAGAGCAAGTTCGGCCTCAACTCCTCCGAGCTGCTCGAGGCGGTGGAGTTCGCCAGGCGCGAGGGGTTGGAGGAATCGCTCAAGCTCATCCATTTTCATCTCGGCAGCCAGATCACGAATATCCGCAAGATCAAGGCCGGGTTGCGCGAGGCCGCCCAGTTCTACGTGCAGCTGCGGCAGATGGGGGTTCCCATCGAGTTCGTCGACGTGGGAGGGGGACTCGGTGTCGACTACGACGGGACGCGGAGCGCGAACTCCAACTCCGTGAACTACAGCATCCAGGAATACGCCAACGACGTGGTGTATTCCATGGTCACCGCCGCCGACAAGTCGGAACTTCCGCACCCCCACGTGATCGCGGAATCTGGGCGCGCCCTCACCGCGCACCACTCCGTGCTGGTGTTCAACGTGCTTGAGACCACGGCACTGCCGCGATGGGACGAGCAGCAGCACCCGGTCACGGAGGACCACCACGAAACCGTGCGGGAACTGCACGCCATCTACCGGAACCTGACGACGAAGGGGATTCTCGAGTCGTGGCACGATGCGCTGCAGTTGCGCGAGGACATCCTCGACGGATTCAACATGAACCTCATCGACCTGCCCACGCGCGCCATGGGCGAGCGCCTGTTCTGGAGCATCGCGCAGAAAGTGCATCGCCTCGCCGCCGACATGAAGAATCCTCCCTTTGAGCTGCAGGGCCTCTCGAAGTTGCTGGCGGAGAAATACTTCTGCAACTTCTCCCTCTTCCAGTCGTTGCCCGACGCCTGGGCGATCGACCAGATCTTCCCGATCATGCCGGTGCACCGGCATGACGAAGAACCGTCGTCGCAGGTGACCCTGCAGGACATCACCTGCGATTCCGACGGGGCCATCGACCGTTTCATCCAGTCTGGCGAGCTCTCGCGCAGCCTCCCCCTCCATCCCCTCAAGCCGGGGGAACCCTATTATCTCGCCGCCTTCCTGGTCGGCGCGTACCAGGAAATCCTCGGCGACTTGCACAACCTGTTCGGTGACACCAATGCGGTGCACGTCGTCTGCGATGGGGATGGTTACCGCATCGAGCAGATCATCGACGGCGAGTCGGTGGCCGATGTGCTCGACTACGTGCAGTTCTCGGCCAAGAAGCTGGTGCGCGACATGGAAACCTGGGTCTCCGCGTCCGTCAAGGAAGGCAAGATCACGGCGACGGAAGGCAAGGAGTTCCTCGCGAACTACCGCTCGGGGCTGTACGGCTACACGTATTTGGAGTAGGCAGTGTGCAGTGTACAGCGGGCAGTACAGCAATACAACAGTAGAACTGCAGGGCGGCTGAGTCACATGGGATTGACGGGCCGCTTCCCCTGATACCTTCTACTACTGCCTACTGCCTGCTGCCTCCCCGTTCAGTAATTAAACCCGATGAAGAGCCCGAAGTAGGGTAGAATGACGTGGGGCGGCTCGCCTGCTTCATCGCGGAAGCCCATGAACTCCAGATAGTCACGCTTGGAGTCCGACCCGAAAGGCACGGTGAAGAACGAGATATCCACCCTGTTCTTCATGCGCACCCCCAGTTCCAGGGCCACGCCACCGTGCCCCCCCACACTGATATCGTAGAACCCGTTGATACCCACCTTCCCCTGAATGTCTTGCCTCGGGTCACCGATGATCATTTCAACACCCGCCTTGGGAACGGGAAGCACGAGGGCGAAGCCGTAGAGGCCGATGACGGCCGCCGTGCGCACGAAGTCGTCGGGGTCGGTCAGGTAGAACCCGTAGTGCAGTTCCGACATCAATACCGTGAAGTCGGACTCGGAGATGGGGACTTCGGTGAACACGAAGCCCAGTCCCCAGCCCCAGTAAGTCGGACTGTTCACCTTCTCCCCCAAGGCGGGGGCGGGAGGGGTTGACGTCATGCCGCCCTGGGCCATGGCCGGCAGGGAAAGTCCCGCGACAAGCGCGAGGGAGACCGCGGTTCTTTGGAATGGGTTCATGATGGACTCCTTGTTGTGACGAACGTGATCAGGACTTGGGTGAAGGGTCAAAAACTCCGGCGCAAGGAAAGTTGAATTCCCCCTTGCGGCAGGGGCAGTAGCATCGCCTGGAGCGGTTGCGTGCGCGCCGCGTATCGCATGGAGACGAAGGCATCGAGCACATTGTTCGCACCCATGAGCAGGAAATAGGTCTTGACGTTTTGCTCCTCGCCCACCGAGGTGTAGCGCGCCGAATAGATGCCGAGCGCCATGAGCACGTCGACCGCGGTGAAGAGGATTCCGCGTGCCGGTTCATCGGTGAGGTACATGCCGCTCGCAAAAGGAACGATGCCCAGGGCGCCGGCCAGGAAGGGATCGAGAGCTTCAGGGCTTCCTTCCCGGGAGCGCTCCTGCGGCGCGGGTTGCACCTCGGGCGTGCCCCCCAGGGAGGAGGAAGCAGCGGAAACATTCGTTGCCAGCAGCGCGACAGCGAGCAGGCCGGCGCCTATCCGGCGTTTTTTTGCAATGCGGTGTCTCTGCAGTGGTGTCATGAGCTGGTTCTCCGTTCCGACCCGCATAATATGTCACGAATAATTCATAAACAAGTGATGTTTTTTATGAATTTTATTCCGTCGTTAACTGCGGTTAACGGGAAAAGCCGGAATGGGGGGTTCCTTGCGTTGACGCGCATCCCTTTGGGGAGGAGGAACGAATGAAACACCATGCATGTGCAATGGCTTGGCTGGGCTTGGTTGCCTCTCCGTTCTTGGGCGGGTGCGCGACCCTCCTGAACGGCGTGCGGCAACCCGTCGAGATCACGGCCGATGACCCTCGCGCCAAGGTGAGCTTTAACGGCGGGCCGTCGCGCCCCGCTCCGGCGACGGAGAGCCTGTTGCGTGGGCGGGCCGGTCAAAGCATCGAGATCATCATCCCCGGCTCCGGGCAGGACTCGTTGGAATCAGGCGACACGCTGCTGATCCCCTTGAACAGGGAGCTCAGCCACGTCATCTGGCTCAATGTCGCAGGGGGCCCGTTCGCGGCCATTGGCGCAGTCTTCGATTTCGCCACCGGATCCGCATGGAGACTCGAACCGAAGGCTCCCTGGGAGATCCCTCACACCGTAAAGGTTTCCACGGACGCGGACCCATGGGGCACCGGGGACTGGAGAGTCGCGTTCTCGTTCTTTGGCGGAGTCAAACGCTACGCGCACGATGTGCATCCGCACGGGAATCGGCGGGACGATGGTGGATTTCAACTGGTGCTGGGGCGCAGCGAATGGCCGGTTCAAATGGAGCTGCGACGTTACGTCGAATCCTCCTTGTCCCCGATCGCCTTCGTTCACGGCGATGCCGGTGTACGCAAGACCTTCTTCCTGCATTCCCGGGCGAAACCCTATGTCGGCGCGGGACTCAGCCTCCTGAATCGCTCCACACAGATCGATGGCGGGTTTCCGGTGGGTATTTGGGGGCGGGGAGGGGTTGATCTCAGGCTGGGGTCACGGATCCTGATTGCGCCCTACGCGGGGTTCACGAAGCACGAGCTCGCCTCTTCGGTCGAAGGACGCAATACCCTCGGCACCGTGTACGGGGTCAACTACGGGTTGTTGTGGTGATTGGCGAGGCGCGTCCCGAACTCACCTTCCTCTGCCGGGCAGCTCAGGCAGCGAGTAGGTGAACCCGACATCAATGACGAAGCCGTCATCCCTGTCGCTGTTGAGAACCATCAGGTACTTTCCGCGCAGCAAGAGATTCACGTCGTGGCCGCGAAAGAAAAGGAGCCCTCCCTGAAGGTTCAGGGCGGGGTTGATGTCGCGCATCATGTCGCTCCCCTCTCCGTCGTCAACGGGCCCGTGATAGATGCCTGCGCCCGCGCCGAGAAAGGGAGACACGTAGGCGTGACCGAACAGGTAGTTCAGGCTCGCTTCACCTCCGAAAATGAAGCGATCCGGAAGGATCCCCACTGAAAAATCGGTGCGGAGCAGCAAATCGTCGAACTGCCATGTGTTCAGCATGGCGATCTGGAGAATGCGGGAATATGCCTTCGTTTCCTGCGAAGGCATCAGGATGGGGCCAGATTCCCGGACATACGCGAATTTTCCGTCGGAGGGAAAGAGATAACCGAGGGAGATGCCGCTGGAGTAAAGGCTGCGCCGGGACTCCGTCGTCGATGTCTCACGCGCGCCCTGCGTCGTTCCCGGGGTTTCCGCATTCAAGTGCGAAACACCGGGCCGGTGCTGACCCACTTCTTCCAAGAAAGAAAGCGGCATCGTGGCCGACATGGATCCCGTTGCCAGGGACAGGATGCCAGTAAGAATCGTGATCCGGCACATGATGACCTCCTTGCTTGTGCTGATTTCGGGAAATCTAATCGAAGGGCTTTTTAGGGACGCATTTCACGGAGTCGCGCGTGACTTAAATTAGGCGCATGGCAGAATCCGTCTACACACACCAGAAACTCTTTGAAACCGGGGAAGACCCGACGCCCTACCGCCTTCTCACGACGGATTTCGTCCGCGAGGAGAAAACGCAACGGGGGGGGCTCCTGGTCGTCGAGCGCGAGGGATTGGTGCGTCTGGCGCGGGAGGCCCTGCGCGACGTCAACTTCTACTTCCGCCCCGGGCACCTTGCGAAACTGCGCGCCATCCTCGAGGATCCGGAAGCATCCGACAACGACCGCTTCGTCGCCCTCACGGAGCTGCGCAACGCCGTGGTCGCCGCGCAGGGACAGCTCCCCTCGTGCCAGGACACCGGCACCGCCACCGTGTTCGCGAAAAAGGGGCAGGCCGTGTGGACGGGCTTCGATGACGAAGCGGCCCTGGCGGAGGGCATCTCCAGCGCGTACCTGCAAGAGAATCTGCGGTATTCGCAGATGGCCCCCCTCTCCATGTTCGAAGAGAAGAATACCGGCACCAACCTTCCCGCGCAGATCGACATCATGGCGGCTCCCGGCGAGGCATATGAGTTCCTCTTTCTCGCCAAGGGCGGCGGCTCCGCCAACAAAAGCCTGCTGTTCCAGGAGACGAAGGCGCGGCTCAACGACAAGGCACTGGCGAGCTTCCTCAACGAGAAACTGTTTTCGCTGGGCACGTCCGCCTGTCCGCCGTACCATCTCGCCATCGTGATCGGGGGCACGTCGGCCGAGGCGAACCTGAAAACGGTGAAGCTCGCCTCCGCAGGGTATCTCGACGGGCTGCCGACCACCGGCAACGCACTCGGCCGCGCCTTCCGCGACACGGAGTGGGAGGCGCGCGTGCAGGTGATGGCGCAGGAGAGCCGCATCGGCGCGCAGTTCGGCGGCAAGTACTTCGTGCACGACGTGCGCGTCATCCGCCTGCCGCGGCATGCGGCCTCGTGCCCCATCGGCATCGGCGTGAGCTGCAGCGCCGATCGCAACATCAAGGCCAAGATCACCCGCGACGGCATCTTCCTCGAGCAGCTCGAGACGCGCCCCGACCGCTTCGTCCCCGAGGCCGGCGCGGGCGCCATGGCCCCCGCGATCCCGGTCGACCTCAACCGGCCGATGGAGGAGATCATCACGGAGCTTTCGAAGCACCCCGTCAAGACGCGCCTGTCGCTTACCGGGTCGCTCATCGTCGCGCGCGACGTGGCGCACGCGCGCATCCAAGCCATGCTCGAAGCGGGCGAGTCGATGCCGCAGTGGCTGAAGGATCATCCCGTCTATTACGCGGGGCCCGCGAAAACCCCCGAAGGCATGCCTTCGGGGAGCTTCGGCCCCACCACCGCGGGCCGCATGGACGGCTACGTCGACGCGTTCATGGCGCGCGGCGGCTCGCGCGTGATGCTGGCGAAGGGCAATCGCTCCCCGGTCGTGCGCGAGGCCTGCCGAAAGCACGGCGGGTTTTACCTCGGATCGGTGGGCGGCCCGGCCGCCATCCTCGCGAAGGAGAACATCCTCAAGGTGGAGACGGTGGCGTTCGAGGAACTGGGAATGGAGGCCGTGAGGCGTATCGAGGTGCGCGACTTCCCCGCGTTCATCGTCATCGACGACAAGGGGAACGATTTTTACGGGAACATTACAGGGAATGAATGAAGCGGCGCGGGCTGTAGGGGCAAATAATCATTTGCCCCTACAATTACGACGCCGACGTTAACCCCGCGCCGCCGTCAGCTGCTTGATCCGGTGCATGCGCGCGAAGTTGGCGCGACGGAAATCGTTGCGATGCTCGACGCAGTAGCGGGGATAGACGAACTGCTTGGGGAAGACTTTAACGACATACCGCTGTTCGCAGCCTTCGAGGCAGCACAGGAATTCGAGGTCGAGCACTTCCGTGTAGTTGTGCTTGAACACCATGTTCTTGACCTCGACGCTCTCGAACTCCTTCTTGTGCTTCGCACGCTGCTTGATGTCGCGGTGCAGGTCGCAATATTTCGCGATCGGGTGTCCCCAGAATTCACGACCGCAACCGGGCTCCTGGCAAACCTTGAGCTTGATGCGTTTCTTTTTCTTGTACTTGGGAAGCTGCATGGAGGGGATCCCCGTGGTTTGGGTCAGGGGGAAAGGTAACAAGCCCGTAAAGCGGGGGTGAATCTGCCTATCATTGGAGTGTGGCTTCGGCATCTGAACAGTGTTTCGGGCCCGCCTGCGGGCGGTTCACGACGATCGCGGCCCTTTCGGTGTCCGTCCTTTATCTCGCGGGTTGCATCTTCTCGGTGTCCCCGGGGCGTTCCTCGTTCCCTTCCCTGCAGGAACGCGCGCTCGATGAGGTGGTGAAGAGCCCTCCCGATGCCGTGATCGAACTCTTCCAGCCCTTGCACGACCCTTCCCTGGGTGCGGGTGCATCGTCCTTTCCCGCCTTCGCGAGCCCGGTACGGGTGCGCGACCATGAAACCGGCCGCGTGACGGAGTATCGCTGGAGCCAGCGCAGCTTCGGCACCTGGACCCCTGAGCGCGAACGCCAGTACAACCTTTTCCTGCTCCGCTCGCGATTTCTCTGGCCCGGAACCTTCGACGACACAACGGGCCTTTCCGATGTCGCCGCGCTCTACCAGCGGGCGCGCACCCGCGACGCGCACTCGAATTATGTGGATTCTGCGGGTGCGGCGGAGGCGCGGCGCCGTTTGTTCAGCACGACGCAACCGAAAACGATCGGCATCCAGGTGCGCGTGAACGACGCGGGCGACACGGTATCGCTGCGCCTGGTGGCCCCGGGTTCCCCCGCGCACCGTGCGGGCCTGCGGCAGGGGATGCCGGTGCTCGCCGTGGGCGACAGTGTCGTGACCGGGGATTCGGCGTTTGCCCGCTTTGCACGGTTCATCGCCCTCGACACGGTCGGGCCGGTGCGCATGACGGTCGGCGCATCGGGCGGGCCGCTCACCGCGGTCATGGTGCGCGAAGACGTGAATTTCCCGACGGTAATCGTCGACAGCCTCGGCGGAGTCGGTTACATCGCGGTGCTTTCGTTCACGTCCAGCACCATCGGCGGCGGAACGACGCGCGATGAGTTCCGTAAGGCGCTCGATGCCACGCGCGGTTTCGCCTCCATTGTCCTGGATTTGCGCGGAAACGGGGGCGGGAGCCTGGGGATCGCCCTGCAGATGGCCGACGACGTGATGGACGGCGGCGTCATCATCCGCCTCGTGGACACGAAATTCGAAGGCGCACCCGTGCGCTACGAGTCCACCTTTCGTGCGCGGGCGGGCGGGCGCGGCGCGGGGAGGGAGTTCGTGCTGCTGGCTGACAGTGGAACGGCGAGTGCGGCGGAGATCCTCGTGGCGGCCCTGCGCGAGGGCTTGAATGCCCCCCAGGTCGGCACGCGAACCTATGGGAAGGGAGTGGGGCAGGCGGTGTTCGAAACCCCCGGAGGGGGACTCGCGCTTGTCACGTACAGTCGTGTCCTCACGTCCTCCGGGCTCGACTATCGTGATGTCGGCCTTCAGCCGACGCTGCCGTCGTCATTGCCTCCCGATGCGATGCTGGCCTATGCGGCGGGAGTCGTATCGCCTGAGGGCCTTGCGAAGAGTGCGGGGCCGGACGATATCAAGGCGCGTGCGCACGCTTCGGTCCTGGAATGGAACCGGAGCCAGGCATTGAGGACAGGGGGGGGAGGGGGATGGACAGTGAACAGTGAATAGTGAATAGTGAACACAGGGTTCGGGCTTTGCTCGGTCTCACCCTCTCATTGCACACTGCACACTGTTCATTGTCCACTGTTCTCCCGGAAATATCTCTCCACGATTCCCGCGAAGGCGGAAATACCGGCGGCGATGGCCTCGTCGTTGAAGTCGAAGCGCGGGTTGTGCAGGCTGCCGCGATCCATGCCGAGACCGAGCCAGAAGTAGGCCCCGGGCACCTTTTCCAGGAAGTATGAGAAGTCCTCGCCGCCCATGCTGGGCGCGCGGTCGCGCAGCACGTCCGCGCCGAGCGCGGCGGCGATGCCCTCGCGTGCCAGCGCAGCCATCCCCGGGTGGTTGATGGTCGCCGGGCAGGCCTCGATCCACTCGATGCTTGCCTGCACTCCGTGGGCATCCGCCGTCCCTTGCGCGAGGCGTTCGAGGGCGGCGGTCAGTTCCTTGCGCAGCGACGGGTCGAGGGTGCGCAGCGTGCCGCGCAGCACGCAGGTCTCCGGGATCACGTTGTGGGCCTTGCCGGCCGAGATGTGCCCGAAGGTCAGCACGACGGGGTCGAGGGGCCCGGCCCTGCGGCTCACGAGGGTTTGCGCGGAGAGAATGAGGGCGGCGGCGGCAGGCACGGGATCCCGGGCGAGGTGCGGCATGGCACCGTGCCCCCCCTTGCCTTTCACCGTCATCGTGAAATTGTCCACCGCGGCCATCACCGCACGGTCCGGGACGGCGAGCGTGCCGACCGGCAATTCGGGCCAGCCGTGCAGGGCGAAAGCGGCCTCGACGCGGGGTTTTTCAAGGAGACCGGATGCGATCATCTCGGGCGCCCCGCGACCCGTCTCCTCAGCGGGCTGGAAAAGCAGGCGGATCGCCTTTGGCCAGGTCTTTTTTTCTTCGGCCAGCCAGCGTGCGACCCCCAGCAGTACCGCCATGTGTCCGTCGTGTCCGCAGGCGTGCATCACGCCGTCGTTTTCGGACGCCCAGGGAACGCCGGACTCTTCCTTGAGCGGGAGGGCATCCATGTCGGCACGGAGGAGGAGGCAGGCGTCGTTGCGTTCGCCCGGCCATAGCACGGAGACGCCGGCGTTGCCCTCGAAGATTTCGGGCTCGAAGCCGAGGGTCTTTAGCTCCGCGACGAGCGTTTCGCGCGTGGCCTGCTCCGCGCCGCTGAGCTCCGGGCGCCTGTGCAGCCGCCGTCGTGTTTCTCGGGCGGCTTCGGCGATCGGGGTCATGCGGGCTTGCATCGGGGTTCCTCGGCGGTCTGGGGTTACAGGATTTGCGGCGCGTCGGCGGGGAGAAGGTACAGCAACGGGTCGACGTGCTCGCCGTTCAGCCGCATTTCGAAATGCAGGCGGGGGCCTGTTGCGTGGCCGCTTTGGCCGACTGTGCCGATGACCTGCCCGCGTTCGACACGCGCACGGGCGGAAACATTGATGCTGTGCAGGTGCGCGTAGAAGGTTTCCGCGCGGTCGGCGTGGCGGATGCGCACGTGGTTGCCCCAGATGTGGTCGCTCCCGGCGGCGATCACGACGCCGCCGCCCGCAGCGAAGACCGGGGATCCGTTCGGCATGCTGTAATCGACGCCCGCATGCAGGTTCATGCGCCCCGTGAAAGGGTCGCGGGCCGGGCCGAAGCCGCGCGTGAGAATCGCCTCGGGGCCGACGGGCCGCAAGGTCGGAAGTTCCGCGGTTCTCTCCGCCTGGCGTGTCAGAACGTGCAGCGAGGAATCCAGGAAACGCGCGGCGGCGCGGGCCTGTTCGAGGGTGCGATCGAAATCCTCGCTGCGCGGGGCATCCGAGGTGGACCCGAACAGGCGGAAGCGCCGCCCGATGTCGTCCACCGGATCTTGCGCCAGGGGCGTTTCAAGGCCGGAGGAGAGGGAGACTCGGATGCGCACGGACTCGAGGCTGTCGAGCTGCTTGCGGAGGATTTCGACCTCGCGCTGGAGTTGCGCCGTTTTTTCACTCAGGGCTTCGGTCTCGCGCTCGAGTTTCAGGCGCTCGAAACGGCGATCGGAATCCTCGCGTAGCGCGCCGGAAAAAACGAGCCAAAACCCGAGGAGGCACAGCGGAAGCACAACGGCGGTTCCCGCGATGGCCCAGCGGCGGGAGAATGCGATGGAACGGACGCGCGAGGCGTCCTTGGGAAAGAAGTCGATGCGAATCTTGCGGTCCATTTCGGTGGTGCGCGTCCGGCCCTGGACGCGACTCAGGCCTCGCTGCCGTCCTGGGCGTTTTTCGCGTCCTTCGTCTCCGCGAGCTTGGCTTCGAGCAAGGTGATCTCCGCCTTGTGCTCCTCGATCTCGGCCTGCAGCACGGCGACGCCCGGCCGGTGCGCGAGCACGGCCACAGTGTCCTCGCGCAGGGCCTGGTGCGCTTCCTTGCCGAGTTCCGTGTAAGAGCGCTGCAGCTTGCGGCGTGCGGCCATCATGTCGAGGTGGAGCTTGCCGGTGCGTGCGGCGTCCTCCAGCTTCGCGGCCGAGGTTTGCGCGCCCGAGATGACCTTGGATTTGAGGCGTTCGAGAAACGTGTAGTCCATGTGTCCTCCTGCCGCGTGGCGGTCGGGTGCAGTCGTGTGTCGTCTTCCGCGAATCTAGCAAGTTCCCGCCCTTTAGTATCTTCCCCGCTTGCAGTGCCGGCGCGTGCCGGCGCATCCGGGACACCAGCATGCAGCATGGCAACGCGCGCCCGCGACGGGGCGGAAAATGACCGAACAACCCCCGTCCCGCAGGGGCTGGAGAGGCGCGGGACGCAGTTTCGTCCGCGAATTTCTGGTTCCGATCATCCTTGCGCTCGTGTTCATCCAGTTCGCGGTGCAGGCTTTCAAGATTCCTTCGGCATCGATGGAGCGATCCCTGCTGATCGGGGACTTTCTGCTCGGGCTGAAATTCGTGTACGGGGCTCCGGTCCCATTCTCGCAGAAGCGGTTGCCGTCCTTCACCGAACCCAAGCCGGGCCATGTGATGATCTTCCGGTACCCGGGGGATCCGTCCCACCCCGAAGGGAACCCCCGGCGTTACCGCATGCTGGCCAACCTTTTCCTGTTCGGAAACCTGTATTGGGATCGCGATCCCTCCCCCGGACAGAAGCGGCTCGTGTGGTACGCCCCCAAGGATTTCATCAAGCGCGTGGTCGCGGAGAGCGGCCAACTGCTTGAGGTGGAGGGCACGCGCGTCACGGTGGACGGGCGGGAGCTTCCGCTTCCTCCCGAGGGCATGTATCTCGCCGGCACCGGCCCGGGGCGGGCGGTGGAGCCCGTGCGCGACGGCATGCGTTACCGCATCCCCGTGCCCGGGGAGACGATCCTGCTCGACACGCTTTCGCTGACGCACGCGACGTGGCTGCGCTCGCTCGCGCTCCAGGAGAACCACGGCCGCAGCGTTGAGCTCCGTCTCGACCTGTGGCACGACAGCGTGCCCGCCAACGATTACGTGTTTCCCGAAGTGACGGGCGACCCCCGCAACCGCAACGACCAAGCCGCGTTGTTTTTCCTCGGGCTCCCCGCGGCGATGGACGGCAACCGTCTCGTGTCGCGCAACGTGCCGTTCGCCCGCGTGCGCGACATCGCCCGCACGGGCTTCGTGCGCGGCTCCGACCTGATGCCGGCGCATCTCCGCGATGCGGGCGGGCGCCGCCGGGAGTTCAACGAGTATTACGTCGGGGCATACCTGGAACTCTTCGAGCGCAACCTCGCCGCGCGCGACCCCTCCTTCCGCATCGAAAGAACGCTGGTCATCGACGGCGTCGCGCATGACTCCTACACCGTGCAGCGGCCGTCCTACTTCATGCTGGGCGACAACCGCGACAATTCCGCCGACAGCCGCTACTGGGGTCCGGTTTCGCGCGACTACGTGAAGGCGAAGGCATTCATCATTTATTACTCCTTCGACAACGAGAATCGCTCCTTCGCCTTCGCGAACCCCTTCAGCTGGTTTTCGATTCCCTTCAAGATCCGGTGGACGCGACTCGGTTTATTGATCGATTGACGCGTCGCTTCGCGCATCGCGTCGTGGCCGCGTGCTTCGCGGCCGTTCTGGT
>JBJHDK010000011.1:0-49188 GCA_050486505.1 Fibrobacteria bacterium | reverse complement strand
GTACCCCCCGCCGCAGGCCGGGGACCGTGACAGCACCTCCCCCGCCCTGCGCGGCGGTGGAGAATACCTCGCGGCCCAGGGCATCCAGCACACGAATTCGATGCCGCCCCGGATCTGCAAGGCTCACACGGAGTCCCCCCGCATGCCACTCGATCCCCACGCGCGGTGTGAGTCTGGACAGGGTTCCTTGTTGAACCGAGGTGACGGAGCAATTCGCCGCGACGGCGCAGGGGCATTGATTATCGATCAAGGTCAGGGACACCACAGTCGCTTGCGGGTTATAGTTCGCATCACCCGGCGCCATGCACCCCACGAAATCGCGGGCGAGATACTTCATCAACCGCCAGTTGTATCTCTCCATCAGGCTGTCGTTGACAACGACGCTGTTGACCAGGCGCGTCCGGACATAGACGTCACCGTGGCCGGCGTTGTTGTAAGCGGCCAACCCCATTCCCATCTTGCGGGTCCAGGAAACGGGAGCATTACCCAGAGGACCGCTCGCGGAACAACAAGACCACCCCGGACCCGAGGTTTCATCCAGACTCAGCAAAATATTGATCGGACTGTAAGTAACACCTTCCATGACCCGCATTCCTTCCAAACGCGGGTCATTGCGATAGGCATACCATTCGTCCCACAAACCCTCCCAGATATAAGGCCTGTCTGCAAGCGGGCCGGAAGGACCGTTCAAAGGGAGGTGCTCAAAAATACGGCGGGTTTCCTGATTTTTTCTTCCGTGGTTCATGTCCGCAGGAACAAGGGAGGCCCCCAGAACATTGGGCGGAACCTCGCCGGCCAACACGGAATCGGCAAAGATCGTGACCCTCGCATTGCTCGAGTGATTCATGTGCCGCCAAAACTGCGATCTCAACGCCCGCATGACCCAAACGCATCCGGGATCCTCAAGATCCTCACCCGGACAGGGATTGAACGAAGCGGCGGCGTGAACCAGAAACATCGACTTGCCCTGTATCTCAATGAAGTTGCGCATGGCTTGCAGGGAAGTCGAATTATGGAAGGCATCGCCATCACTGTTGTTGATCACCACGATATCCACGCCTTGCAGCGTTGAAGCCGTGATGTAAGTCCCGGATTGACTCCGGTCCAGCCGGAACCCATAATCCCGAGCAAGCCGCAGCATATGCCGCTGGGTGTGGCCCCGGTTGTGCCCGCCTGTCGTCCAGTCATACAGCAGCACATGACGAATGTTCGTGTTCGCTGCGGCATTGCGCACCGAGTCGAAGGCACACACATGCGGCGAAAATCCAGCGTTCTCTGTCACCTGCGCGGGCGTCAGGAATGCCTGGCAGTTCGCGCCCTGGGCATTAACCGTACCCGCCACAGCCAGACACATCGCCGCTCCAACCGCGAATCCCACTTCTTTATTCCCAATTCCATTCGCCATCGTTCGCTCGCAGCGCGACCTCATGGGACGCAGTTCGGAATTCTTAATTCTTAATTCGTAATTCTTAATTCATAATCTACCCCCGGCAGGGGGAAGATACCGGGAGTCCCCCCGAAAAAGCGTTCGTAAAATTCGAACAGTCAGGAAGGCTAAAACGAATACCGCGCGCGCACCCAGGCCGCCGCGAGGTCGCGCTGCAGATCGCCTTTCTGCCAGGACGCCTGTGCCCGTACCAACAACTGCAGGTCCACCGCCTGCGCCGCGGCGTAATTCAACATGGGAGTCGCCAGCACAGTCTCGTCCTCGGGCAACCACAACAGCGCCGCCGACCAGCTCCATGCCGGAGTCAGCGGGCGCGAGGCCGTAAACTGCGTCGCAACTCGCGCCGGAAAGGGACGACGGGCCGTTGGCAAGGCCGCCGCGGGATCCGCCGCATTCAGCGCGCCCGAAGCATCGCTGCCGTAGAACAACGAGCCACCGAGATACAGGCCCTCCAGCCGCCCGGACAGGATGTAATCCAGCGAGGTCGAGGCATTCACCGCCGGGTCGCGCTCCACCCCCGCACCCGTGAACCACGCCGCCTCACCC
This sequence comes from Fibrobacteria bacterium, assembly GCA_050486505.1. GTDB lineage: Bacteria > Fibrobacterota > Fibrobacteria > UBA11236 > UBA11236 > UBA11236. The sequence goes on along the minus strand of JBJHDK010000011.1, from coordinate 47,195 downwards.
TTCCAGCCCGCGCGGCCGAGATTGCCCGCGAAGCCCACGGCTCCCACCGGCTCGTCGCGCCACGAACCCGCGATCACCTGCACATCGTATTCCCGCGCGTTGAACAGCGCGCGCCCCGCGGCCGTGATGCGTCCCTCGCGATCGGACGCCACCGCCGCTTCCGCGCCACGCCAAAACTCGCCGCCCGCGAACCAACGAAAGCGCGCCGCGTCGGCACCGGGACTTTCCTCATAGTCGAAGTCGAGCACGTCGCGAGTGTTGAACAAATCGCCGGGGTTCCAGTACAGATCCATGCCCCAATGGATGCGCTGCCGCCCCGCGCGGAAATCCCAGTCGCGGGCGCCGTACTCCACATAGGCGCGGTCGATCATCACATTCCACACCGCGCCCTCGGCGGTCACGGGATTCCAGGACAGGTCCACCACACCCGGATCGCGCGCGAGTGCCGTCGCCAAAGGATCCGCGGGGCGCGCGCCTTCGCCCAAGAACAGCCGCCCGCGCGTCTCCACCACCACGCGCACCGGATCAGCGGGATGCCACAGCAGGTTGACCCGCTGCTGGCTCGACAGCACCGCCGACACCGTGTCGGACGCCCCCACCGTTGCGCCTTGCAAGGTCGTCGCATACCCGCGGAAGGAGAAGGAGGATTCGTGGGCGTGGGCGGGGAGAACAGCACAGAGCGTGAGGAGGGCGAAGAGAAGCCTGCCCGGTCGCAGGGATCCCGAACACGGAACGGCCCGCAGGGAACACCCTCGACTCACCCCCGTACCTCATCCTTCGCGATCTTCCCGTCCTCGAGATGGATGATGCGTCCCGCGCGTTCCATCACGCGTGCATCGTGCGTCGAGAACAGGAACGTGATGCCGCGCGTGCGATTCAGGTCGCGCATGATGTCGAGCAGCTGAAATGCCGAAGTCGAGTCCAGGTTCGCGGTGGGCTCGTCGGCCAGCACGAAGTCGGGATGCGAGGCCAGCGCCCGCGCCACCGCCACCCGCTGTTGTTGCCCGCCCGAAAGCTGCCCCGGCCGCGCGTCGGGACGGGATCCGAGTCCCACGGCATCGAGCAATTCCAGCGCGCGCTTTTCCCGCTCCGCCTTTTCCATGCCCTGCAGCAGCAGCACGAACTCCACGTTCTCGCGCGCGGACAAAACCGGAATCAGGTTGTACGACTGGAACACGAAGCCGATGTGGCGCAGGCGGAATTCGACGCGCTGCGATTCCTTGAGGCCGGTCAACTCCTTGCCGCCCACGCGGATCGTTCCCGAGGTGGGCTGGTCGAGCCCGCCGATGAGGTTGAGCAAGGTGGTCTTGCCCGATCCCGACGGCCCGACCAAGGTCGTGAATTCCCCGGCCGCGATGTCGAGATCGACGCCGTCCACTGCGCGCACCGGCACGGCGCCGGGGTACACGCGCGTCAACGCGCGCGCCTGGATGACGGGTTCTGTCGTTGATGTTTGCACGTTACCCCCTTGTCTATACCCTGTGAAGGGCGAGGCGCTTGCCCTGAGCTTGTCGAAGGGCGCCTCGTCCCTACAGTCCTGCGTCGTCCCTACCGTATGGGCGACCCATCCCGGCCTTCGCCGGGATGACAGGTCGCCATCGTCGTCAGGGCGAGCCGCGGCTCGCCCCTACTTTGCCATCAACACACCCGCCGGCGGGGTGCGCACGGCCTTCCACGCCGGCCAGATCGCTGACAGGATCGCGGCAACCGCGACGAGCGCACCGACCTGCATGTAATGAATCGCCTGCAATTCGGGGCGCACCACGGCTTCGTATCCGTAGGCCGCCAAGCCTTCCGCGTAGATCGACAGGTCGATGCCCGTCCGAGCGGTGATCGCCACCGTGATCCACGCCAGCAGGAAGCCGGGCGGAGTCGCCGCCAGCACCAGCAGCACGGTTTCAATCACGACGAGGCGGAAGACGCGCCAGCGCCCCATGCCGAGCGCCAACAGCATGGCGATCTCGCGTCGCCGCTCGAGCACCGCCATCAGCATGGTGTTCACGATGCCGAAGGCCAGCGCCATCAAAATGATGATCATGAAAATCAGCAACGATTGCGTTCCCGACGAAACCGTAAGGTCGAGTTCGGGGGACAGGCTGCGCCAGTCCTGCACTTCAAGTCGGGGGGTTCGCTGTTGCCACTCCTCCGCGAAGGGACCGGCCAGCGCGGCGTCCGAAAGCTGGACCGCGATTTGGTGCGCGGCGTCGGCAGGGAGTTCCAGCAAGGCGTTGAGCGAAGCGCGGGGCACGTACACGACCGTCCTGTCCAAACGAAGATCGGAGCTGCGGTACAAGCCGCGCACGCGGAAGGCACCTGAAGTGATGTCCCCCGTGGCGGACGGGAAGGTGAGCACCACGCGGGAGCCGACCCGGATCCCGGCCCGTTCCGCCAGGGCCTCCCCGATCAGGATCCCCCCTACTCCTTCTTCGAGGCAGCTTCCGGATTGCACGCGATCGCACAGCCCGGTGAGCGCGTGCTCACGCTCCGGATCCACGCCGCGGATGGTCGCGCCATGCGCGCCGCGCGCGGTGCCCAGCATGCCCTGCGCCAGCGAACGCATCCCGACATGCAGGGCGCGGGCGTCTCCCGCCATCTCCTCCGCCAGCGCCTCCGCGTCCGGAATGGTTTCCGTGGCCTCGAAGTCGGGGCGAAACTCCGGCGCATGCACCTGCACATGGGAAAACTCCGTGCCCAGCGCGAGGGCGATGCGTTGCTCGATCATGCCGAGGAAGAACCCCGACAGGAACAGGCCCGCCCAGAGTCCGCTGGCCACGGAGAGCATCAGCAAGATGCTGCGCTTGGGATGTCTCCAAAGATTGCGGCGCGCCAAGGTGAACAGCATGCGTCTCCTCGTTCCTTATTCCTTCAGCGCGTCCAGCGGATCGCGCCGGTACACGCGCCAGCTCATGAAGGCGCCCACGCACAAGGCCACGACGAGGACGACGCTGCCTTGCTGAAAAAACACGGCGGGGGTCGCGTCGGTGGGCATGACCGGCTCCATGCCGAATTCTCGGTAGGCGTCCGCGAGCGCGCCGGTGAGGCGGATGGGATGGTGGTGGAACCAGAGCACGACGGGCCAGGCGACCAGCAGGCCCGCGCCCACGCCAAGCACGCCGAGCCACACCGATTCGACCAGCACCATGCGGCCGAGCAGCGCGCGGCGCAATCCCACGGCGTGCAGCACGGCGAACTCGCGGCGGCGCTCGTGGGCCATCATGAACAGCGTTCCCGAAATGCCGAAGGCGATGATGAGGTACAACACTCCCATCATGATGAGGCCGCCGGCGCGGTCGCCTTCGAGCCCCTGCTTCAGCTCCGGCATCATTTCGGCCCAATCCATCACTTCGTAGTCGGGGCCGAGGGCGGCGCGCAGGGCCTCGAGCCGGGATTGCAGACGGCGCGTGTCGTCGAGCCCGAGGACGTAGCCGGTAAGCAACCCCTCGGCACGGAAGAGATCCTGCGCCTGCGCGAGCGGGAGGTAGAGCATGCGCTCGGTGAGTTCGGGGGATCCGAAGTGGACGATGCCCTGCACGGGGTAGGCTCCGGCGGCCATGGAGCCTTGGTATCCCTGGCCGAGCAGCACCACGGTGTCCCCCACGCCGAGGCCGAGACGCCCGGCGAGCCCCTCGCCCAGCAAGGCTCCCGCAGAATCCCCCCCACCCCAGTACGCACCTTCCCGCACACGGTCAGCGAGCCCCGAAAGCAAGTGTTCCCGCTCCGGATCAACCCCCACGACGAGCGCGCCGCGCGTGCGCTCGCCGCCGGACGCCAGCACGAAGGATTCGAGGCGCGGCACGGGCACGGCGCCGCGGGGCATGGCGGCGATGTGCGCTTCCGCCGTATCGGAGGCGAAGAAGGCGTTGTCGAGCACGGGGTCGTCCCAGTACCCCGCGAGGTGCACCTGGGCATGGCCGGTGTGCACGCCGGCGACGTTGTCGATCATGCGGTTGTAGGTGCCGACCTGCAGGGCGCTCATGAAGGTCGCGAGCAGCACGGCGAAGAACACCGATCCGGCGGTGATGAGCGATCGCCCGCGGTTGCGCCAGAGGTTTCTCCAGGACAGGCGCAGGAGCATGAGAGCTTACCGGAACGTTTCCAAATGGCGCAAGGTGAAGGTGCGCGCGGGGATGGACACGTCGAACTCTGCCGTCAGGTACCGCATCGCGGTCTTCTGCCCCGGCTTGTCGGCCGGGATCATCTCCACCGCCACGGGGAACGTGCGACCGCCGAGCGTGCCGATCTCGGTGGCGACGAGGGTATTCACCAGTTCCTCGTCCTCATCGTAAAACTCGGTCTTGAGCTGCAAGTCGTCGGCCTTGTCGACCCACGCAACGACCTTGCCCCACACCACGGGCGCATCGGGCTTCGGCGTGAGCACGATGCGCCAGCAGGGGCGCCCGAGAATCACGTCCTCGCCATCGAGCGCATGTTCGTAATCGCGGACGACCGAAGCCTCGCGCACGAAATCCTCGTTGGTGAAGTCGGTGCCCATCCAGTTCTGCGACATCATGGAGGGAGGCAATTTGATGACGCGCTCGACCGAAGGGACCCAGTTCCACACCTCGCGGCCGTCGCGCAGAAAGGCCGTGCCGCGGTCGCGCGCCGGGGCGCGGATGACGACCAACGACTTGTCGTCGCCCTGGCTCCACGACTGGATGCGCATCTCGCGGCTCCAATCGCGGCGCGTGACGGTGAGGGTCATCTCGATGATGGCCGATTCGCCGCGCATCTTCTGGTCCGCGCGACGGACGATGTCGGTGGGGTCGGGGGAAGCGAAGAGTGAAACGGGAAGAGTGAAGAGTGAAATGAAGACATAAGACAGGAAATGTGAAAAAGAAAAGCCGCCGCCTCCAGAAATCGTTACGACCTCCCGGAATTGTGCTTGCGTTATTTCACTCTTCACTCTTCCCATTTCACTCTTCCTAAATCACCACCGACTTGACCGTCTTCCAATCGATCGGGTCGCGCAGCGCCCAGGTCTCGACATTGCGCGCGATCTCACCGGGCTTCAAGGTGGACTCCGCGCCCATGCTCTCCATCTCGGTCATGAAGTTCCCCGGGCCGTTGTAGAACGCGAGGTTGCAGTTCATGGGATAGCGGGCGTCACGATCGTAAGGCGAGTGCTTCAGGAAGGAAACCTTCTCCGTGACATCGGTCATGCCCATGATGCCCTGCGGAGCCTGGATCATGCGCTTGGTCTCGCGCCCGCCGGGGGTGAAGATCATGCAATGCTCCGTAAGCGCGATGCGGGGATCATTGACCGGTGCGCCGTGGCCGCCCCAGGCCTTGGGGATGACGATGGCGAAAAGATCCCAGTCGCTGCCGTCCCCCAGCGGAATGCCGTAGGTGCAACCTTTCTTGGGCAAGGTGGCCGTGAGCGACCACGCGCCGCCCGACCAGAGCATGTCGCTGACATTGGTGACGGCGCTCTCGACCTCGAAGGTGTAGTCGTCGAGCACGCGGACGGTGAGGGATTTCTGCACGCCGTAGGCATCCATCTTCGGGCCCACGACGGTGACACCGCGCTTCGACACGCGCACCTTGCAAGGATCATTGTCGGCGGAGTAGCACTCCTCGCTCTCGTCCGCGAGGGGACGCGTGCCCCAGATGCGGTGCCCGCCGCGCAGGAGCCATTCGCCGCGCTGGTATTTCTTGGGGGTATCCCAGAAGAACAGGTTGCGGCTTTCGGTTTTCCCCTTGATGGCGGAAAGGTGGGCCACGCGCGGTCCGATTTCGGTGACGATCACCATGCGGGCCTTGGCGGTGCGGATTTCTACGGCGGCGAGTTTGTCGAATGTGGTGTTACGGATTTGCATGGGCGAAACGGTAGCAAAGGGAGGGTGGTTCCCGTGCATCACCCGCAGGATGTTTGGGGGACTGCCCGCAAATACGGCTTCGGATGGCAGGGGGCCGTTGCAACCGATCCGTTGTGTGCCGGCGCTCGGAAAAGCCAAGGAGGCGACAGCACCCGGAACCGTCCCCCCCTACTTCCTCCGCGTCAGCAAAATCGCCACAACGAAGGCGATCAAGGCTCCCGTGCCGTACCAACCCGACTTGGACCAGATCGTCCATACCGACGCCACGGCAATGCACGCCACCGCCACGGCCATCAGCACATTCCACACCGAGCGCAGGTTGCCGCGCGGGATGTCTTCACCGAGCACGCGGCGCGAGTTCATCATCCACAGGAAGGTGAAGTAGGCGATGGGCAGCAGGGCCATCCCGAACACCGAAGTGGGCACGGCCAACCAGAAATACACCTTGCCCGACCAGATGAATGGCCCCAAAACCCCGATGGCAGGGATCAAAGTCCCCCACTTGTGCGCCCGTCCTCCCAACGGTTTATTGAAGACTTCCGTCACCACGAAGCCCGAGATCAGCATCAGGATGACAATGGTCGAAAGCCCCATGCCGAACACGCCGAGGCCGAACACGATGTTGGCCACGCGATGCCCGGTCAGCGGCGCCAGCGTCTCCGCGAGGTTGAAGGCGTCGCGGCGCACCAGCGTCGCCGCCATGCGACGGTCGGCCTCGGGCAACGCTGCAGCCAGTGCTGCGACGTCGTCGCGCGAAAGCTCCTGGTATCCAGGACCCATCTCAAGTTGCAGGCGCTGGGACAGTAGCCCGTTATACTGGCCGATCAGGTTGCGCGGCGCACCCTCCCCTTCGAGCAGCCCGGTGCCGGGCCGGGCGTGGAACTGGCTGGCGGATGCGATCACCACGCACGAGGTGACGATGATGAAGGGAATGGCCATGCCGATGACGAGATCGAACACCGCCATGCCGCGAAACTCGCGTCCCCAGCCCTTGGCCAGCAGGGAGTATGGCAGCAAAAAGGTCATGTTGATGCCCACGGCGGCCGAGGCCGCGGCGATCATCACGTCGCGCTGCATGCCGAGAATCGAATCGATCCAGAAGACGCGGAACTCGGGCGCGACATCCTGCAACAACGGCACGAAGGCGGCGGAGGGTTCGAACCATTGCCGCAGGTTGGGCATGTAGCCGCGGAAAATCTCTCCCCAGGGCAACACGCCCGGCGTCAACGAGAGCTTGATCACCACGCCGACAAAGCAAATCACGATCAAGGCCACAAGCAGCTTGAGCAGGCGCTCGAACACCTTGATGCCGCGCCCCTTGTTGCCGTAGGTGGAGACCATGAGAATCGCGATGGCCAGGAGTGCAAGGGAAACGACCAGCTTGCCGCCGAACTCTCCCAGCGGCCCGTCATCACCGAGCAATCCGGGGAGAAGGTTTTGCCGCATCGCAGCTGTGGCCAGGCTGAACTGCGGCAGGCACCACACGATGTTGGCCGCCATGGCCGCGGCCGCCCAGCCCCAGCCGAGCACGGGGCTGATGTGGTTGTTAATGGCCGTGAAGGGGCGCTCGCGGGAAGACAGGGCGATGTAAGAGATGGCACTGAGCATGATCACGCCGAAGGTCACGGCGACGACCTGCAACCACAGGAAGTTGTAACCGCCCAGGACTCCCAGGAACAATGCGCCGGCCAGGGATCCCCCGCCGAGGGTGATCGCGCTTTGCAGCCAGCCCGGGCCCGAAAGCTTGAAATAAGCCTTGAACGGGGCCAGGCCGCCGCGCGCGTGCGCGTCGGCGAGCAATTGTTTCTGGGAGGCGAGCAGTTCTTCTTTCGGCGTCATCGGACTTCCCGTGGTAGGCCGCGCCCTGCGCGACGGAAAACATGAGCGCCTAATCTACCGCGGGGGCACTGACGAAACGCCCGCTTTCTTCAAAAAACGCACATGACTGGTAGAATGCGAACCTTCCGTGCGAATCCGGACAAAAAAAACTTGCGACGGCGTTACATTCCCGGCACTTCATCGAAAGGCAACCGCTTTGACACGTCGAACACGCATCACGATCGCGCTCCTCGGAGGAGTGGGGGCGCTCTTCGCGGTCGCGCAGGCCCAAACGGTTCCCCCTGCGGTCAAACTCGGCGAGCACGGCCCCGGGGCCAACCGCATCCACGTGATTTACATCGGCGATGGCTTCGACTCCTCCTCGGCGGATCGCGCGCAGTTCGAACTCGCGGTGCAGCGCGCCGTGACCTACCGCGACACCGCGCTACGGGGAGAACCCTACCGGCGCTACCGCAACTTCTTCAACAACTACCGCATCGATCTCGTAAGCCCTGAATCGGGAATCGACGAACCCGAGCTCAATCCCCCACAGGTGCGCGACACCCCCCTCGACGGAATCGGCCGCAACTCCACGCGCCTGGGAACCGTGAACGCCTCGAAAACCCGCAACGCCGTCACAGCGGGACTCGCGCCGCACGGCCTCACGCCGAACTGGAGCCAGTCGAACTCCGTGAACCGTTTCTGGATCTACGCGGTGCTGAACGCCTCGGGCTACTACAACTCCGGGGGATCGATCTGCGTCTATTCGCGCAACTACTGGGGAGAGATCGCCCTGCACGAGGCCGGCCACTCGCACCACCAGCTCGCCGACGAGTACGACGGCTCAAACAACCTCCCCAACAACGAGCCGGGCGAGATCAACGTGACCAAGGACCCCACCGGCGCACTGAAGTGGGGGCACTGGCTGGGTTACAACCAGCCGCTCATCGGCGTGATCGGCGCCTACGAGGGCGCGCGCTATGTGCGGCAGGGCATGTACCGCCCCGACCAGAACAGCAAAATGAACATCACCTCCCAGGGAAGGGCGCGCGCCTTCAACATCGTCAGCATGGAGAAGATCGTGCTCGACATCTACAACCGCGTGCGGCCGCTCGACGCCTTTCTCGACACGGCGGGCATCCTCACGGATCCGGACACGTTGTGGGTTAGGACAGTGGATCCGCAGGTATTGTGGGTGGACTGGTACATCGACACCGTGCTGGTACGGTCGAACGGCGGGGAGAAATTCGTCCTGCCCGACTCTCTCCCTTCGGGGGACTACACCGTGCGCGCCCACGTGTACGACGAGGTCGTGATCCGGTCGGGCAGCGACAACGCCGCGCCCCACCCCCTCGACTGGGTGCGGCGCGACCTCGACAAGCTGCAGCAGGAGGTCGCATGGCGGGTGACCGTGCCGTCAGGCCCGGTTGCATTGCACGAGGTCACCCGCGATTTGCGACAGGGCGGTTCCGGAGCAACGGCGCGCATCGCCGCGGGCCAGCGCCCCGTAACCTTCGTGCTCGACCATGACGGACCGTATCGCCTGCGCGTGCAAACGCTGGATGGAAGAACCATCGACGTGGTTTCGGGTAACGGACGACGGGGCAGGAATACGGTGAGCCCGGAACGTGCCCGGCGCTGGCCTGAAGCGCCGTTGCTTTTGACCGTGGAACTGCAGGAAGACACGCGCGGAAAGTAGGGGCGACCCATGGGTCGCCCTCGCAGGGATCAGATCCGCGCGAGGGGAAAGAAGCGCCCGCTAAATGCGTGCGCTGTCGATCGACGTGAGGAGGATTCCCTTGCAGCCGAGGCGCGACAGGTCGTCCATGATCTTCTGCGACCCCTTGCGCTTCACCATCGACTTCACCGAAAACCACCCGGATTTTTGCAGGGGGGTCACGGTGGGAGACTCGATGCCAGGGGTCACGGCGGTCGCGTCTTTGAGGGCGGCCTCGGGGACGTCGTACTCGACCATCATGTAATCCATCGCCAGTTGCTTCCCCTCGAGGCGGTTCTTCAACACGACGACCTCGTCCTGAATCTCTCGTCCGGGGTGGGCGTAGAGCGCGGCGCTCGACCGGAACAGGGGCTCACCGATGATCTTCAGGCCGGCCTGCTTGAGCGTCGTTCCCGTCTCCACGATGTCGACGATGGCATCGGCCACGCCGAGCTTGATGGAGATCTCCACCGCGCCCTCGAGTTCGACGAGGTTTTTGTGCCCCTTGAACCAGGCTCCCACGATGTTCGGGAACGAGGTGGCGATACGCAGGTCACGCAACCCCTCCAGGGAGGAGATCCCGCTGTCCCCCGGCACCGCCGCGCACAGTTTGGAACCCCCGAAATTCAGGTCGAGCTGCTTCGAAAGCTTCACGCCTTTCTCCGCCACGAAGTCCGCGCCGGTGATTCCGGCGTCGAGGATGCCGTTCGCCACGTACATCGGGATATCTCCCGGACGCAGGAAGTAGAACTCGACGCCGTTCTCGTCGTCGAGCACCGACAGGGCGCGGCGGGTCTTGCTGACCTTGTAACCGCAGGCAGCGAGCATGTCCATGGTCGGCTCGAAAAGCTGGCCCTTGTTGGGGAGTGCGACCTTGATCAAAGTCTGGCCTCGATTTCTTCAAGCGTGAGGCCCTTTTCGGCCATCATGCAGGCGACGTAGTAGAGAACCTGGGAGAGTTCGAGCGCCTGCGCTTCGCGGCTTTCGAACTTCGCGGCCATCCAGCTTTCGGCGGCCTCCTCGACCAGTTTCTTGCCGATTCCGTCCGTGCCCTTGCGGAACAGTTCCGTGGTGGAGCTGCCCTCGGGCATTTCGGCCTTGCGCTGACGCGCCAATGCGACGATATCCTCGAATTTCATGAGCGGGAAGGATAGAAAAGGAGGGGGTGCTTCGTTGACGGCTCGCCGGCAGGGGCGAAGCGCCCTAAATGCTCAGGAACGAAATGCCCACCGCCAGGCTCTGGCGGATCTGGCGGCGGTCGGACAGGCTTTTGTCGTACAGGACATCGAACCCGGCATTGGCGTTGATGCGCGCGTTCACCTTGGCGACGAGCTGGTTCTCCCAACGAACGTCGATCTCGTCCACGCCCCGGAAGTTCACGAACACATCCAGCACGCTGGAGAAGAGGATGTTTTCCATCACGGAACGGCGCACCTCGAGGTTCAGGCTCGCACCCGGTTCGATGCGGAACGTCTCGATCTCGTCCGTGTCGGGATTGTTGGCGTAGCCGTAACGGACCGCGCTGAAGGTTTGCTTGAGGGCGCCACCCACGCGCACGCGGTACATGTCGTCCCACGACTTTCCGAGACCGACGGTTTGCGTGAGATAGACGGGATCGAAAGGCCCCGAGACGCGCTCGCGCGTGTCGAGCGTGTCATCGTACTCGTAACCCGCCGCGAACTGCGACTGGAAACGCGCCGCCGCGAAGGGGTTCACCCATTCCGAAACCTTGCGCGTGTAGATGGTCTCCATCATGGCCTCGTCCGAGCCCTTGCGTGTGCCCAGTCCCTGCAGCCGGCTTTGCCCGTACAGCGCGCGGCCGCGGGTTTCCCACTCGTAGGTTTCGCGCTTTTCCTTGATGGAGCCTTCGAGGCGAAACTCCCAGTTCAGCGCATCGGTGCCGCCCCGGGTCCAGTTGTCGAAATAGGCCTGGCTGAGATTGAGCGACCCGCTCGCCGTGTGCTTCCAACCGTATTCGGGAACCGTGTCCTGCGCGACGGAAAGGGCGGGAAAAAGCCCCGCAACCGACAACAGGGCGGGAAGGAGCGACAGGGAACGGCGAGAGAGCATGGGGTTTCCTCCGAAAACAAAACGGGCAAGGTCCCAAGGTAACGCAGGCATGCCCATGGGTCAAACGCGAAACGCGCTTTCGGCGACCGGGAACGCACCCCCAGAATCAAGCCGTCCGCACGGGATCCCCCCTACTCCTCTTCCTGTTCGCGCAACTTCGCCAGAACGTTCAAATCCTCGAGCGTGGTCATGTCGCCCTTCGACTCCACGCCGTTGGCGACATCGCGAAGGAGGCGGCGCATGATTTTTCCGGATCGCGTCTTCGGAAGCGCATCGGTGAAGTGGATCTGGTCGGGAACGGCGATGGCGCCGATGGTTTCGCGCACGTGCTTCTTCAGCGCGGCGGCGGTGTCGGGACCCTGCGGATGCTCAGGTCCCAACGTGACGAACGCCGCGACACCCTCGCCCTTGATCTCGTGATGGAAACCGACCACGGCCGCCTCCACCACCGCGACATGGGAAACCAGGGCGCTCTCGACTTCCATCGTGGAGAGGCGGTGCCCCGACACGTTGAGCACGTCGTCGATGCGACCGAGGATCCAGAAATACCCGTCGGCGTCGCGCACGGCGCCGTCGCCCGCCATGTAGTAGCCCTTGTTGGCGAAGCGGCTCCAGTACACCTCGCGGAAGCGGTCGTCGTCACCCCACAGCGTGCGCAGCATCGAAGGCCACGGCTGGCGGATGACGAGGAATCCTCCCTGGCCGTTGGGAAGCTCTTCGCCGTTCTCGTCCACCACGGCGGCGTCGATCCCGAAGAACGGGAAGGTCGCCGAGCCCGGCTTCGTCGGCGTGACGCCCGGAAGCGGAGTGATGGCGATGCTTCCCGTCTCGGTTTGCCACCAGGTATCGACGATGGGGCAGCGCCCTCCCCCGATGCGCTGGTGGTACCAGATCCACGCCTCGGGATTGATCGGCTCCCCCACCGAGCCCAGCAGGCGCAGCGAGGAGAGGTCATGCTTGCGCGGCGCGGAGTCGCCCCACTTCATGAAGGCGCGAATGGCCGTGGGCGCGGTGTAGAAGACGTTGACGCGATAGCGCTCCACGATCTCCCAGAAACGGTCGGTGTCGGGATGGTTGGGCGCGCCCTCGTACATCACCGTGGTCGCGCCGTTGCACAGCGGGCCATAGACGACATAGCTGTGCCCCGTCACCCAGCCGATGTCGGCCGTGCACCAGTAGGTGTCCTCCTCGCGCAGGTCGAAGACGTACTTCGTCGAAAGCTGCGCCCCCAGCATGTACCCCGCCGTGCTGTGCAAAATACCCTTCGGCTTGCCCGTGCTTCCCGACGTGTAGAGGATGAACAAAGGGTGCTCTGCGTCGAGCTCTTCGGAGGGGCACGTCTCCGGCATGTCGGCGACGGCGTCGTGCCACCAGGCGTCGCGGCCTTCCTGCATCTCCACGGCCTGCTCCGTGCGGCGGAGCACGATCACATCCTTCACGGTGGGTGTCTGCTTCAGGGCCTCGTCCACGGTCTTCTTCAACTCGACGATCTGCCCGCGACGCCAACCGCCGTCGGCGGTGATCACCACGGTCGAGGACGCGTCGTTGATGCGATCGACGAGGGCGGGCGCGCTGAAGCCCCCGAAGATGATGGAGTGCACCGCACCGATGCGCGCGCAGGCCAGCATGGCCACGGCCAGCTCGGGCACCAGCGGCATGTAGATCGCCACCGTGTCGCCCGGCTTCACGCCGCGCGCCTTCAGGGCGTTGGCGAAACGGCAAACCTCGCGATGCAGGTCGAGGTAGGTGAGCACGCGGCGATCGCCGGGCTCTCCCTCCCAGATGATGGCGGCCTTGTTCTTGCGCGCCGTGTTCAGGTGGCGATCGAGACAGTTGTGCGCGACATTGGTCTTGCCCCCCTCGAACCAGCGCGCGAACGGCGGGTTGTCCCAGTTGCGCACCCGATCCCACTTGCGGAACCAGTGCAACCCGGCGGCCTGTTCTGCCCAGAAGCCCTCGGGATCCTCGACGGAGCGCTTGTGCAGGCTGCGGTACTCGTCGAGGGAACGCAGCGCGGCGCGCGCGGTGAACGCCGACGGCGGGTTGAAGACGCGGTTTTCCTTGAGGACGCTTTCGATGTTCTGGGACATTTGAAGACTCCGAAAAACGGGAGTCCCCTATTATAGGTCAAAGAGAGGGGGGATGCAGGAGGAAAGTGGGGGGAAGTTGTGAGTTGTGAGTTATGAGTTATGAGTTATGGGTTATGAGTTATGAGTTATGGGTCAGGAGTTGGAAGATATAAGTTGTGGATTGTGAAAGCCGGAACGCAGGCACGAGCGTTCCCTTGCCCCGAGGCGCGCGAACCCCTACAAGGAGCGTTCCGTCATCAGGGAGCAGACCTGGCGCAAATGGTGCGTCGCCGGGGAGTCGGGCAAGGTTTCGATGAACGAAAGGCCATCGCGTACCTTCTCCTCCGCCATCGCGCGGGCCATGCCGAAGGCATCGTGGCCTTCGAGCGCTTCGCGGATGCGACGCTGGCTGGGCTCCTCGCCCGATGTTTCGAGCAGGGCCAACATTTCCGCCTTCTCCTCCTCACCGCACGCGTTCAGGTAAAGAATGAGCGGCAAGGTCAGCAAGCCGTTCTTGACGTCGGAGAACGTGCGCTTGTCGAGGTCGCCGTTGCCGATGCCGAAGTCGAGAAGATCGTCGATGATCTGGAAAGCGAGTCCGAAGTCGCGGCCCAGGCGCGCGGCCCGCGCGACGTCGCCGGCCGCGAAATCGGCCAGCAGGGCGCCGCATTCGCCGCAGGTTTCGAAGAGTGCCGCGGTTTTCCCCGCGATGATCTCGTCGTATTGTTCCAGCGTGAGATCCATGCGGCCGGCGCGTTCCACCTCGAGCATCTCGGCGCGGATCAGGGCGCTCGAAGCGCGGGACAGGCTCAACGGGATGCGACGATCCGGATCTCCCCAGACCAGTTCCATCGATTTGGACATCGTGTAGTCGCCGAGCAGCACCGCCACCCGGTTTCCCCAGCGCTGGTGCGCCGTCTTCTCGTTCCGCCGCAGATCGCTGCCGTCGATGATGTCGTCGTGGATCAACGAACCGAGATGGATCAACTCGACCGCCGCGCACACGCGAGCGGCCCGCTCGAGGTCGAAATCGCGCCCGGCCTGAGCCAGCAACAGAAGAAAGGTGGACCTGACGCGCTTGCCGCGGCGGCTCAACAGCTGGCGCAAATGCCCCGCGAGATTGCCCGGCGCCCCGTCCGCGACGGACTCCATGATGACATGCACGCGATCAAGCCCGGGCTCGACGAATTGGCGCGCATCCCCCAGAATCGAGGCATAATCGGCATTCCGTACCAGGACTTCCTTCACTCTCCGACCTCTCCGTCCGCGGAAAACCGCGCTAAAGGAAGGACAAATATAGGAAGGGCAGCGACCGTGCATCCTGACAAAGCGCGCGTTGGTCCGCAATGCGAACCTATTTTTCCCGCCCATGCCCCAACCACGCACCTATTACTGGCTCCGCCTTCGTTCCACGCCCGAAAACGCAGAAACCGACCAATGGCTTCTCATGGATGGCGGAGCGCTTGGAACCGAGGAGGAAGAAGGCCCCGACTGCGTGATCAAAGCGTTTTTCGAGGGGGGGGACTCCCTGCAAGCCGCCCGCGAAGCCTTCGGGGAGCGCGCCCTCGACTCGGGGGAAAGCCCGTGGGAAGACTGGGACCGCAGCTGGCGCGAGCGCCAGACCCCCGTCGAAGTCACGCCGGAACTCACCGTCTGCCCTCCTTGGGTCGAGTCGCCGCACGATGCCGGGCACGTCATTCGCCTCGAGGCGAAGATGGCCTTCGGGACCGGTGCCCATGAATCCACGCGCATCGCCGCGCTGTTGATGGAACGGCTCGATCTCCGGGGCAAGACCGTTCTCGACGTCGGCACGGGCACGGGGATCCTCGCCCTTTACGCCGCGATGCGCGGCGCACGCCTCGCGTCCGGGTTCGACATCGATCCGGTCGCCGGCCCCTGCCTGCGGGAAAACCTCGAAGAAAACCCCCCGCCCTCCGGAACCTCCGTGCTCTTTCACGTGGGAACACTGGAATCGCTGCGACCGGACGCGCGCTTCGATGTCATCGTGGTGAACATGATCCGCACCGAGACATGGCCCTATCTCGAGGCCCTGCTCGCGCGCACCGCACCGGGCGGCTGCCTCCTGTTCTCTGGACAGCGCGTCGAGGACCAGCCGCACTGGCACCCGTGGATCGCCGCACACGGCATCACGGTCGCCGAAGAAATCACATTGGGGGAATGGTGGGGATTCACCGCGAAGCGGTGAACGGGCCCTGATCAGGGTCCTTGTAGGGGCAAATGATTATTTGCCCCTACAAGGACCCATCCCGGTACTCGCAAACCGGATCGCGGCACACGCGGCCGATGCCTACCGTTGCTGCTTTCGCCCTGGCGGGGTTCGGTTCGACTCGCATTGCGCGGGGCCTGGTTTCCCGGGATGAGCACCCGGAAAGGTACTAGCCTTCGGAGCCGCCCTCAATGGCGGAAGGTTCGCGGGGAGTTCCCCCGCCCTTCCCTTTCTTGTCGGCCCTCAGCCCGCGGAAAAAACCGCGCAAAAGCTCCAGGCACTCTTCTTCCATCACGGGGCCTTCCACGGCGACGACGCGATTGATGGGGTTTTCTCCGAGGATGTCGAAGGTGGATCCCAAGGCGCCCAACCGCTTGTCGCGGGCCCCGAAAACCACGCGCGCAATGCGGCTGTTGAGGATCGCTCCCGCGCACATGGGGCATGGCTCGAGGGTCACGTAGAGCGTGCAGTCGTCGAGACGCCAGTTGTCGAGAGACTGGCAGGCCGCGCCGATGGCCAGGATTTCCGCATGAGCGGTCGGGTCGCGCAGGGTTTCCATCAGGTTGTGGCCACGCCCCAGGACCTGTCCGCCCCTGACCAGCACGCAGCCGATGGGAACCTCGCCCTTGTCGGCTCCCGACAGGGCCTCATTGAACGCCAGCCGCATGAACCGCGCATCCTGCGCCTCCTGTTCCACAGCCATGGATCGTTCCTCCATGTTCATCTTGCGTCCATCGGGATCAGGTGCTCGAGGCGCCGGGTTTAAAGGATCGGGGACCGAACCCGAAACAATACCCTTTTCCCTGCCCTCCCCCGTACCCCCACTCATAACTCAACTCTCACTTCCTCGCCGCCTTCCACCACAACCAGAGCGCGACGGGAAAAAACAGGATGTTGCCGAACCACGCGGCCGCGACCGGGTTCATGCCCCCGCTTTCACCCATGACAAGCCCCATGCGCAACGCGATATAGTAGAGAAAGGTGATGAACAGCCCGACCCCGAAATTACGCGCCAGCCCCGTGCGCACGGCATTGACGGCCAGCATCGACCCGATGACGACCATGAAAAAGTTGACGAGCGAACTCGCGATCCGGAAGTGCCAGTGCGTTCGCAGCGCGTGGGCGGGCTCTCCCGTGCGTTCGAGCACGCCGATGCGGCGGGAGAGCTCCGCCATCGACATCTCGTCGGGGTAACGTCGCGTGTCGAGAAGCTCCTCGGGCGGGTCGCGAAACTCGGGCAGGATCCATTCATCGAAACGTTCCGATGCGACCGAGTCGCCGAAGAACTCCCGCCGCGTTCCGTTGCGGAAGGTCCACACCGAATCGATCCAGCGCAACTGCATCGCATCGACCCGCAGCACGGGGCGACCGCTGCGCAGGCGCATGGCGGTCACGATCGATCCGATGCGGTGCTGCCCGTTGTAGTGCTGGAAGTACAGGATGGTGCCATCGGATGCGGTATAGATGTACTGGATGCGTTCGCGCGGGTCGCGCCCGTCGAAAACGCCCGGCCCCGGTTCCTGGATCTGGAAACGACGGTTGTTCGCATCGGGAAGCACGGTGTCGTGCAGCACGAACATGCCCGCGCTCAGCACGATGCCCGAGAACAAGACGGGAGCAAGGATGCGCGTGACGGAAACCCCGGCGGAGCGCAGGGCGACGAGTTCGAAGTGCTTGGCCAGGTTCCCGACCGAGAAAACCGACGCGAGCAACGCGGCCACCGGGGAGATCAGGTAGGCGATGTAGGGCAGGTAATTGAGGTAGTAGGTCGTGCGCTCCCCCGGCGGGCGGGTCAACCAGAGCTGGCTGTTGCCCACGAAGTCGATGATGAGGAAGATCGCCGTCGCGCTGAGAAAACACAACAGGTAGAGCCCCAGGAATCCCTTGAGGACGTGGCGCGTGTAAATGTTCACGGCATGGCTCCGGGCATCGCAGGGGTCATCGCGAACCGCCCGGCGCCGGACGAAAACGAAGGCGCGCGCGCAGTCGTTCGAACAGCCGCCCCGGCAATGCGCGCCCGGGGGTGTACTTCTCGCGCGCCATGCGCCAGATCAGCCACAGGCCGCCCGCCCCCACGAGCAGGTTCGGCCCCCACATCGCCAGCCAAGGCGACATCTTGAGGTTGTCGGCAAGGGTTTCGCCGCGGATCATGCCCGCCCAGTAAAGCACGAAGAAGGCCAGGCTGTAAATCACCCCGGTGCCCACGCCCCCGCGACGCGCCATGATGCCCAGCGGCGCACCCACGAGAATGAACACGAGGCATGCGAAAGGAATCGAGAACTTTTTGTGGATTTCCACGGTGTACTGCGCAATCTCCATGCGGGTAGCCCGGGAGCGCGCCTCATAGCGCGCGATCTGGCTGATTTTGCCCCCTTCCATGCGGTGCGCCCGGGCCAGCAGGGTCTGCGGAATCTCCACCTGCTCGCGCCAGGGGACGCGCTCAAGGCGGGGCGGGACGGGTGACGCCGGATCACTTGAAAGGCGCATCGCCAAGGCCCGGAGATCATCGAAAAGCAGGCCCGCGAATTCTTCGCGGAGGGTTTCGAGGCGCGCGCGGCTGTCCCGCACGATTTTGGCCATGTCGGACACGGACATCTCGCGATCGCTCCGGTAGGCACGCTCCTCGCGGGTGAGAGCGGCATCCACATTGTGGATGGCGGCCGTCTGTTCGCGGAAGCGCACCCTCAGATACTGATCCGGATCGTTGGGTTCCACCACATGGTTTTCGCCGTCACGCAGGTGAATGAGGAGGTGACTGCCATCGGGCGTATACTGGACGGTGGCGGAATCGGCGAAGGTATAGCGCAACTTCTGCCCCCGTTCCTGCTGGTAGATGCGTACACCGTAGAACACGTCGGTCTCGGGGTTCACCCGATCCATCCAAAGCTGGTAGCCCTCGAAGTCGCGAATGAGGATGCGGGGGGCGATCAGTGCGGCGGGCTGCTTGCGTGCGATGTCGCTGCGCAAGGCCGCCGCACGGTGGTTCGCCTCCGGCAGGATCCTGTCGTTGAACCAGGTCAGGCCTGCGGCGATCACGAGCCCGACAGCCAGCACCGGAACCAGCGCCCGCAAGGGAGAAATCCCGGTCGCGCGCAACGCCGTGATCTCATTGTCCGCAGACATTCGTCCGAAGGCCATGAGCGCGGCGACGAGCACGGCCATGGGCACCGATAACGCAAGCATCCAGGCGAGATTCAGGATGACGATTTCCGCGACGACATACCACTCGAGCCCCTTGTTGAGCACCGAGGACAAAATGCGGATCAGGAAGTCGACGAGGAACAGGAAGGTGATGACAAACAGGGCGTAGAAGAACGGAGCGGCGTGCTCCCTGAGGATGTATTTTGCCAGAATCACCGGCGGTGAATATACTACAACACACATGACTCCCGTTCCCCTGAAGCCGCCCTTTCGCGCCGCCCTCGCCCTCGCGTTCTCCATCCCCCTGCTGGCGGGTTGCGCCGCGCCCCGCCCCGTCGTGGTGGAAGCCGATGCCGCCGAAGCGCTCCGTCTCGCACAGGAGGCGCGCCTTGCGCACGAAACCCAGTCTTCGCGCCTGCAGGAGCTCGAGGGACAGGTCAGGGATCTCGCGCACATGCTGTCATGGACCGGCGAACGGATCCAGCAACAGGAGCGCGCGCTCGACAGCCTCAGAAAAGACGCCGGCCTCTCCCCCCGCCCGACGCCCGCGCCGGCGCCCCAAGGGGCGCGCCGCGTGACTCCCGACGAGGCCGCGGAATACCGCAAGGCGCTCGATCGCTACTTCGCCCGCGACTATGCGGGAGCCGTGCGGGCCTTCGAAGCCCTGCTGCGCGATCATCCGCGCGGCGCCTACGCCGGCAATGCGCAATACTGGATCGGCGAGAGCCACTACGGCATGGGCGACTACGCCGCGGCGCTCGCGGCATTCCACAAGGTTTTCGACATGCCCGGCAACAACAAGCACGACGATGCCCAGTTGAAGATCGGTTATTGCCATCTCAGGCTCGGGAATCGGGAACTGGCGAGGGAGGCATTCCGCAAATTGGTATCTTCGTACCCCGACAGCGAGTACGTGGAACGCGCACGCAGCGAGCTCGAGAACCTGTCCAACCGCTAGCGCCCCCAGGAACGCGACCCCGACATGATCCGATCTTTCATCTTCCGCGCCGCCATGCTCTCGGGCGCCGCCCTCGTCCTCATCCAATGTTCCAGCAAGCCCCGCGACCTGCGCGGTGATTGCCAGGAGCGCTTCGAGCGCATCCACGAGCGCTACGAGCGCGGCCGCTATGCGTATGCCAAGCAGGGCTATGCCGACTTCATCATGACCTGCGCCGGTACCGAACACGCCGAACAGGCCCACTACGAACTTGCCGACTCCCACTTCCAGCTCAAGGAGTGGCTGGAGGCCGAAATCGAATTTTCAGCCTTCCTCCGCGACTATCCCAACTCCCGGCGTTTCGGCGAGCGCGCTCGCTGGCAACTCGCCCGCAGCCTCGGCAACCAGGTCAAGATTCCCCAACGCGACCAGACCAAAACGCTTGAAGCCATCCGCGAGTTCGAGGGGTTCGCGGCGGAGTTCCCCCTGTCCGATCGCGCCGACAGCGCACGAGCCGAACTCGCCCGCCTCGGCCAGTTGCTCGCGGAACGCGACATGCTCATCGCGCGCCTCTACAGCCGAATGAACGAACCCCTGGCTGCGGCCATCTATTATCGGCAGCTGCTGCGCGATTACGGTGACCGGGTGCCACGCCGCGAGATCAATCTCAAGCTCGCCGAGAGTTACATCAAGCTGTCGCAGTTCGACGAAGCAGACAACATCCTCGCACAATTCGACGGAATCGCCGAGGACGACCCCTTCGCCCGGCAGGTGCAGCGGCTGCGCAACCAGCTCGAGCGCGCCAAGGCGCGCCAGGAACGCGTCCGCGAGCGTGAGGAAAGGCAACGGTCCTCCCCGTAGCGGGCTCTCCATGCGCATCGGCGTCTTCGGCGGCTCCTTCGACCCTCCCCACTCGGCACATGCCGCCTTGGCCCGCGCGGCAAGAGCGCAGCTCGGCCTCGACAGGCTGGTCTGGGTTCCCACGGCACGGCCACCCCACAAAGAAGCCCCCACCACCGCCTTCGCGCACAGGCTGGCGATGACGCAGGCCCTGATTGCCGGAGATTCCGCCTCGGAAAGCTCCGACGTGGAAGCCCGCCTGCCCCCCCCGTCCTACACCTTGCGAACCCTTCTGGCGCTCAAGGAACGCTTCGGTGAAGGACACACCTGGCACCTGCTGATCGGTTCCGACAACTGGGAGGGATTCCCTGCCTGGTACCGGCCCGATGAGGTGATGCGGGGGGCCTCTCCCGCGGTTTTCCCCAGGCCCGGGCATCCCGTGGGTCCGCTGCCCGAGGGGGTTTCCCTGCTCGACTTCCCCGAGATGCCGCATCGTTCGACCACGTTGCGCGCGCGCCTGCGGCAGGGAGGCTCCGAACGCGACTCCGCGCTCAGGGAGCTTCCCCCGCCCGTGGCCGACTACATCCGTGCGCACGAACTCTATCGTGGCGAGGACGGCGCATGACAGCCGGCCCCGGGATCGGGATCCGACGCGGAATCTCCGCATTGCTCATCGCCTGCGGCTTCCTGGCAATGCCCGCTTCCGCGCAAGATGCAGGTGGCGGCCCTCCCCCCGCCTTCATGTCCGACTCGGCACGCGCCGCGCTCATCCGAGCGGTGGAGGCAGGCGCCGTCGCCCAAGACACCCTCCCTGATACCATCGATGCCGCGAGCCGGCGCGACAGTCTGGCCGGCAAGATGCAGCGACGCGGCCCCTATGCAGGATTCACCGCCGGCATCGCATTCGGAAACCACTCCGCAAGCGACCTGTTCGCCGCTCACATGACGGCCCGCGCGAACGCCGCCGGGCAACGCATCCTGCAACGCCAGGATCCCGTGCACATCTTCTTCCCGACGGGCCTGTTGTTGGGGTATCCGGTGTTTTCCCACTTCGACCTGTGGTTGCGCACCGAACACTTGCTCTCGAACCCCGTGCAAGCCGCCTACACCCGTCCCGAACGACTGGGCTACACCATCACCGGCCTCGCGCAACGCGACAACGAGCCCGCGCAGGAGTACGCCTACACCACACAGGCGCACCTGGCCGGCCTCGGCGCGCGCTGGCTGGTGCCGGTGTCCTTCCTCACCGTCAGCGGAAAGCCCGGCCTGTACGCTGCGTACACCCACTTCTGGAGCTTCGGAACCACGGGCCTCCGCGCGGACGGTGGAACCCTGGCCGCGCGGACGGACCCGGCCGGCGCCGGCTTCGAAGTGCAAGTCGGCTTCCAACAGGATTTCGACCGCCGCTTCGCCTTCACCGGAGGCCTGGCCTTTTCGCGGCTCAGCTTCCGCAGCGATGCCGACTGGGACCTCTTGCTCGACACCGCCCCTGCCGACCGCGCCGAGTGGACGTTGCAGTCGATGCGCCTCGTGCTGCAGATGGTGTATCAGTTTGGAAGAGGGCAATAGAGCATTGCGACAAGAGGGGGTAGGAGGTAGGAGGTGTCAGATGTCAGGTGACGGGTCATACAATATCGATCAGGAACAGGAGTGAAACACACCTGTCCATGTAGCTGCACCCGTTACCCATTACCCCATACCTCTACCTTTCTTGCGTTCCATTGTTCTATTGCTCTATTGTTGCATTGCTCTCCACTCATCATTCATAACTCATCACTCACAACTTCCTACCTTCCCCCCCATGTCGGACGCCCCGCCTCTCTCCCCCGGCTTGTATCTCGTCGCGACGCCGATCGGTAACCTCGAGGACATCACGTACCGCGCAGTGCGTGTGCTGCGCGAGTGCGATCGCGTCCTGGCCGAGGACACCCGGCACTCGCGCGTGCTGCTCGATCATTTCGACATCCGCAAGCCACTGGAACCGTATCACGACTTCAACAAGGAGCGCGTTTCCGAAGCCTACCTGCAACGCTTGCGGGACGGCGAGGTCGTGGCCCTGATCTGCGACGCGGGCACGCCGGGCATCGCCGACCCAGCCTTCAATCTCGTGAAGTCGGCACTTGCGGAAAACCTCGCGGTGATTCCCGTGCCCGGGCCCTCGGC
Source organism: Fibrobacteria bacterium (assembly GCA_050486505.1). Classification (GTDB taxonomy): domain Bacteria; phylum Fibrobacterota; class Fibrobacteria; order UBA11236; family UBA11236; genus UBA11236. The sequence continues at coordinate 24,397 of JBJHDK010000011.1, read as the reverse complement.
GCTGCTGGCGGCGCTCACCGCCTCGGGCCTGCCCACCGACCGCTTTTCCTTCGAGAATTTCCCCCCGAAGAAGTCCGCGCAGCGCCTGCGAAAGCTTGAACAGATCAAGGCCAAGTGGCCCGAAGATGAAGCGCACGCGCCCACGGTGATCTTCTACGTTGCCCCCTACCAGATCGTCTCCTTCCTCGAGGAAATCGGACAGGTGTTCGGCGAAGATTTTCATGTGGTCGCCGCGCGCGAACTGACCAAGAAATTCGAGGAGTTCCTGCGTGGGAGCGTCGCCACGCTGCGCGCGCATTATGCGGAACGCACCCCGCGCGGGGAATACGTGGTGCTCTTTCACCCGCAGGGTAAGCGATGAGAGACGGGATCCCCGCCCCCTCCGAAGATCCGGCCGCGAAGACGCCCCCCCACCCCCCTCTCGTCGGCGTCATCCTGAACGCCCCCCGTGCCACAATCCTGCTCGCATCGATCGTGTGGGCGTTGTGTTATCCGCCGTTCCCGTTCGGCCTGCTCGGCTTCGTCGTGCTCGCCCCCGCATTCCTTGCGACCTTCGCGCTGACGCCGCGCCAGGCCTTCCGGGCCTGGTTCCTCGCGGGCCTCGCCTACAACACCGTGATGTGCTGGTGGATCTACAACGTGATGAAGGTGGGGCCCGCCCTGCTGATCGCCTTCGGATTGGTGCTCCTGATCCTCTTTCTCTCCCTGTTCAACGGGCTCGCGGGCTGGGCGTTCCGCAGGGCGCTCGACGCGCGCCGGCGGACGCTGCTCCTGCTGCTGTTTCCATTCGCATGGGCCGGGCTTGAGGCGGCGCGCGCCGTGGGCGAAATGTCCTTCCCCTGGACCAACCTCGGCTACACGCTGGGAAACTGGCCCGTGCTGTTCCAATCGGTGGGATGGTGGGGCGTTTACGGGCTCTCCGCCGCGATGGTGGCCGCGAACCTGCTGCTGGCCCGCGCGTTGTACGCGGAATCCGGACGCAGGGCGGCCTGGTACGCGGCCTTCGTCGCAGTCCCCGTTCTGCTCGCATTGCATGGAGGCATCGTGCTGCTGCGCGCCGACGACCGCGATGCGCCGCGCCTCGACATCGCGCTCGTGCAGCCCTCCATCCCCCAGACGAAGAAATGGGGCGAAGAATATTTCCAGGCGGTCATGGGCAAGACCTTCCGTACGGTGGAAGGCGCCGCGGAAGACCTCGCTCCCGTGCGCGGCGCGGACCTGATCCTCTTCCCCGAGACGGCTGTTCCCGACTTTCTGCGCACGCGACCGCAAATCGCCGACTCCCTCCGCGCCATCGCGCGCATGACGGGTGCGACCGTGCTCACCGGGGCGTTGCACTACGTCCCCGAGCGCCTCCCGTGGAGCGACTACCGTTTCTTCAACTCGGCCTTCCTGTTCCGCCCGGGAGTCGAAGGGTGGCCCGACGAATACGCGAAGCTGCGGCTGGTCCCCTTCAGTGAAAAGCTCCCCTTCAACGGCATCTTTCCCGTGATCAACTACGTGAATCTCGGGGACGGAGGCTTCAGTCCCGGTGATGGACACCGCCTGTGGGGGGATCGCGTGCCCTGGTCTCCGTCGATCTGCTACGAGGTGATCTATCCATCGTTCGCCCGCCAGGCGCGCAATACCGGGGCTCTCCTGTTGGTCAACGTCACCAACGACGGGTGGTTCGGACGCACCAACGGCCCCTACCAGCACGCGAACATCGCCCGCTTCCGCGCCGCCGAGAACGGATTCCCGGTGGCGCGGGCGGCCAACAACGGAGTGAGTGTCTTCTACGACGCGTGGGGGCGCGACCTTGGCCGCACCGCGCTGATGGACAGCACCGTGCTGCGCCGCACCGTGCACACGCCTGATCGACGCACTGCGTATGCCGCGGCCGGAAGCTGGATCGACGCGGCTCTCCTCATCACCCTGGCGGGATGGGGAGCGCTTCTGGCCGCGGCACGGGGGCGTCGCGGTAGTAGTTTATGAGGCGCCTCCCCTGCAGCCGCCCATGAAGCTACGCAATGCCATCTACATCACCCTCTTCGTGATCGCCCTGTGCATGGCGGTCGCGCTGATCGTGTTCTGGAACGTGTACATGATCGGCGACTACCTCACCATCCGCGAATTGCAGGAATCCCTGCACGGCGGCGAAGTCGCCTCTTCGGGAATGCGCTGGATCGTTCTCGTGGCGGGAATCACCGCCTGCGTCATGCTCATCGTGTCGCTTTCGCTTTTTTTCGCCTCGGTGATGCGCAACAACCTGTTCAAGCAGCGCCAGCGCGACTTCACGAACATGATGACGCACGAGTTGCGCCTCCCGCTTTCCGGAATCCAGCTGTTGGCGCAGACGCTCCGCCAGCAGCCCCTTCCCCCGGAGGAGCACGACCGTTTTGCCGACGGGATCCTGGCCGAATGCACGCGCCTGGGCCAGCTCATCGACCAGCTTCTGAAAATCCAGCAGATCGAGGATCGTCAGTTGCTGGTGCACCGCAAGACCGTGCCCGCAAATGCCGTCGTGGAAGGCATCGCGTCGAAATGGCCGCGTCCCCTCACCCATGAAGCGGAGCAAGGCCTCCGCATCGAAGCCGATCCCGACCTCCTAGAAACCGCCCTGTCGAACCTGCTCACCAATGCCGAAAAGTACGGGCGAGGCTCTGTTCCCGCGCTGACCGTGCGGCGCGAAGGAGCGTTCGCGCGCTTTTCGGTGCGCGACGGCGGAAAACCGCTCGAAAGGAAGTACCTCAAGCGCATCTTCCAGAAGTTCTACCGCATTCCCAACCTGGCCACTCGCAGGCAGGGCGGCGTGGGGCTCGGGCTTTACATCGTGCGCAGCATCGCCCGGCTTCACAAGGGAGAGGCACTCGCGCTCCCCCTGCACGACCCTCCCGGCAACGAATTCGTCATCCGGATCCCCCTGGCGCAGCCATGAATGCGCGAATCCTGCTCGTCGAAGACGATCAAAGCCTGGCGCTGGGCCTTTCGTACAACCTGCGTGCGGCCGGCTACGACGTCACCGTGCTTTCGGACGCAGAGTCGGCGGAGGGCGTCCTGAAGGCCGGGGCCGCGTTCGACCTTTACATCCTCGACTGGATGTTGCCGGGAAAGGACGGCGTCGAACTGTTGCGCAACCTGCGGCGCAACGGCGTGGAAGAACCCGTGCTGCTTCTGACCGCGCGCGACTCGGAGGATGACGTCGTGGCCGGCCTCGACAGCGGGGCCGACGACTATCTCGCGAAACCCTTCGACCTCAACGTGCTGCTGGCGCGCGCGCGCAGCCTGCTGCGGCGGCGAGGCCCGGGCGGCGGGCACTCCCCCGTTCCCGACGAGGCCCGCATCGCGAATGCGCGCGTGGATTTCAACGCCCTGACCGCGGAAGTCGGCGGCGAAACGCGCCGCCTGACCTACAAGGAGGCCGAGATCCTCAAGCTGCTTTGGGAGCGCCGCAACCAGGTGGTCACGCGCGAGGAAATCCTCCACAAGATCTGGGGCGTCGAGGGATACATCCAGAGCCGCACCGTGGACAACCACGTTGTCCAACTGCGCAAGCTTCTCGAGGAAAACCCGAAAAAGCCGCGCGTCATATTATCCATCCACGGATCCGGATACAAGCTGATCGGGTGACCCGGTGCGCGCCCTCTTGCTCATCCCGCTTGTCCTGTCCGTCTCCACCCCGGGGATCGTCCATTCGGCGCAACCCCACCCCGTGCGTTCCTGTGCGACGCTGCACCATGCGCCGATCCCCGGAACGGCCGGCGCCGCCGTGCTGTCGGCGCGAATGCAGACCGGAACACGGTCCGCGCGCACCCTGCTGACCCCGAACTTCGCGATCCATTACACCGTCGCCCCCAACGTTCACCGCGTGCGGTGGACGCCGCAGGATTCCCTGCTGCGTGCCCGCGCCGATTCCGTGCTGGCGGCACTGTCTCCCGGGCTCACCGTCAACCGGCGCGACTCGACCCTGCACGCGGTGCTCGACTCCATGGAGTCCCCCCATCCCCTCTATGCGGTTCGCGCGGGAGAATACCTCGAGGCGGCGCGCGCGCACCTGGACTCCATCGGCATGCGCCTTCCCGAATACGCGAGCGCCTCGACGGTGTACAATGCGCAGGGCCAGGGCCGTTACGTGGTGGACATCGCTGACATGGGAAATGCCACGGGAATGTGGGGCCCGAACTACGGAATCACGCGCGCTCCCTCCTCGGGAGGATCCATCATCGTGGAGAACGACTTCCTCTACGCTGCCTCCTACCAACCGACCACCGGTGAAGTGACGGGAACTCCGCTGCGCCCCTTCATTGCCGGTGAGTTCAGGAATTACAACGTCGAATGGGACATGGGGCTCAGGGTGACCATCGCGCACGAGTTCTACCATGCCGTGCAGTTCGCCTACACGCCCTCGCTTCCCAACCCCGTGCACGCGTGGTACGAGCTGACCGCGGTCGGCATGGAGGAACGCCTTGCGCCGGGCATCAACGACTACTTCCAGTATCTCCCCTCGATCCTTCCCGACAATCACGCGGTGAACGTGCTGAACCCCCTTGACGGAAGCTTCCGCAACTACGGCAACGGCATTTTCCACATGTTCCTGTCGCACAACCTCGGCCCCGATTTCGACCGCCCGATCTGGGAGGCCCTGGAGGCCAACGGAAACAACCTGCCCGCCGCCCTCGTCGCGGGTCTTGGCTCGCAGGCGCGCTGGGACAGCCTCTTCACCGCCTACGCGGCCGCGATGACGCTGGCCGGCACTCCCGCCGCAGGGACCTCACCGCTCGCCTTCACGCCCGGAATGGCGCAATGGCCCCGACCACGACTCGAAGAAACCCCGTCGTCGGGCACCACGCAGCTGACCCTCCCTCCCGGAACCTACCGGATCGTTCCGGCTTCGGAACATGGGAGGTATTGGGTGGGAATCCCTGAAATCAGCGGTGCCTGGAGGGTTTCCTCCGCGGGCCAGGAGGCCCTGTTCCTTCCCGGCCCCGGCGTGCCGCTGCAAGGGGCAGGAAACCCCGTCCTCGCCGTCGCCAACTCCGCCTTCCCCGGGGGCAATGCGCGCTCAATGACCATCTCTCCGGGCGGTGTCGGCCTGTCGGCGCAGCCCAACCCTGCAGGCGGCCAAGCCACGACTGTGGAATTCGCCACGGGCCAAGGCGTCTTGAGCGGTCCCCTGACGGTGGTTTCCGAAACAGGCCGACGGGTCGCCACGCTGGCCCCGGACACGGCCTCCCCCCGGTGGAATTGGGATCTCAGGGATACGACGGGGGAACGCGTCCCTCCCGGCATTTATCTGTTCCGCGCTCCCGGATACGGCGCCCAGCCGTTGCTTGTGACTCCCTGACGCCCGCGTCGGCGCGCAACGCCGCGCGGGAGCCAGGCGATCCCGGGCCGCGCGTTGCCCAAGCCCCCGTAAATGGCTAGAATTGTGATCCGGATTCCCCGAAACGCAACGGATTCAACGCATGATCATTCCCCTGCAGCCCCGCCTGACCGACGCCGAACTTCAAGAGATCACCGAGATCGCGGCCGAGTTCAATGTCGGCATCCAGCCCATCCACGGGGCGCAGCGTTCGATTTACGCCCTGATGGGCGACGAAACGAGCCAGGAACTCATCAACCGCATCGAAGGTCTCGCCTACATCGATCGCATCGACCGGGTACAGACCCCGTACAAGCTGATGGCGCGCGAGAGCCGTCTCTCGCACCACACCATCACGATCGGCAACCGGACGGTTCCCGGCGATTTCGCCGTGATCGCGGGACAGTGCACCATCGACCCCAACAACAAGAACTTCTTCTTCGAAACCGCGCACGCCGTCAAGGAAGCCGGAGCCGACATGATCCGCGGCGGTGTCTGGAAGCCCCGCACCTCCCCGCACTCCTACCAGGGCGATGCGAAGAGCCTCTACATCCTGCTGGAGGCGCGCGACCAGACCGGCCTTCCCGTGAACACCGAGGTCATGGACTTCGACCAGGCCAAACTCTGCGTCGAGGCCGGCGTGGATTCCCTGCAGATCGGCGCGCGCAGCGCCCTTAACTACCGCCTGCTGCAGGAAGTCGGCCGCATGACGAAGGGCACCAAGACGCGCGTGCTGCTCAAGCGCAGCATGCACATGGGCCCCATTTCGGAGTTCATCCTCGCGGGAGAATACATCGTCGCCCAGGGCAATCCCAACGTGATGCTTTGCCCCCGCGGCACCATGCCCAACATGGACGGATACCGCAACCATCCCGACGAGTGCATCACGCCGCTGCTCAAGGAAAAGACCTGGGCACCGGTGATCGTCGATCCCTCGCACAGCGTGGGCAAGTCGGTCTACGTTCCGCACGCCGCGCTGGCTGCGGTCGCCTACGGTGCCGACGGCCTCGTGATCGAAACGCACTGCCAACCCAAGCGCGGCGTCGGCGATGATCCCAAGCAGGCCGTCACTCCCGCAGTGCTGGCCGGAATCATCACCGAGGCGCGCGCATTGCACGCGCGCATGCGTGAACTGACGAAATCGCTGCAACCGGCATGAAGAAAAAGTGGGCGCCTGAGGCCTCGCGTTCCGCAGGGTCGACGGCGCCGACAAGGGCATCGAAAGCCCTCACCCCCGGCCCCTCTCCCAAAGGGAGAGGGGGGGAACGCTCTGCGTGGAACTTTTTACCGTCGCGGCTCGCCGCCATCCCCACCCGCCTCGGATTCGTGAAACCCACCCCGGTGCAGGAGGAATGTCTCCCCCCCGCACTGGCCGGCGAGTCCCTGCTCGCTGTCGCTCCCACTGGCACGGGCAAGACCCTGGTCTACCTGCTCCCCCTGTGGAGCAAGCTTCCCGCCAGCCATCGCAATCTCGTCCTGGTTCCCACGCGCGAGCTCGGATACCAGGTTTCGCAAATGCTGCAGGCGCTCGACGCGCGAGCGCGCGAAGGCCTCGTCCTCGCTCTCGGCGGCCACGACGCCCAGGCGCAGCGACGCCGACTCGCCGGCGGGTGGCATACCTTGATCGCCACGCCGGGACGCCTGATCGACCTGCTCGCGGAGACTCCTCAACTGCTGCGTTCCGTGAAGCTGCTCGTCCTCGACGAGTTCGACCGCCTCATCGACATGGGCTTCGAGGAGCAACTCGCCGCCATCCTCCCGCACGTCCCGGCGCGGCGGCAGACCCTGCTCTTTTCCGCGACCGGCGAAGGAGATGCGCTCGACCGCCTGCCGCTCGGAACGTTGAAACATTACCTTGCCCGCAAGGAGAAGAGCGCCCCGCTTGAAGAAAGCCTGTACTACCTGAAATCGAACCGCAAGAAGAATGAACTGCTGTTGGAAGCCATCCGCGCGACGCGGGGACAGGTCCTCGTCTTCGTCGCGAATCGGGAGAAGGCGAACCACCTCAACGGTCTTCTCCGCCATAAGGGGGTTTCGTCCCAGGCACTGCACGGAGACCGGCTCCAGTCCGAGCGTGCCCTCGCCTACCAAGGGTTCCGGGACGGGCGCTTCCAGGTTCTTGTGGCGACGGATCTGGCCGCGCGCGGTCTCGACATTCCCGAGGTCGATCTCGTGGTCAACTTCGACCCGCCCCGGACCTTCCGCGACTATGTGCACCGGTCGGGACGTACGGCCCGTCGCTCGCGACCGGGGAGTTGCATCACCTTCGCCGGCCCCGACGACTACCTCGCGCTCCGCAACCTTGAAGACGCGAATCTCGAGGCCCTGCGTCCGATCCCGGGCTTCGACCGGCGCGACGCATGGTTCGCCACCGCGAAACGCACCCACGACGCGAAGGTTCGTTTGCAAAAACGCGCGGAATTCCTGCGTCGCGAACAGGGGATTGAATAGACGGGTGCGGGAAGCCCGTGAAAAGAGCCCGGCTGCACTGTGACAGGAAGCCACCCCCCATCACCCAAAAACCGCGTGACGGGGATTTTCGCCTGTTCCCGCTTTTTGCTCAAATCCCGGAAATCCCTGCAAGAAAACATCGATCGTTCGAGGCCCAAGAAAAAAACGAGAAAGGTCTTGCGCGAGGGAGCCCCCCGGAATAAGTTAGGGACTCGTGAGTTCCCTCGATTAGTGTCCGTTGCGCGGGTAATAACGGCCTAATCACCAAAAGCGGCGGTCCGTTTCGACGGACCGCCGCCCCCGTTTAAAGGGCATCAGCGTTTCGCGGAGCGGGCACGTTCCACTTCCGCGGCGAAATAGGCAAAAGAGCGGCCCGTGGCGAGGCGTCCATTCACAAAGACGGTCGGTGTCCCTTGGACTCCAAGCCTCCTCCCCAACTCAATGTCGGCATCAAGTAACGCCTCCATCTCCGCCGTCAAATTCATTTCCCTCCGAAAGCGCACAAGATCGAGCCCCAGGTCGCGCGCCACACCCAGATACACATCCTCGCCCAGATTCCTGAAGTTGGGGGCGAGCAAGGATCGAAATTCGAAGAATTTCCCTTGGTTGCCCGCCGCAACCGCCGCTGCCGAGGCAGCGCGCGCCTGCCCGTGAAACGGAAGCGGGAAATGCTTGAAGACAAGGCGGACATCTTCCGGGAACGCATGCAGCACGGAATCGAGGGTCGGTACCAGGCGCGCGCAGTAGGGACACTGCAGGTCGGAAAACTCGACCAGGGTCAAAATTGCCTCGTCGGGACCGGCAACGAAACTCGTCCCGACCGGAATCGCCTTCGGGGTCGTATCGGGCGGCGGTTGCCAGCCCATGCGCAGCGCCATGAATTCAGTCTGCTCGCTCATGGTGGCCAGTACGGCCAGAAGACTGTCTTGGCGCGCCTCCAGAGACCGCAAGCGATCCTGCTGCTCTTTGCCGGCTTGTGAGCACCCGGCAATCAAGGAGACCGCGAGAAGCAGCGGGCCAATGTTGCGAAGGAAGCGAGATGGTTTCATGGGGGACTCCCCTGTCGGTAAAAGTGTTCGGGGGAATCTACGCATCCAACCCCGCCGCGGCACGATCAAGCAGCAGCACGGCATCGGGGTGCCCCTGCATGGCCAGCGTGATCGGCAGGGACGCGTCTCCCTCGCGCAGGCGCCGTACCATTTCGACCTTGCCGGCTCCAAGCGCGACCGTGATCAGCCTTCGGCTCTGTTGGATCGGTTTCAGGCCAAGAGTGACGCGCTCTGGCGGGGGCTTCGGGGAATCGATAACATCGAGCACGATCGATCCCATGTCGTGCAGCGTCGGCTTGCCCGGGAAGAGGGACGCGGTGTGCCCGTCCTCCCCCATGCCCAGGTAAACCTGGTCGAATACGACCGGGGCATCGCCGAACTCCGATGCCAGCAGTGATGCGTAGGCCGCGGCCGTGGTGACATGGTGCGCCTTTTGTTCGGCCAGTCCGGCGGGAACGAGAAGTTCCTCGTAACACGGCTTCCAGTTGCACTGCGGATCTTCGAAGGGGACTTTGCGCTCGTCCACGAGGAAAAAACGCATCCGCTCGCCATGCAGGACGCGCTCGCGAACCGAAGGCGCCCAGTGCCTGAAGAGTTTGGCGAAGGTGCTGCCACCCGAGACCGCAACACGCGGCCCCTTCAACAACTCCAGCGATTTCGCGGCGACGGCATCCACCGAATCAAGAACAACGACCTGCATTTGGATTTTCCTTTCACGCCGGAGCCCTCCGACGAATCAAAGACACGGTTGCCTCACCGCATCGCGGCGTAGATTTCCTCCATGGCCTTCAGCGAAGCCTCTTCCGGAGACAGCCCGGGGAAACGTTTGTAGGCGTAGTTCACCCCCGACGAGCTATTGAGCAAATGCAGGGCGGGATCGCCCCCGCCGTTTCGAATGGCGCGCAGGACCTCGCCGATGTCGCCCCCCTGGCCGATCCCCCCCACCGAAATTCCGGGGATGAGCATGGGAATTTCTCGCCCCAAACCCCGCCAGAATGCGACGAGTTCCTCCAGTTCGCGCGGGGCCGTCGCACCCACGACCGCCCCGAGGTCGCCACGATCCCATTCGGCCACCTTGGTCGCAACGGCACGGTACAGGGGCATGCGACGGCCTTCCCCGAGATCCACAGTCAATTCCTGGAAGTCACGCGCGCCGGGATTCGAAGTACGCACCAGCACGTAAATCCCTTGCCCGTGGGCGGCTTCCTGAAAGGGCCCGACGGAATCCGATCCCATGTAGGGGGCCACGGTGACCGCATCGGCCCCGAAGGTACTGAAGGCGGCTGCAGCGTATGCCCCCGAGGAGGTGCTGATGTCTCCGCGCTTGGCGTCCAGAATGACGAGCACCCCGGCATCCCGGTATTCCCGGATCAATGCCTGGAGCGCCGCGAGTGCCTCGATCCCCTGTGACTCGAAATAGGCGCTGTTCGGCTTCACCGCCGCAGGCAACAGGCCGCGACGGGCGGAGGACTCCAGCAAGGAAGCATAGAACCGGCGGATCCGGTCTGCAGGCGAGCCCGTGCCGGCGGGGAGCTTGTCGAGGACGGGATCAAGGCCGACGCACAACGTGTTCCCGGCCTTTCGGGTGCGCTGAAAGAGGGTCTCGCGGTAGGTCTGGGCGGTTTCGGACATGGGGGGAGAAGGTAGGAAGTTATGAGTTATGAGTTATGAGTTATGAGTTATGAGTTGAGAGTCATGAGTCGAGAGTCACGAGTCGAAGGCGATGCAACATTGGAGGGATGGAGCACGGGTCAGACCAACAAGTATCCGCCCCTACCCGTTACCTGATACTCCCCATTGTTGTCTGTCCACTGCCTACTGCCTACTGTTCGACTTCCCTTCCCCGTCGTACCTCCCGAACCTTTCGTTTGCGACGAGCAGTCCGGGGAACAGGTCCTCCGGCAACTCGAGATGCGCGAGCTTACGGGAGCAGCGCGCCAACGCCTCTTCGGCAGCGTTTGGAAGTTCGACCTGAAAATTCTTGTTCCAAGGCGAGGCAATTGCCTTGCCCTCGCAGAAGCGCGGTGAGGATTCGGCGAAGAACATGCGGCAAGCCATGGGGCGCACGGCGTAGATTCCGCAGTCGCCCTCCACCGTCAGAAAGGGACAACGACGGCCGCGGGTGTAGTAGCGGTAAAGAGCGCGGTCCGAAGCATCCTCGTCATCGCCTTCTTCGCGGACAAGGTTCTCGTACGCCGTCGCATTCGCGTGGCTTGCGAAAAGAAGGTCGCCATAGTCAGGGCGCCCCCGAACCGCGAGGTGGATGGCCACGATTTCAAAGGATTCGACACTGCTTACAAAGTGTCGGCAACAAGCGGAGCAGCTTCTGGAGCAACTGACCTTGCGCCCCTCGGCCTCCAGAACCGCCGAAACATATGCGTCGTAAGTCGCATGCAGTGAGGGAAGGCGGGCGTCGAGTACCCTTTTAAGGATCGCATAAGAGGCCTCGGAAGGCCCCTCTTGCAAGGAAACCAGGGAGGCATCGAGGGCTTCGAGGGCGGCCATGAACTCCGCCAGCGCCCCGGATCGGCGATCCGTTGTCGCGGCAGGGGTTTTCACGGGTCAAAAATATTTAAACTTGCGAGCGGTTTGACACGGGGTGGCCCATGCGCATCGGCAATCTTTCACTTCCGGGACTCTTCGTCCTGGCAGCTTTGGCAACCCTCTCGGGCTGCAATCTCTTCAACCCCGGTGGTGGCGAAAGCGGCAGTTCCGTCTGCGAGCTGGGCGACACCGACTGCCACATGACGCTCGGTCAGCAGCGCCTCAACAACAAGAACTTTGCGGGCGCAATGCGCTCCTTCGAGCGGGCGATCGCCTCCGACAGCACGCGCTCGCTGGCCTACTACAGCTACGCGAAAGCGGTCGGGTTCCGCTTCAACCTCGATCGCATCCAGATACTGACCGACCTTTCCAATGCAAGCAGCGAAGGTCCGATGGCCTTTCTGGGACACCCGGACGAAGATCTCACGAACCGGCTGCTGGCCGGTTCGCGCGCGCGCCGCGCCCTCGCGCTCCTGACCGACCGCGACACGCTGACGCGGTGGTACAACTACCTCAATGCATCGTCTGACGACACCACCGATCCCGAATTCGCGAACCGGGTGGCTTTCATGGAACAGTATCTCATCAAGGCCGACCTCGATTCGGCGGGGTATCGCAGGCGTGGCGACTTCCCCCTGAGCGACCTCGTCATGGGATATTCCGCGGTCGTGCTTGATTATACCGCATACGAGATTCTGTACACCATCACGCGCCTTTACGATCTCGACGGAAACGACACCATCAACGAGGCCGACGCCATGATGAAGAAACTGCTCTTCAACAAGGACGGGACGTTCGGAAACCTCGATTCGCTCGCCTCGGACCTCGAGGACAGCGCGACCGCAGCGAACTTCAACACGCTGATCCAGAACATGCAGTCGGGCTTGGCCACGAGTTCCCAGCTGGCGCAGCTCATTGCGCCAGGCAGCGGTGACGGAGGCGCCTCCGACGAGGCTTCGGAGAACGTCGACAGCGTCATTGCGAACCTGGGCGATGCCGTCCTCTTCTACCAGTTCGGCGACGGCAAGGACAACGACGGCGACGGCTGCATCGACGAAGAAGTTCTCGACGAAAAGGACAACGACGGCGACGGCTTCGTGGACGAAGATGCCCGAACCCTCTACAACCCCTTCAACCTCGGCGCCGGCCGCCACGACAACCGCGGCAGCTCGGGCGACACGGTGGGTACGACGACGTTCCGCGGGAATACCGTGAACTTTGTCGCCTTCGTGCACCAGTTCTATCAGGACAACCCCAGCCTCGACTCGCACTTCGTCAAGATCAAGAAGGATGGCGAACAAATGGACTTCCGGCTTCGCATCCAGCGCGACTCCCTGACGCAGCGCAGCGCGGCCCAGCTCGCGGGTCCGCTTGCCGCGAAACTCGATTCCGCCAAGACCCTGATCGGCGGCTGCTGGCGTTATTACCCATAGGCGCGGGAGAGACACGATGCAGACCCCCAATCCTTCCCTGTTTGTTCCCGCCTTGGTGCTTGTGCTCGGCTTTGCCGCCTCGCTCTCGGCAGCCCCTGGCCCCGAACACCGCACCTTCCGCGGGCTCGGCATGGGCAACGCGCATGTCGCCATCGTCGACGACAGAAACGCCTTGTACTACAACCCCGCAGGGCTGAACCTCATCAACCGTCTCGGCAACCGCAACGAGCGTCCCGCACTGGCGAATTACCCGCGCAATCGCTTCAACGCACGGGTCAACATGCTGGGGCTGGTCGTCCCGCTTCAGGAAGCATCGAAATTTTGGGGGTTCTTTCAGGACCATCAAGACGCATTCGGCAGCGACGAGCAATTCCGATCCGATTCGACATTCTTCGAAGACATGGCACCGCTCGACCGCCGCCCCATCGAGCTTGGCATTCTTCATGGCGCGGAGTTTACGATGCACAACTTCGGCATCGCTTACTGGGCCGACATGCGCGCCGCGCCCTATGCCGACGTCGGCGTCCTTCTTCCCCAAGCCGGGGTGGAAAAAATCCAGATCGATGCCGTGATCCAGGTCGCCGGCGCGCGCGGACTGATGAACGACCGCCTCGCGGTCGGCGTCGGCTACCGCATCGCCAACCGGCAGACGGTGCGCAATTACCAGGTTTCGATTTCCGAGTTCGCCGAGGATGGCGGCAATGGCGTTCTGACCTCGGTGCGCGATACCCTGACCGAGAAAATGTCGGGGCTGACCGATTTCGGTTCCTACGGGCACGGCATCGACCTGGGCGTGCTATGGCAACAAACCTCGTGGCTCCGATTCGGGGCCGCCCTGCAGAACACCTTCATGCGACTGGAGAACGAGTTCGTCACGCCCGAGTTGACCGTGGGTCTCGCCCTCACGCCCCCCTGCTGTCGAGCGGCGGCATCTTCGCCCGCAAGGTGAATTTCGCCGTTGATTTCGAGGATATTTTCAACAACGAGCGGAACTACCGCCCCCTGAGCAAGCTGAACTTCGGAGGCGAGGTCGAACAATCCATGCTGTGGTCGCTCGGCATGCGGGCCGCGGCAGGCTTCAAGGGCGGATATTGGACCGCCGGCGCAGGCCTCTCGTTCTTCAACCTCCTCCACCTCGAAGCCGTCAGTTGGGCCGAGGAAGCGGGCTACTATACCGGCCAGATCGAAGAGCGGTTCTACGCCGTCAATGTGGGAGTGGGGTTTTAAGAGTTATGAGTTATGAGTCATGAGTTATGAGTGGTGAGTTGGTGGAGATTTCACTGAACGGCGCTCTTGTTCCAGCTTTCATGAATTCATTGGCATGTCGTGATTTTTAGGAATTATACAACTCGTCACTCATCACTCCCGACTCATAACTCTTCTTCCTGTGCCCTCCTCCCCCACCGAGCTGCTGACTCACGTCAGCGACGACGATTCCGTCGTCATCGGCCCCGTTGAACGGTGGCGCGTGCACGGAAACCCCGCACTCGTGCACCGTTCCGCCCACGTGCTTGTCGTTCACCCTGGCGATGGAACCCTTCTGCTCCAAAAACGTTCGGAGCGCAAAGACACTCACCCCGGAAAATGGGACACTTCGGTCGGCGGGCATGTCGCATTCGGGCACGATTACCTGGAGACAGCACTGCGCGAGGCCGCCGAAGAACTCGGGCTGCAGGTGACCGAAGGAGAACTGGAGTTCCTTCATCACACCCGTTTCCGCGGCTCCGATGAATCTGAGAATGTGGCGACATGGCTGTGCCTGCACGCCGGCCCCTTCGCCCCCGAGGCCGAAGAAATCGACGCCCTCCGCTTCTGGTCGCGCACCGAGATCTCCGCCGGCATCGGCACCGGGATCTTCACCCCGCACTTCGAAGCCGAATTCACCGCCCTTCTCGCGTCTCCCCGCGAGTCGCTTCTGCGCACCTGAAATGACCACCGGGGCCATCCACAGGATCCATCTCGACGAGACGACGTCCACCATGGAGGCCGCACGCGCAGGCGCTGCCGGCAAGGGTTTCCTTCTGGTCACGGCCGCGACGCAAACCGGCGGCAAGGGAACGCGCGGAAGAACCTGGCAAAGCCCGCGCGGCAACCTCTACTTCACCGTCGCGGTGGAGCGTGAGCGTGTTCCTTCCGATCGACTCGGCCTTCTGCCGCTGGACGCGGGCATCGCATTGTGGGAAGCCGTTGCGCGCCTCCTCCCTCCCAACTCAAGGTCGCCCCTGCGGCTGAAGTGGCCCAACGACTTGCTTTGGGAGGGCCGCAAGACGGCCGGCATGCTGCTTGAGGCCACTGCCGAACACCTTTTCATCGGAGTGGGAGTCAACCTGCTGCACGCGCCTGAAATTTCCGACGGGGGGACTCCCAGCGGGAAACTCGCGGATGCCGGGTTGCCGCCGGATGCGAAGGGTCTTCTGGCCGAGGCGTTTTTCACGGAATTACGCCAGCGCCTGACGGAAGGGGACTCCGCGTCGACGCTCTCCCTGTGGAAATCCCGTACCGACTGGACGCGGTCCCTGCGCCTTCGCGACCGCCCCGGCCGCCCTGAGGTACGGCCCGTGGACATCAATGCCGAGGGGCACCTTCGCGTCCGCTTCGCCGACGGCCGCGAGGAATGGCTGATTTCCGACTATCTGGCCTGATGCCTCCGGCAGCGAGCCCGGCCTGAGGGAAATTTTCCCGAAAATCAAAAGCGAAACCGGCCGGCCACCCCTACCTTTTTGAAGGTGTCACCGGACACAAAACATTTTTTTGATTTCAATAGACTTTTTTGTCCATATATCATATCTTGAAAACCAGAGGCGGTCACATCCCCGCCCCGCGCAACCAGGAGGCGCATCATGCACACCGACACCCCTTCCACGATCAAGCCCCTCGCCACGTTGCTGACGGTGCTGGCCGCGGCGCTCATCGCCGCGCCGCCGGCCGATGCCTGCGAGGGATGCAACAGATCCTTTTTTCATGAGATGATGATGGAGCGCGGCGATACCCCGGCGGCCGCGGATCTTTTGGCAGCCGTCGAAAACCAGCAGGGGCTCCCCCTGCAGGGCATCTCCGCGGCCTTCGATGCCGAGAATCCTCCCAAGACCGGTCCGCTGCTCGCACAAACCGGCGCGGTTCGCTCCGTCGTCCCCGCCGCGGCCCCAAGCGCGGCGCCGACCGGACGCAGAACCCCCACGCGTGCCGAGATGGCGATGTATGAAGGACACGACTTCATCGACATCATCCGCCGCGACCTCAGCCTGCCCATCCCCCCCACCAGCTATGTCCCGCAGGGAACCACCCCCGACAAGCGGGTCACCATCGAGCTCGACGAGGGCCGCACCTACCTTGGCAACAACGTCGTGTACGAAGGATTCCTGACGAACGGGAAGGTTCCCGGCCCCACCATCATCGTGGAGGAAGGCGACATCGTCGAATTCACCGTTGTGAACAAGGGAAGCATCCCCCACGGAGCCTCCATCCATGCAGCCTACACGCAGACCTCGAAGTATCTCGGCTCCATCGCCCCGGGGCAGTCGAAGACCGTGACCTTCAGGGCCGCCACGCCGGGCGTCTACCTCTACCATTGCGCGCCGGGCGGGCACGCCATTCCCATGCACGTGCTTTTCGGGCAATACGGCATGATGGTGGTGAAGCCCAAGAAGGAGAAGTACCAGCTCGAGAAACTTCTGGGACACGGGCCCGATGTGGAGATCTACCTGACCCAACACGAATGGTACGCTAGCGGCAAGGATGCCATCGAAGGCAATCCCGCCTACGTGACCTTCAACGGCAAGATCTTCCGCTACATCGAGGAACCGATCAAGGCCAAGCCCGGCGATTACGTGCGGATCTACTTCCTGAACGTGGGCCCCAACCTGATTTCGACCTTCCACCTCGTCGGCATCATCTGGGACTTCGCCTACTGGCAGGGCCACCCCGAGGCCGTCTTCCCGGGCGGGCAGACCGTGACTGCGGGCCCGTCGGATTCCTGGGTGGTTGAATTCCGCGTCCCCCCCGACGAAGGGGCCTACACCATGCTTTCCCATGCGGTGGGATCGACCAGCCGCGGCGCCATCGGCCTGCTGGTCGCGGATCGCGACGCGGAAACCCCTGTGGTCGTGTCATCCGACGGCCCCAAGTACACCAAGGAGGAGATGGACAAGATCGCCGAGGGAGCCCTCCGCACCATCTCTCCCTTCAAGCCCGGCATCAACGACATGGTGCCCGCGGTCGAGTACGGCAACGACGTGAAGGAAGTGACCGTGCAGATCATCGGCAATTCCTTCCACCCGAAGGAACTTGTGGTCACTCCGGGGACAAAAATCACCTTCGTGAACGAGGACGTGTTCTCGTACCTCGCGGGCGAATTCTCCGGCATCCACAACGCGGTGGCCACGAGCGGCCCCGACCGCTTCGCAACGCCGCTGCTGTCGCATGCGGAGTCGTACACCATCCAGCTCGATGCGGAAGGCGAGTACTCCTACATCTGCACGCCGCACCCCTACATGGAAGGGAAAATCACGGTCCGCGCCATTAAATCGGCCGGATTCGGCTGGCAGGGCACGATTCTGGCGCTGCTTGCACTGTTGGCCATCGCTTTGTCCCTTTACGCCGTGGCGGCGCGCCGTCGCTGAACGACATCCGTCCCGCCCGCGCGGGCGGGACGCCTGACACACAACCAACCACAAAGGAGAACACAATGAAAATCACGCGGATCATGGCCGGACTGTTGGTGTTTGCGGGGGTGCTCGTGCTGGGCGCCTGCGGTGGAGGGGACCGCTCCGACACATCGGGAACCACCAGCATCGTCATCACCGGCAACGACATGATGCAATTCAGCGTCACGGAGTTTACGGTGAAAGCCGGTTCGGAAGTCTCGGTCACGTTCCGGAACATCGGGCAGATGCCGAAGGAAGCCATGGGACACAATCTCGCCATCCTGATGAAGGATGTCGATCCAATGTCGTTCTCGGCGGCCTCGCAGCGTCACCCGCAGAACGAGTACATCGATCCCGCGCTGGAGCACCAGGTGCTGGCCGCGACGAGAGTCCTCGGCCCGGGCGAAGAGCAGACGCTGACGTTCACGGTGCCCGATGCGAAGGGCGACTACCACTTCGTGTGCTCGTTCCCGGGCCACACCATGGCGGGAATGCGCGGGGTAATGAAGGTCCAGTAAGTCCCTTCACCCGCTGTCGTCCCAGGGGACGCCGGAAACGGCGTCCTTTGTTTTTGGAAATCCCGAGTCAAAAGGAAGGGAAAAAGGCGGAAAAAGCAAAAACAAAAAAGGACGCCGTTGCCGGCGTCCTTCGATGTTTGGTAGCGGGGCCAGGATTTGAACCTGGGACCTTCGGGTTATGAGCCCGACGAGCTACCGGGCTGCTCCACCCCGCATCGTGGGTTGCAAAGATAGACCCCTCGGCACGGGATATCAAGGGGGATTTCGCGCTTTCAGCGCACCCAGCGCCCGAACTCGGCATTGAGGGCCTGCAAGGGCATGGCCCCGCTTACACGATGCACTTCCTTTCCCCCATCAAACAGAACAAGTGTCGGCAATGCACTGATGTTGAAACGCGCCGCCAATTCGGGCTGCTCGTCGGAGTTGATTTTGACCACCGTGGCGCGGCCTTTCCACTCCCGTGCGAGCTCCTGAAGCACGGGGTGCATCATGCGGCAGGGGCCGCACCAGTCGGCCCAGAAATCGGCGAGAACCGGCTTGTCTTGTGTTGCGAGATAGTCCAGAAATTTCGAAGCCATGAAACACTCCCGTCCCGTTGTGAAACCCGGATCGCTCCGGGTCGATGTTTTTCCGCCGGCCCGAAAGACAGCGAGCTTCGTGCCATCCCGAACAGAGAGTTCCCCGGGAAGCCGACCCCCGACCTACATTTCCTCCGATGTCCGTGTTTTCGAACATTCCGGAGACGATGAAGCGCATGGCCGGGCTTGCGGGACCGGCGGGGGCGTGGCTGAACCGCACGATGGCGCTGCTTCTGGCGGTGTGGAGCGTGCACGGGGTGTTGCGGGGGGCCCTGCTCTTCCGCAACGATGCCTTCGGGTTCCCCCTGGTGGGCAAGGCCGACTGGTACATCTTCCACGCGCTCTTCATCGACCTGCACTGGATCTTCCTCTGGTCGTTGCCGCTGGTTCTCCTGCTGGCCCTGTCCGCGCGCTTCCTTCCCCGCCTCTCCCCGCTCCTGTTCGGCCTGCTCGCGACCGCGCACGCGGTGCTTTTGCTTTTCACCGTGATCGACCACGAGACCATGCGCTTCATGGGCATGCACCTCGAACCGGGCATGCTGGGAACCTACGGAAACGCGGCCGCCATCCGCGAGGTGCTCGGCTTCCTGGCTTGGGACGAATCGATTCCGGGACTCCCCTACGTCCTGTTCTTCGGCAGCGTCCCCCTGGCCGCCGTCCTGTACCTCTGGCTGTCGCGTCGCGCATGGGCCCGCTCCGAACGCTGGAGCCTGAAGCCCGTCGTGTGGGTACTGGCCGGCTGCTTCGCCGGGTATCTCTACGTGTATCACATCTGGACCGGCGGACATCGCATGGCCAAGCTGCGCCCGGTGGTGGAAACGATGCGCCTGTCGATGGGGCACGCGCCGCTGCCGGCGCTGGAAGAGTCCGAGTTCGAGCGGCTCGTCAAAACCTACCGGCAAACCTGGCTGGCCGGCACCACCGACACGAGCTGGGTATTCCCCGATCCGCGGTTCCCGTATTACCGCGTGCCCGCACCGGGCACGGAGTCGGCCTTGCCCGAAGAGCCGTGGAACTTCGTGCTGGTACTGCTGGAAACGCACCGTGCCCACAACACCGGGCATCTCGCCCCCTATGGTGCGCCTTACGCGGCAACCCCCTTCCTCGACAGCCTCGCGCATGCCGACCGGTACTGGAGCCGGGCCGTGGCCTCGGGCCTGCCGACCATCAACGCGCTGGTCGCCATCCACGCCTCCATCCCGCAGCACCCGGTACGGCACATCGCGAGCCAGTTCACCACCCTGCACCACGAGGCCTTCACCACGATTCTCGGGCGGCACGGATACCTTACCCGTTACTTCACGGCGGCCGATCCGTCCTGGGACAACCAGACTCCCTGGCTGCGCCAGTGGTACCAGGGCGTCACCTACGACCGTCGCCGTGAGCACGATGCCGACATGTTCACCCACATGGCCGCGTGGATGCGCGACAGCCTGCCGCAAGATCGCCCGTTCTTCGTCACGGCCATGACGAAGACCAACCACTTCCCCTTCAACCCCGTGCCCGGGGTCGCGCCCGTTCCCGACACGGCGTCCATGGCCGAACGCATGAACGCGACCATGGCCTACACGGATTCCTCGCTGCGGGAGTTCATGCACGCCCTGCGCGACGAACCGTGGTTCGACAGGACGCTCTTCATCATCACGGCGGACCACGGGTTCCCGCTCGGTGAGCACGGTTCCTCCAGCATCGGATACGGCCTCTACGCCGAAAACATCTGGGTGCCCATGGTGATCGCAGGCGAACATCCGCGCCTCGGCCCCCGCGGCTCGCGCCACGACGTGTTCTCGCAGCTCGACATCGGCCCCACAGTGCTCGACCTCGCGGGAATCCGTGCCCCCAACGCCTTCACCGGTCACAGCATGCTTCATCCGGTCCGCCCCGAGCGCAAGGTCTTCATGCTGCGGCAGGAGCAGGCCGTGGTGGAACAGGGCGACTACCGCTGGCACGGGCCCTGGGGTGACACGCCCCGGGCGCAGGGCGAGGAACTCTTCGACGTCGCGCGCGACCGGCTGGAGATGCACGACCTGCTCCCCGAGCGGCCTGATCTCGTCCCCTTGCGGGACAGCCTCGCGTCCCTCATCCGGGATTTCGCCCGGTTGCACATCGAGGTGATCGAGGGGGACGCCCTGTTGCCCCCTTTCCCTGAGGCCGGCGGAGCACACCCCCCGCATTCCCCTCCCGATGCCTTGGACGGGGACTCCCGGTGAATTAACTTTTCCGCCTCGTTGGGGTCATAGCTCAGTTGGTAGAGCGCTTGCATGGCATGCAAGAGGTCCGGAGTTCGACTCTCCGTGGCTCCACCAGATTTCAGGCGGGGCGGTCCATGGGCCGCCCCGCTTTCATTTTCCGCGATTCCCGCTCGCCGACTATGTTTGGGAAATGAAAATCGATACCGCGAAGTACCGCGTCGTTCCGGGCAAGAAAATCAGTCTGGCCCGGCGCCCGACGGCCGTCGACCCCCTGTGTGGCTCGAAGAGTGAATACCGGGAACACCTGCGCTCGCAGATCGAGGCCATGCGCCCCTTGCAGGAACTGCTGTTCGCCGACAACCGGTATTCCCTGCTGCTGATCTTTCAGGCCATGGACGCCGCCGGAAAGGATAGTGCGATCAAGCATGTGCTCAGCGGCCTCAACCCTCAGGGCTGCCAGGTCCAGAGCTTCGAGCATCCCAGCGCGCGGGAACTGAACCACGATTTTCTGTGGCGCACGACGCGCTTCCTTCCCGAGCGCGGCAAGATCGGCATCTTCAACCGCTCCTACTACGAGGAAGTCCTGATCGTGCGCGTGCATCCCGAGATCCTCGACGCGCAACGCATTCCGGGGGTTTCGTCGAAGTCGAAAACCGTGTGGAGGGACCGCTTCCGGTCGATCATCGACCATGAGGCGCACCTGCACCGCAACGGAACCCGCATCGTGAAATTCTTCCTGCACCTCTCGAAGGAAGAGCAGCGGAAACGCTTTCTGAAGCGCATCGACAAGCCCGGAAAGAACTGGAAGTTCAAGGCCTCCGACCTGCAGGCGCGCGCGGAATGGGACGCCTACCAAAAGGCCTATGAGGAGTGCATCGCGACGACCAGTTCGAAGGAATGCCCTTGGTACGTAATTCCCGCAGACAACAAGCCCGACGCCCGGCTATTACTCTCACAGATCATTCTCGATACCTTGGGTGGACTCAAGACGAGCTACCCTGAAGTGTCCGAGACCGACCGCAAGAAACTCGCCGCGGCGCGCAAACAACTCCTCGCGGAAGGCTGACGCGAAAGAACGATAGAGCAATGCAACAGCATCTTCGCGTTGCTCTTTTGTTCCTCACCCCCGTCACCTTAAAAGCCCCAAAAAGGGCAGAAATACCCTTGAAGCTCGTCCACATCGGGAATCACATCCGGCTAGCCCGGTACCGGAGACGGCTCACAATCGAGGACTCCGCGGTTCAAATCGGCACCGTCAGCCGCAACATCCTCCTCTGGGAACAGGGAGGCGAACCCCACATTCACACCCTGCCGGGGGTCCTCCGCTTCCTCGGCTATGACCCCTACCCCCCACCTCGGACGACCCTCAGGGAACGCCTTTATTCCACCCGCCGGGCACTCGGCCTGGACTGCAAACAGATGGGACGGCTGTATGGCGTTGACCCGAAAACCTGGTGGTGGTGGGAGACGGGAAAGCACTCCCCTCTATCCGGCCGGATGGAGGGCCTCGAGCGGTTTATTGAGAAGTCATATGCCGAGGCGGTGAGGGGCTGGCCGGGGAGACCACCCGAAGCCTCAAGAGCAGTACCGGCGACTTATAGGTTTAAGGACGGGAAGCCGGTTCCGGTAAAAGTCGCTCATTGACAGCCTGCCAAACCGGATAAGCTCAAAAGGAATTTGACTACGGAGAAAACCGGTATCCCAAACCCGTCTCTGTTAAAAAATGCCGCGGCCTGGCGGGTTCGACTTCCAGCTTGTGGCGTAAGTGGCTCATATAAATGCGCAGATACTGGCTACTGTCCACATAGGCGGCCCCCCAAACCTCCTTGAGAATTTGGCGGTGTGTCAGGATCTTGCCGGGGTGTGAAGCAAGATAGGCAAGGAGCCGGTATTCAATTGCCGTCAAATGCACCTGCTCCCCCCTTCGGGTGACCGTTCGAGCGGCCAGATCCAGGCGGACATCCCCGAATTCCACCAGGGGGGATTGTTGTGGTTCGGCATTCCGGTGTCGCAAGGCCGCACGCACACGCGCCATCAGTTCCCCCACGCCGAACGGCTTTACGAGGTAATCATCCGCCCCATGATCCAGGGCTTCCACCTTGTCTCCTTCCTCGGTACGCGCCGACAGGACAATGACCGGCACACGCGACCACCCTCGCAAGTCCCGCAGGAAATCCACGCCATCCATGTCCGGAAGGCCCAAATCCAGGATGATCAGATCGGGGTTGCGGCTCGCCGCCTCAATCAAGCCTTGTTTCCCGTGCGATGCCTCGAAAACCTTCCCGCCCTCCGCCTCCAGGGACGCGCGCACGAACCGGCGGATGTGAGGCTCATCTTCAACCAGCAGAACGATGGGGGACGGAATCATCTGGAGTTTCGGTTTTGTTTTCAGCAGTTTCCTGAGCCAAAGCCGGAGGGGTACCCAAGGGCAACGTGAAGATAAAACGCGCGCCGCCGGTCGCGGGGCGTTCGGCCCGTATCTTGCCCCCGTGGGCTTCCACGATGGTTCGGCAAATGGAAAGTCCCAACCCCACCCCGGGGATCGAAGATTCCTCCTTGCCGCGCGCGAACTTCTCGAAGATCCGCTCCTCCATGCCGGCCGGTATGCCTGGGCCGTTGTCTTCCACCGAAATGGCCACTTCCTTCTCGCGCGCTTCGGCTGAGATCCGGATTCCGGATCCCGGAGGCGCGTATTTCGCGGCATTTTCAAGCAAATTGCACAGCACGCGATCAATGAGTATCGCGTCAAAACGTACAAGCGGAAGTCGGGGAGGTATCGCCACCGTGACGCCATGCCGTTTGAGAGTGGTTTCAAGGCTCCGCAATGCGCCTTCCACTGCTTCCTCGACGGATTGCCATTCGAGTTGGAGACGGACCTGGCCGCCCGCCAGCCGCGCCATGTCCAGCAGATTGTTGACCAACCGGTTCATGCGCTGGGCTTCTTCCCTGAGAGCCGTGACAAGTTCCTGTTGTTCGGTCGTAAGCGGCTCATGGGATCGGCTCAAGGTGTCCGCCAACCCAACGAGCGCCGTGAGCGGTGTGCGCACGTCGTGGGAAAGGGCGGCCAGCAGGGAATTCCTCAGGCGCTCGGATTCCATGCGAACGAGGGCGTCCTGGGCGACTTCCACGTAATGGACACGCTCAAGCGCGATGGCAATGAGCGAGGCGGCGGCCTCCATTTGCCGGATTCGCTCCGAATCAAGCGGCGCGTCCTCTTCAGGTTCTATGGCCAGGACGCCGCGCGTCCGCATGGGCGCAAGCAGGGGGAGATAGAGTCCGGACCCCCGGGGTAGTGTATCCGTTCCAGCGCCCGCGGGCTTGCCGTGATCAAACGCCCATTGCGCCACCACGAGATCCATCCGCGCACCGTCCGCATCGTTTGGCGGCACCAGCGAGCGATTCGCGTCCGGAACCAGGATGGTCGCCCGTGCCCCGAACGCGGAGAGAAGGTACCGGCCGCAGGTGGCGGCCACCTGATCGCGCATCAACGCGCCGGACAGGTCACGGGCCATTTCATATAGCGCCTGGGCCCGGGCCTCCCGCCTTGCCGCGGTGCGGGCCTGATGCCGCAGGTTCGCGGTGAGGTAACCCGTGATGAGGGCGATGACAAGCATTACGGCAAAGGTGAGCAAGTAATGGACGCCGGCC
>JBJHDK010000010.1:0-49991 GCA_050486505.1 Fibrobacteria bacterium | reverse complement strand
CCCTTACATCCCCCCGCACAAAAATACCCCCCCCAGACGTTGTTGGGGCGCCGCGATGCGTCGCCCGCTTCGACTACGCCAGCACCGCCCCGCTGGGCGATGCGCTGCATCGCCCGCTATGCCCACATCCGCATCGCCCCGTTGGTCCTGCGGTGTCGATAGCGCCTGCGCAGCTTCACGTGTGCCCCCGCCAGATCCGTGCAGACGAAACGGGCGACGCACCGCGTCGCCCCTACAACACCCCGATGGTGTCTCAGGTACGTCGCATCCTGCGCTTCTGTTCCCACCGCACGGGGTTGTCCCAGATATAGCGGCGGATGTTGACCTTTTCTGACTCGGTGCGGATGATGTGGTCGTTGTAGCTGCGGAGCCAGAGCGGACCTTTGCGTACGTACCCCATAGCCTTGATACGCTTGGCCACCTGACTTTTGAACTGGCCGATGATGGCACCCAGGGAGCCGGCGACCACGCCGGAGCGCTTCAACGGTTCGCCCCCTTCGTCTTGATGATGCGGGTTGGTGTCAAGGATATCGAGAATGCCGTGCATATGATTGGGCATGACGACGTGGGCGTCGAGCTTGACGTATGGCCGCACGACCGGAGTGCGCAACCATTCCTCGTCGACAATGTTCCCGATCGCGTTAAGCTGCATTTCGCCGTTGACGACATCGCCGAACAGGCATTCACCGTCGAGGACACGGAGGGTGACGAAGTAGCTCTTGGGGCCGGTGTAGTTGTGGCTCGCCAGCCGGATACGGCGGCGTTGGGGGTAGCGGGATGTGCGGGACATGGCAGGGAAACTACGGATTGCCATGCGACCGTCAAAATGGGGTGTGACGGGGGTCACGGGAAAGCTCCCATACCCGACTCGAAGCTCCGACCGCAGCGCCCCCCCACAGACCCGGCTACGCCTTGACCAACGCCACGCCCGCGCGTTTGGCGGCGCGGATCAGATCCTTGTCGAGCGTGGCGAGCGGGAGGCCCTTGCGCATGGCCAATTCGAGATAGGCCGCATCGTAGGCCGTGAGGCGGTGCTCGTTCGCCAGGCCCAGGATCCTGTCCAACCTTTCAAGTGACGCTTCATCCACATCAAGCGGCAATATCTCCAGCATCTGGAGAAGCCTGGTCCTGTCCGCTTCACTATGGCGTTTCCTCCGCTCCGACATGGCGATTGCATTGGCGATCTCCGAAAACCAATGCGCCGGAATACATGCGACCCCTCCCTTCAGTGCATCGAGCATCGCATCGGAGTACTCAAGGCTTTCCTCTTCCTCGAAAAGCCATGCCGCGGTCACCGAACAATCCAGCACCATCACCATTTCCGTCCTTCGTTGATGAGCTCCTTGATGGTGATGCCTTCAAGACGGCGACCCTTTCGCATTTCCCGGATTCCCGCAATCGCTTCCGCGACGGTCATCTTCGGTTTCTTGCTTTCCACCGGCCGCAGCTCGGCGACGGGTGTTCCATGTTTGGTGATCATGATGGTTTCTCCCTTCCGAACCCGCTCCAGGAGTTCGGGCAAATGCGTTTTCGCCTCATAGGCTCCCACGGTCATCATATCGCCTCCGATTCAAATCGTGTTTAGACCAGTCTCAAACCAGTTTAGAATCGCGGTGTCCCGGCAGTCAACCCGGCATTTTCCGGAGATTTTGCGGGATTTTCGCGGGTTATTCGGAAGCGAGGACTAAATGTATGCGGGGGGCCGGATGATGTCGCGCGGTTTTTTGGGGGCTGTGACCGGGGTCACGGGAACCCGAAAACTCCAGGAACCGGCACACGCACGACGCTCCGTTACTTCGGCCGCACCGTCCGCAGTCCCGGGAACCGTTTGAAATCCGCATCGAACGTCGCCACCCGGCAGCCGTGCTCCAGCGCCAGCGCCGCCAGGTACGCGTCCGTCACCAAGCCCCCGGTCGCTTTGGACTTGCGACACAACTCCTCGAAAATCTTCCAATGATCCGGGCCGGGAGCGATGCGAACGACCGCCGGAAGTGCCGTCAACTTGTTCACGAAGTCGAATGCACGATCCAATGTCGTGGGGATCGGGAATATCCGGGGATTGCTCACGATGCGCAGGAATCCTGAAAGTGAAATGTCGCAGAGGGCAAGCAATTCACCCGTATCGTGCTGGTCCTTCAAAAATGATCGCGCCACGGAGTAATGGACGTGATCTTCGCGATACGCCGCCACCAGAACGTTGACGTCAGGGAGGATCAATGAGGCCGTCCGCGATATCGAGCATTTGCGCGTTCGAAGTCGGATCGATGCCCGGCCGCATTCCCGTACCCCCCTTGAAGGTCGGCAGGTCGAACTTTTTCGGCTTTGGCCTCACTTCATACCCTGGCGCGTTCTCGCGCAACACCATCTTCAGCCCCTGATCCAAAAGGGCCGTCAGGGTCGTATCGTGCTCCGCCGCGTATTTCTTCGCCTTGCGGAGCAAACTGTCGTTGAGTCGAACGGTCGTGCGCATGGTTTGAAACTATCAATGTGACATATTTATGTCAATCGAGTCTTGATAACCCGGTAAACCTCGGTTCGCGATTAAAAACCCTCCCCCTCCACCGCATCGACGGGGTAGATTCCCCCCATGCTCCAATCCATCCGCCTCTCCACGCTCCAGGCCGGGCTCGTCCTCTTCTGGGCGGCCTGGCTCACAGTCGTCACCCTCACCAACATCACCGATGCGCTCCGGCAACTCGGCGCCCTTCCTTCCGGGTTCGGCTGGGCCTCGTACAACTTCGATCTCGTCCGCGAGACCGTGGGGGCGCATGGCGTGCCGGTCGCGGTCGCGGCGCTGCTGTTCGCCGGGGTCATCGCGTGGGAGATTCTGGCGAGCGCGTTACTCTGGCAGGCATGGAACGTGATGCGCAAGGATTCAACCGGGGCGGCGGGAAGCTCGGCGGAAGTCACGCGGGCCTTCGCGGTGAGCATCGCCCTGTGGTGCGCCTTTCTCATGGCCACCGAGGTGTTCATCAATTACGCGACCGCGGGCACGCACAAGGCGACATTGATTGCGCAAATCGCCACGCTGCTACTGATCCGGATGCGTACGGAACGCGGACAGGAACGGGCGAAAGCGAACGATGAACGGTGAACGGTGAAAGCTAAACGGGGCCTGGACAGCCACGTGATGGCCCACTGTACACTGCCTACCGTCTACTGTCTACTGTCCTCTCTCTCGTCTGACCAACATCGCCCAATCTCCCAACACGTCCACCGTCTCGCGCAGATAAAAATCCCGCGTGAGCTGTTCCTTCCAGTCTTCCACCTTCGCTTGCTCGAGCGAATCCGAAGCGAAGTCGGGATTGAGGGACGAAAGAGGCGTGGCGGAGAGGCCGGTCGAGAACTTGCGCAGGGAATCGAGCGCAGCCGACTCAAGCCGGTTGCTGTCACGCGCGGCGAAGTAACGAGAGAATTCAAGCTGGATCCAGTCGCGGTCGCGACGGTCGCGCTGGCGCTCTAGCGTCTCCATGAGGCGGGTGAAGTAGGTGTTTTCCGCCACGCGGGCGGCGCTCCGGTGCACCAAGGTTTCGAGTGGAGGCGGGGCGAACCAGGGCTGGATGCGCAGGGGGCGCGATTCGTCCCATGGGAGCGCATGCTCATGCGTGCTCTCCCCCACCTCGAGCCAGGTGTACCCGTCGGGAATGAGGATGTCGGGAATCACCCCCTTGAACTGGGTCGATCCGCCGTTGACGCGATAGAACTTCTGAACCGTGAGTTTCACGGTTCCCAAGGGACTGAACTCGCGATCCTGGGGCGCGGCGAGATTATCAAGGTCGATCAGGGTCTGCTCCGTCCCTTTGCCGAAGGTGGTATCGGTCCCGATCACCACGGCGCGCCCGTAATCCTGCATCGCAGCGGCGAGGATCTCCGAGGCCGACGCGCTGAAGGTATTGACCATCACCGCCAGCGGCCCGTCGAACACGACGGAAGGATCGGTATCCTCAAGCACGGTGCCGGTGCCGCGGCGGTCGCGCACCTGGACGATCGGCCCCCAGGGCAGGAAGAGCCCGGCCATCTTGACCGCATCCTCGAGCGAGCCGCCGCCGTTGTTGCGCAGGTCGAGCGCCACAGCGTCGACGCCCTGCTCCTTGAGGCGGACCAGCTCGCGGCGCACGTCGTCGGCGCTGTTGCGCCCGTTGCGGTTCTGGAAGTCGTGGTAGAACGAGGGCAGGGTAATGTAGCCGACGCGCAAGCCGCTCGTCGTGTCCTCGAGCACGGCGGACTTCGCATAGCTCTCCTCGACGATCACCACATCGCGAACGATCGGGATCACGTGGATGGTGCCGTCGGGCTTCTGCACGGTCAGGCGGACCTTGGTTCCCTTCGGGCCGCGGATGAGGCGAACCGCCTCGTTCACGCTCGCGCCCGTGATGTCGACCGGCTCTTCGTCGCCCTGCCCCACCTTGATGATCTTGTCTTCGGCCTTGAGTTCGCGCTGGCGCCACGACGCGCTGCCGGGAATGATGGCCACCACCTTGATGAAGCCGTCGTCTTCGCGCAGGGTCGCCCCGATGCCCTCGAGGCGTCCGCTCATGGCGACATCGAAGTCTTCGCGGCTCTCGGGCTTGAGGTAGTCGGTGTGTGGATCGAAGGCGTTCGCAGCGGCACCCAGCAAGACGGCCGCGCGATCGAGGGCGTCTTCGCGTACGATGCGCGAAAGGCCGCGTTCCAGGTTGCGCGCGACGAAGCCATGCGCCTCGCGCACCGCGGCGCTGTCGGGCAAGGCCGGGAGCGCCGCCGACTCATCCATCTTCTCGTCGAGGCTGTCCGCGACCTGCTGGCGCTGCGCGTGCAGGCGGGAAAGGATCTGAAGCTTCAGCAGCCCCTCCCAGCGGGCACGCAGCTCTTCGGGAGTGGCGGCGAACCCGAGACTGCGCGCATCGGCCGCCACCGAGTCGGGGCGGTCGAGGGCGAGCCCTTCGTCGAGCAGTTCTCGCACCAGCGCCCGGGCTTCCTCGACGCGACGATTCAACAGGGCGCTGCCGGATTCCGCAAGGCGGGTATCGCCCGCGGGAAGCGTCATGTGCAGGACGTTGCGGAAACGCGCCAACGAATCGACGTCGGCCTGCAAGAGGAAACGCTTCTGCGGATCGAGCCGCCGCAGGTAAAGGTCGAAGACACGCTGCGAGTAGTTCGTGTCGGCCGGGGGCGGTGCATAGTGCCAGGTGGCGAGACTGCGCGTCTCGAGGCGGGCGATCACCGATTCACGGCTCCGCTCGCCCGTCTGTGCCGCGACGAGGGAAACGACGGCGAGGAGCGGCAAGGCGGAGCGAAGCATGAAATCCCCCGGTTCAGAAAGTCAGATGAAGGGCGTCGAAGCGGAGTTCGGCTCCGTCGCGACCGGGCAGCATGCCGAAGCGCGGCGGCTGCACGGTGGCCGTCGTCGTCTCCGTGATGCGGAAGCGCCGGTGATCATTGATCCAGCGCGAGGTTTCGTAGCCGGCAACCGCGCCCAGCGACGGCACAAACAACAGCGGCAAGAACGGCAGCATGCCCCGGCTCTCCTGCACGCCCGCGGCATCGGCCAGGTAGAACGCCGCCACCGTTCCAAGCGACGCGCCCGCGACGGTCCACAGGATGCTGCCCTGCTCCTCGTCGGTCTCACCCGTGAAAAAGGTTCCCAGGGTCGTTCCCAGCAGAATGCCGCTGCCTCCGCCCCAGGCAGGGCCGCGGCGGTGGCTGTACCGGATCCCCGTAAAGCTCAGGTACCCTTTCTGGGAGCGGCTGCCGAAGATGGCCCCCTCGAATGCATTCCCGATATAAAAGCCGATGGCGCCGGCCACGAAACCGCTGAGAACGCCCACACCGTATTGCCTCGCAAGCAAGGGCTTGTCGTAGAGGAGGGGGTTCACCCTGCGATCCTCGTCGGTGAAGGGGAACGGTTCCTGGTCGGCACCAATGGAAACGGGCGGCTCCAGGACTTCGGGCATTTCCGGGACTTCGGGACTTGCGGATGTTTCAGGCAACCCGGATGACTGCTGCAACTCCTCCGCGGAGGCCATTGCCGTCAAAAATGCCAGACAGACGATCGCTTTGAACACAAAACCTCGCTTTTGATCGTGAACCGTGGGTGCGAAGGCACCAAAAGTAGCTCACGAGCGAGGTAAAGTCCCAAAACGACGCAAGCCGAACCACCCCGCTCAGGGGGCATCGAAGCGGACGCGTGCCACTCCTCGCACCACGAAAGGCAGCGCCATCGAAGGCTCCGAGGCGCCCGCCCGCCGGATCACGGCCAGGCGTTCGCCGCGCAGGGAAAACACCTCGGCGCGCATCGCCCCTTGGGGCCATGCGATGCGGCGATCCGCTCCCCCGAAAACGAGCACCCCCGGCGTCGCCCCCGCTTTGGGGCCCCGTGCATGGCGCAGTGCGATGGGTGCGTGCACACCGGTGTACTCGAGGCGCGTCAGTGTACCGTTGCCGCTGTTGTTGGGGTATCCCGAGCCGTTCCAGTTCAGGAAGTAGAGCGCGCCGTCAGGCCCGATCTTCATGTCGATGGGACCGTTCGATGTGCTGTCGCGGGTGTTCCAGAAGGAACGGACGCCCGCGATGTTCCCCGCGGTGTCGAGGCGTGCGACGTAAACGAGGCTACGCGCCCACTCCACGATGAAAAGGTGGCCATCGAACACGGCCGGAAGTTTCGCGGGTGAATCGAGCAGCGGGTCGAAGCGATACACGGGGCCGACCATCGCGGTGTTGGAACTCCCCGAGCCGAACACGGGAAATTGCAGCGCGGTGGAGTTGTAGGCGTACCACACCTGCGCCGGGCGGGCGGCTGGAAGGCTGGAAAGGCCTGTGTTGAAGGGCGAAGCGTTGACCAGGGCCTCGGGGTTGTAGACCGCTCCGCCCGTTGCCGTCTGGTAGTTGAACTCGGTGTAACAGGCATTGTCCGCGGCGCAGAACGGCCAGCCGTAATTGCCCGGCGACTTCGCAAGGTTGATTTCCTCGTAGCCGCGCGGTCCCTGGTTCGCATTGTCGCTTTGGGCATTGGGCCCGGGCTCGGCCCAATAGAGCCAACCCGTCGCCGGATCGACGGCCATGCGGAAGGGGTGACGCAGGCCCATGGCATAAATCTCGGGGCGCGTGTTCGCCGTCCCCGGCGGGAAGAGGTTCCCCTCCGGCACGGTATAGCCGCCGCCGTCACCCGGCCTGATGCGCAGGATCTTGCCGCGCAGGTCGTTGGTGTTGGCCGCCGTGCCGCGCGCATCGTAATTCACCCGCGCCGGATCGCGCGGCGCGTAGCCCGCACCCGTGCCGCTGAAGATGTTGCGAATGTTGTCGGCCAATGCGATGAAAAGATTTCCATCCATGTCGAAGGCCAGGTGCCCGGTGTTGTGTTCGGCGCTGTTGGTGTTGATGTCGTATGGAATGGAGAGCAGCGTCTGCCGGGTGCCCGGCGCGATCGTTCCCGCGACGGGGTCGGCGAGGAAGCGCGCCACCACCACCGAGTCGCGCCCGGCGTTGGAGAACAAGGCATAAACCCAGGGAACGGTCGCGAATCCGGGTGAAGGCACGAGGCCGTGCAGGCCGTCCTCGCGCGCGTTGCCCACCGCGAGGGTCGCCGCGACCGAGGTCTCCCCCGACACCGGGTCGTGCAGGTGGATCGTTCCGTTCTTGCGCGCCACCCAGATGCGGCCGTCGGGAAGGAAGGCGATTTGCGTGGGGCTTTGCAGGTTGCGCACCAGCACCGTGGTCCGGTAATCACTGCGGGGAGGATCGGCTTCCTGCCCGTGAGCCACCGACGCCGCTGCCCACAGCACGGCGGCGACCGCCAGAATCCCCTGACAACGTGCAAACCCCATCGCACACCCCCGAAAGTTTCCGTGAATATATCGCGTCATCACCTTTCCCGCCGGGTCTAAATCGCGGGCGCACGGCTCCCGCGTTCCATTTCCTACCTCTCTCCCATGCCCCGTTACCCCACAGTCTCGCTTCGCCCCGAACGCCGCAAGAGCGTGCTCGCCGGCCACCCCTGGATTTTCTCGCGCGCGCTGAAGGAAAAACCTGATCTCCCCGACGGCGCGCTCGTCACCGTCGCCTGCGGCCCCGAAATCCTCGGCACGGGGTACTGGAACTCGCGCACCGACATCGCCGTGCGCCTGCTGTCCCGCAAGGACGAAGCCATCGATGCCCCCTTCTTCACGCGGCTCTTCACGCGCCTCAAGGCCGAACGCGAAGCTTTTCTTCCTGCGGAAACAACGGCCTGGCGTGCGATTTTCGGCGAAGCCGACGACTGCCCCGGCCTCGTCGCGGACTGGTATTCCGGGGTTCTCGTCGTGCAGTTCCACACCCTCGGAATCGAGAGGCTGCGCGAGCCCGTGCTGAAGGCGCTTAAGGAAACCTGGAATCCCGAGGCGATCGTGGAGCGCAGCGATCTCGCCGTGCGTCGCCACGAAGGACTTGATGACCAACCGGTGCGCGTGCTGGAGGGCACGGTCGAGGGATGGATCGAATTCACCGAGAACGGCCACCGCTTCGGGGCGGACGTGCTCAAGGGACAGAAGACGGGATTCTTTCTCGACCAGCGCGAAAACCGGCTTGCGTTGCAACGCTGGTGCAGGGAACGGTCGGTGTTGAACGTGTTCTCGTACAGCGGGGGGTTCTCGGTGTACGCGGCTGCCGCCGGGGCCCGGCGCGTGGTCAGCCTCGATGCCTCGGCATCGGCGATGGAACTGTGCCGCGCGAACCTGAAGCGCAACGGGTTCGATTTTCCGGACGATTGTTTCCGCGTCGAGGATGCCTTCAAGGCACTCTCCACGCTCAGGCCCGGAGAGTTCGACTGCATCGTGCTCGACCCGCCCTCGCTTGCGAAGAACCGCCACCAACTCAAGGTGGCGATCAAGGCCTACACCTCCCTGAACACCCGCGCGCTCGCCGCGCTCCCCTCCGGAGGTATCCTCGTCAGCGCCTCATGCACCACCCATGTCGATGCCGTGACGTTCGGCAAGATCCTCCACCAAAGCGCCGTGAATGCGGGATGCGGCCTCAAGCTTCTGGAACGCAAGGAGCAGCCGTTCGACCACCCGTACAATTTCGCGTTCCCCGAGGGGGCCTACCTCAAGTTCTTCGTGGCGCGAAAAACCTGACGCGCGGCGGGACGAACGCGCGTCAACCCGGATACAGCGGAAGGGCCTTCGCCTCGCGGTAGCGTCCCGGATCCGATGCCGTGGCCGCTTCCAGCGTGAAGACGCGCGTCGCTTCGCCATTGGTCAGCAGCACGTGCCGCGCCCGCAAGGCCACGGCATAACGACGCACCTGATCCGCCACGGCATCGTCGATCGGCACGCCCGGGGCCTTGCACTCCGCCAACAGCCAAGGGCGAAGGCCGCCTTCGCCTTGCGCCGGCATCCACGCCACCACGTCGGCGCGGCGCGCATTGCCGGGATCGAGGTTGCGAAGGGAATACTCCACCGCGACCAGACGCGCCGGAACCCCCGCGGACTCCGTCAACCAACGCACCAGTTGATGGCGCACGCGCTCCTCCGGGAGCGCTTTCACGTTTTTGCCGCGAACGGGATCATACAGGGACGACATCGGGGGGGCCGGATTCCTGAAGCTCGTTAAGAACCGTTCCTTGCCCCACACCCGGTGGTTGCGTCAAAATTTCCAGAGGGGGCGGCGCTCAGCGCGCAGCCACATCCAGGCGATGGGCCACATCAGCACGATGTCGCGCAAAAAGGCGAACCAGCTTTGGCCGGGGTCGGTGGCTCCCTGGATGTCGAAGCATCCGCAGGCGATGCCGAGTTGGCGGTACAGCGCCTGCGCCAGCGCGATGATGAACATCACCATCATGATGCCGAGCCAGGCCGTGGATTCCTTCTCGAAGGGCGAGAAGAGAAGCGCGAGCCCCGTCATCACTTCGACGGCGGGAAGCAGCACCGAAAACAGGTTCACGGAGAAAGCCGGAAGCATCTGGTACTGCGCCACCATCATCGCGAACCCCTGGGGGTCGGTGAACTTGGGCCATGCGGCGGCGAGGAACATGAAGGCGAACAGCACCCGCCACCACGACATCGACCAGCGCCGCCGCGAGGCACCGGATCGACGGAAGAAGAAGCGTCCGCCGGCGAGCACGAGCAACGCCAGCAGCACCCAATACCAGTGTGCGGAGAGCCCGTCGAGGGTGACGCGCCAAGCGCCCGCGACGCCTTCCGCCACGGAAACCGTCGGCCACCCCTCCGGCTTGGGCAACACCGGAGGACTGCCGAACCATGAAACGCGATTGGGGTTGACGAGGTTGTTGGCGATGCCGAGCACGACGCTCAAAACGCCCAGAAGAATGAAGGTAGGCCAGCGCATGGGGGGTAATATAGTCAGGGGACGCTCCCGTCTCCCATCCCTGCTATCTTTCTCCCGCATGTCCATTCTCGATCAACTCAAGCAGGGACCGACCCTGTCGTATGAATTCTTCCCTCCGAAAAATCCCGCCGGCTGGGCTTCCCTGTACGCCACCCTCGCCGAAACCCTCGGACAACGTCCCGACTTCGTCTCGGTGACCTACGGCGCGGGCGGCTCGACCCGCACCAAGACCGTCGATCTCGTCGGCCGCATCCAGGGCGAACTCGGCATCGAAGCCATGGCCCACCTCACCTGCGTCGGCCACTCGCGCGAGGAACTGCGCGGCATCCTGGAACAACTCTGGAACAGCGGCATCCGTCATGTGCTCGCCCTGCGCGGCGACCCGCCCAAGGGCGACACGACCTTCAAACCCCACCCTGAAGGCTTTGCGCACGCCAGCGACCTCATCCGTTTCATCAAGGACAATTTCGACTTCACCATCGGCTGCGCCTTCTATCCGGAGAAGCACGTCGAGGCGAAGACCCTCGAGGACGACCTCGCCGCACTCAAGCTCAAGCAGGACAACGGTGCCGACTTCACGGTGAGCCAACTCTTCTTCGACAACGCCAACTTCTTCCGGTTCCGCGACAAGGCCGCCGCCATGGGCATCACCATGCCCATGATCGCGGGCATCATGCCCGTGCTCAACCTCAAGCAACTGCCCCGTTTCGAGGAGATGTCCGGCTGCGTCATCCCCGAGGCGCTCACGGAATCCTTGGGCGACGGCGATGACGAGTCGGTGCGGGAACGCGGCGTGGAGTTCGCCACGAAGCAATGCGCCGAGCTCATCGACAACGGCATTGCGGGCATCCACCTCTACTGCCTCAATCGTCATGCTTCCGTGGTGCAAATCACGGAGAACCTGCGCGGGCTCGGCAAACTCCGCGTCCCCGCCACCGCCTGATCCTCCACGGGATTCCCGCCTGATGCCGTTCCGTTTTCCCGCCCGCTGGGAGGGGCACGCGAGCGGCCCCAACCCTCTGTCCGAAGCGATGAATGTGCGCCGTGCCTCGGGCGCGGAGCTGCTCGACCTCACCGTTTCCTCCCCCGCCAAGGCCGGGATCGTTCTCCCGCGCGACTGGACGGATTTGATGGGGGGCGACGCCCTCCACGTCTACGCCGCCGACCCGCGGGGTCTGCCTTCCGCCCGGGAAGCCGTTGCGGGCTACTACCGGGAACGGGGTACCCCCGTCGACGCGGAGGATCTCGTGCTCACGGCGGGCACGTCGGAAGCCTACTCCCACCTGTTCCGGCTGTTGTGCGAACCGGGGGACGCGATCCTCGTGCCGCGCCCCTCCTACCCCCTGATCGACACGCTCGCGGAACTCGCGGACCTGAAGGTGCGTCCCTTCCCGCTGCGTCCGGCCCCGGGCGGAGAATCGACGGCATGGGAACTCCCCCGCGAAGCACTGGAAGCACAGGCGTCCCCCCGCACCCGCGTTCTCTGCCTCGTGCAACCCAACAATCCCACCGGAAGCATTCTCTCGCCGGAAGACGCGACGTGGCTGCTCGCGTTCGCGGAGCGTCACGATCTCGCGCTGATCGTGGACGAAGTGTTCTCGGATTTTCTGCACGATGGCCCCACGCCGCCGTTGCTGAGTTCGGATGGACCTCTGGTGTTTACGCTGCACGGCTTGTCGAAGCTCGCGGGGCTGCCGCAACTGAAGCTGGCGTGGATTCACGTCGCCGGCAACGCGGCGGACAAAGCCCGCGCGATGGAGCATCTGGAATGGATCAGCGACGCGCACCTCAGCGTGGGCACCGCGCCGCAGCTCGCCTGCCCGGGGTTGCTGCGCCGCCGCGCGGAGTTTCAGGGGCCGATCCGCGCCCGGCTGCGCGCGAATCTCGCGACGCTGCGGGAGATCGCGGCTCGACATCCTGCGCTGGAGCCGCTGTGGCCGCGGGGTGGCTGGTGCATGCCGATCCGCTGTGCAGGGGTTCGCGATGATGAAGCCTTCGCGATCCGGCTGGTCGAAGGGTCCGGCGTGCTGGTGCAGCCGGGGTATTTCTACGAGTTCGAAGATGAAAACGTGATCGTGCTCAGCCTGCTACCGCCGCCGGACATCTTCCGCACGGGTGTGGAGCGGATCGCGCAAATCCTGAACGCGTTTACCTGAGCACCGGCACCGGACCTCGTCCAGATCCCACGTCTTCGGAAACTCGCCGCCCGTCGGGAAGCCAGGCCCTGCCGTCCGGGCGCAGGGGGACCGCCGGGCGATGCCGCCGGAAGACACTCGTGGCAGGATAGTCAGGGAATAGCTCGGTGATGTCGAGCCTTAGCACGGGATAGTCGGGGGAACGAAGATACCGGCCGTCAAATGTGTATGCATATGGACAATTCACACAATCATTGGAAAACATTGACAACTTGAGATCCGGGAGAGAATCGAGTTGATCGGAAAAATTCAAAAAACGGGTAGATATAAAATCGCTGTAACTAGTCCCGCAACTCCACTGGGACGCCCAGCTCCGAATCCAGAAATGGGAGGACGGCAACGTTCCCTTGAGGACTGTGTCAATCTTGAGCCTCACGTAAAACTCTCCTTCTGAAAAAGATTCGAATTCCGAAGCCAATTCAAATGTGGGAGTCGGGAGGTTTGACGGAAGTGGCGTCGGGTTACCGGGATGATTTTCGATTACGGAATCGACTTCCGCGATAAACACCAAGCTGCTCACCTGAATCGCGCTGTCAAGAGACGCCTTCAGGTCGGAAGTTCTCGAAAGACCGACCGTATCATAATTGGTTGAAGAACCCGGCTCCTCGAAGAATCCCGCGCCTTTGAGCACACGGTAAACGCCCGGTTCCACCTGCTCGCTCTTCAGAAAATAGTACTCGAGATAACATGCGAGCGAAATGTTTGCACACAAGAGAGTCAAGATTGCAATCAACTTCAGCATGCCTTCAAGGTACTGCCGTGACACCTTCGATACAACTTATTTCCGTGCCTACCCGAACAAATCCGTTTGAATGTCCTTTGACGACTTAGGGATGAAATCCCTCTGAACGGGCGCAAATGCTCGTTTCCCGCGCGGCACGCGCATGTTCCCCGGCTCGCCCCGGTCCAGCCGGTTCTTGCGCACGTGCAACCGGAACAGATCGGAAATCACGTCCGCCATTTTCCCCGTGCCGCGCATGCGATCGCCGAAGCCGGTATGCTTGAGCTCCCCGCCGTGCGTCTCACGCAAATGGTGCTCCACCTTGCCCGCGCGCTCGGGAAAGTCGCGCCGCAGCCGTTCCATGAACACGACCTCGACCGCGCCAGGCAACCGTAACAGGGTATAGAACGCGAAGGAAGCCCCACATTCCCCCGCCCGTTTCAAGATCTTCGGGATATCGGCATCGTTCCAGCCGGGAATGATCGGGCTGACGGAAATCCCGGTGCGCACGCCCGCCGCGGAGAGTTTTTCCAGCGTCTTGAAGCGCGCCTCCGGCGGCGCGGCGAAGGGCTCCATGCCGCGCGCATCGGCGGGGTTCCAGAAGGGAATCGAAATGCAGGCGGTCGCGCCAGGTCCCGCAGCCAGCGCGGACAACACGTCGAGATCGCGCGTGACCAACACCGCTTTCGTGATCAGACCTACCGGCGTGTCGTGCCGCAGGCATGCCTCCAGGCACCGGCGTGTGATGCGCAGCGCGGCTTCGGCGGGTTGATAGGGATCGGTCACGCCCGAGAAGACGATGGAGTCGCCCTGCCACGAAGGTTTGGACAGCTCCTTCTCCAGAAGCTCCGGCGCGTTGATCTTGGCGACGATTTGCGTGTCGAAGTCGGTGCCCGCGCTCCAGCCGAGGTATTCATGGTAAGGGCGCGCGTAGCAATAGGAACAGGCGTGCGCGCAGCCGCGGTAGGGGTTGACCGAAAACCGGAAGGGAATGTCGGGGCTTTCGTTGCGGGAGAGGATGCTTTTGGCGTGCTCCCGGTAGACCCGCATGGCTTGGGGACGCTCGACGCCGTCATCCCATTCCACGGCGATGGACTCGAAGCGGTTATGCGGATTCTCGGCCTGCCGCCTGTGAAACCCCGGCTGCGTCATGCAGGGGAACGTATTCACGGGCGCTTGGCACGACTAGGTGCACAAGGATGGAATCCGGGTTCAGGATTCAGGCCCCCGTAGGGGCAAATAATTATTTGCCCCTACAAGAACCTGCCGCACGGAAATCGCACGAATGAATGTCCCGAACCTGAACCCGGATTTCGTTACCTGCTATCCCTTGTCCGGAAATTTCTGGTACAGGTAGTCGAGGTCGCAGGCGTCGCCGGGCATCCAATGTTTCTCCTTGTCCCACCATTTCACGTTGCACCCGATCGCATCCGTCTGCGGCACGCGCACGGGACGGCCCGCCAGCATGTCGTCGATCGCATCGCGCAGTTCGTTGGTCTCAGCCTTCGTCACGTCGCGCGGTGAATTGTCCATGCGCCCCGTGTAGGCCAGCACGCCGTCCTTGTCGAACAGGAAATAATGCGGCGTGCGCGTGGCCCCGTAGGTGCGCGCGATGAACTGCTCGGAGTCATCCAGCGATAGCCAGCCGAACCCCTTCTCCTTCATCCGCTTCCGCACTTCGGGAAAGGCGTCCTCGGGGTGATCCTTCGTCTCGTTCGAGTGGATCGCAACCATCGAAACCCCCTTCGGAGCAATTTCCGCAAAGAGATCCCGCATCCGGTCCTCGCTACCGACCACGTAAGGGCAATGGTTGCAGGTGAAAAAAATCAGGGTCCCGTTCACGCCTTTCACGGACGCATAATCGTGCGTCTTACCGTCGCTGCCGGGAAGCTTGAAATCAGGGGCGGATGTGCCGGGTGTAAGGGTGAACATGGGGGAGGCCTCCGGAGTCGATCAGTGAAGTGGACAGTGTGCAGTGGGCAGTGAACAGTGGACAATAAAACACAAACGGCTGGCGCAATCAACACCTTGTCAGGAAGCGTTCCGACACGTTCCCGCTCTGCCGTTCATTGCTCACTGTACACTACACACTGTCCACTGAACAATCACCTGACCCCAACGAGCTCCCTCGCCTTCTCCAACAGCGGCGTGGCTTGTGCCCGGGCCTTGTCCTTGCCCTTCGCCAGCACGGCATCGATGTGGCCGGGATCGGCGAGCAAGCGGTTGAACTCCACACGCGGCGCCTTGAGACGCTCGTTCAGGGTCTCGAAAAACATCTTCTTCGCATTGCCCCAGCCCATGCCGCCCGCCTGGTACTGCGCGCGCAGGGCCTTCTCCCCCGCCGCATCCAGCAACAACCGGTGCAAGGCGAAAACATGGCTATCGTCGGGATCCTTCGGCTCCTCGGGAGTCTGCGAGTTGGTGACGATCTGGTTAATGCGCTTCAGCAGGGGCTTCTCGTCGAGGAAGAGCGGGATGGTGTTGCCGTAGCTCTTGCTCATCTTGCGACCGTCGAGCCCGATGATGGTTTTCACCGAATCATTGATGCGTGGCTCGGGAAGGTGGAAGACTTCCTCGCCGTAATTGGCGTTGAAGCGCTCCGCGATGTCGCGCGCGAACTCCACGTGCTGTTTCTGGTCCGCGCCCACGGGCACCACGTCGGCATTG
This sequence comes from Fibrobacteria bacterium, assembly GCA_050486505.1. GTDB lineage: Bacteria > Fibrobacterota > Fibrobacteria > UBA11236 > UBA11236 > UBA11236. Next base: position 34,109 of record JBJHDK010000010.1, on the reverse strand, counting down.
AACATGAGAATGTCCGCGGCCATGAGCACGGGGTAGCCGAACAGGCCCATGTTGATGTCGGCATCCGGATCCTTGCCGGCCGCCTGATTGCGCGTGACGAAGTCCTTGTAAGCGTGCGCGCGGTTCATGAACCCCTTGGGGGTGAAACAGGAAAGAATCCACGACAGCTCGAAAATCTCCGGCACGTCGGACTGGCGGTAAAAGACGGAGCGCTCGGGGTCGAGCCCGAAGGCGAGGTAGGCCGCGGCGATCTCGCGGACGTGGCGCCGCATCTCTTCGCCCGAATGCACGGTCGTCAGCGCATGATAATCCGCGATGAAGTAGCATGTCTCATAGTCGCGCGCGAGGGCGAGCGCCGGCTCGATGGCGCCGAGCCAGTTGCCGAGATGGGGTTCGCCGGTGGGCTTGATGCCGGTCAGGGCCCGAAGGGACATGCGGTCTTCCTTTGCCGTGGGACACTAAAAATCGAATGGATCGAGACGTCCCAAAATAAATCAAGACACCCTGTTTGCTAGCTTTGCGCCCTTGATTACACGAATTTTGCACCGCATCTTCCCGCCGTCCGCGCCTCCCACCCGCTATCCCGTCGAGTGGGTCGACACCCCCGAAGCGCTCAAGCCCGCACTTCGCGCCATCCGTGCCTCGGACCCCGTGTACTTCGACCTTGAGGCCGACAGCATGCACCACTACCACTCCAAGATCTGCCTCATGCAGATCCTGGCGAAAGGCCGCACATGGCTGATCGACCCCCTGGCGGCGGGCGTCGACGTCAAGGCTGTTCTCGACGCGCTACGCGACAAACCCCTGATCGGCCACGGCCTCGACTACGACCTGCGCATGCTGCACCAGCAGCATGGTTTCAGGCCGCACTCGATTTTCGACACCATGCTGGCCGCACAGCTATTGGGGCGCTCCGCCTTCGGGTTGGCGGCGCTCATCCAGGATTATTTCGGCGTGACCATTCCCAAGGAGGGGCAAAAGGCCGACTGGTCGCGCCGCCCTCTCCCCCAGGATCTGCTCGACTACGCCGCCCAGGACACGTTTTTCCTGCCGGCGCTTCGCCAGAAAATCACGCGCGAACTCGAGGCCAAGGGACGCCTGGATTGGCACCGGGAAAGCTGCGAAGCCCTGATCGAGGCGACGCGTCGCGTGCGCGAAACCGATCCTGACACCGAGTGGCGCCTGACCGGTTCTTCCCGTTTCGCCCCCCGCCAGTTGGCCGCACTCAAGGCGATGTGGACCGTGCGCGACGCCTCGGCCAGCGAGCGGGACATCCCCAGTTTCAAGGTGCTGCCCTCCGACGTGCTGTTGCGCTTCGCCGAGGCGGTCCCCCCCACGGGCGACCCGGAGTCGATGCCGAGGCTGCCCTCGCGCCTGCACCCCGAACTGAAGGATCGCTTCCTTGATGCCTACGAGGACGCCCTTGATTCAGCCCCGTCAACCTGGCCGAAGCCGCTTCCGCCTCCACCACGGCCCCCGCGCGCGCCGCACCCCCAGTTGTTGCTTGAGATGCGCGAAATCCGCGACGGCATCGCCGCGAAGCTCGAGCTGGATCCCTCCCTGATCGCCAACAAGGCCACCATGATGGCCGTGGCGCTTTCAGGTTTCCATTCCCCCGAGTCCGTGCGCAAGGCCGCGAAATGGATGCGCTGGCAGGAGGGGCTGCTGCTCGAGCCGTGGATGAAGGCGGCGTCGAAGTATCGCCGCAAGCGCTGATCGGCCCGCCGGTCGGGCAACGCGGAATTCCTAGCTTTCCGTCGCAACACGGAGGTTCCCATGGCGAACATCGGCCCCACCCAGCTCATCATCATCCTGCTCATCGTGGTGCTTCTCTTCGGAGCCAAAAAAATCCCCGAGATCGCCAAGGGTCTCGGCAAGGGCATCAAGGATTTCAAGGGTGCCCTGAAGGAAGACGAGACCGACGACAAGGGGAATGCCACCGCATCCCCCGACGCGGCGAAGACCGCGGAGAAGCCCCCCGTCAAGCCCTCCGTCGATTCCGACGACTCCCGTCCCTCCGCCTGAGCAGGCGCCCTCCTTGGTCACCGACGCCCCCACGTTCTGGAGCCACTTCCGGGAACTGCGCACCCGCCTCATTCTCTCGCTGCTGGGAGTCGCCGTGGGCGCGGGTGTTGCCTACTGGAACTGGCAGGAGATCTGGGAACACCTCGTTTATCCCGTCACGCGTCAAGGCCTCGATGTCGTCTTCATCGCCACCTCGCCCATGGAAACGGTGATGACCAGCTTCCGCCTCTCCATCATCTCCGGAATTTTCCTCGCGTTTCCCTGGGTGACATGGCAGATCTGGCGCTTTCTCGCCCCCGGGCTCTACCGCAACGAGCGCCGGCTCTTTCTCGGCACCTTCGCCGGATTCGTGATCATGTTCGCCGTCGGTGCGGCCTTCTGCTACTTCGTGGTGCTGCCGGCGGGGCTCGCCTTCCTCGCGAACTACATGGACGGCGCAGTCGTGCAGAGCTGGCGGCAAGCCGACTTCGCTTCCTTCGTGATCCGCTTCCTGCTCGCCTTCGGCATCATGTTCGAACTCCCCGTCGCGGTGTTCCTGCTGGGCCGCCTCGGCCTTGTGACGGTCACGGGAATGTGGAGGTTCTTTCGTTTCGCCGTCGTGCTGATCTTCATCGTCGCCGCCTTGCTGACCCCCCCAGATCCCGTGTCGCAGCTCCTGATGGCACTGCCGCTTTGCCTGCTGTACCTGGGATCGATCGGCGTGTGCGCGATCGCCACCCCGAAGGAGGCAGCGACATGATGAATTTCGGCTTCAGCGAGCTCGTCGTGCTCGCCATCGTGATCCTGCTTTTCATCGACCCGAAGCGCGTCGGCGAAATCATTCGCGCGTTCGGCACCCTGCGCCGCAAGTGGAACGGCCTTCAGAACGACGTGAAACAGCAGTTCGACGCCCTGTCCCTCGAGGACAACCTGCGTGAAAGTGTGAACAGCGTGCGCACCGCGAAGGCGGCCCTGCGGCGCGAGGCCCGTGACGCCGTGCGCGCGCTCACGGCAGCCGACCGGGCCGCGGCGGCGGAGAAGATCCTGCAGCGCCTGCGCGACTGGCCGACATGGCGCGAGGCAAGTGTGATCACGGGGTTCTGCGGCACGCACGACGAACTCGATACCGAGGGGATCCTGCGCGAGGCACTCGGGGAAGGCAAGATCGTGCTGTTGCCCCGCGTCGAGGAAACTGCCGACGGAAAATCGCGCATGACGATGGTGCGCATCCACGACTACGATCGCGATCTCGAGGAAGGCGCCTTCGGCATCCTCGCCCCCCGGGACGACCTCCCGGAAGAGGAGGGGGGACCGGATCCCGATCTGATCCTTGTTCCGGGTACGGCCTTCGACGAGCGCGGTGGCCGGGTGGGACGCGGACGCGGGTTCTACGACCGCTGGCTGGAAGGACGCGCAGGCACGCGCGCCGGCCTGGCCTTCGAGGCGCAAGTCCTGCGCAAAAAGCTAGCTTTGGAGCCTCACGACCAGCTTTTGGACGGCCTCGTCACCGAACGGCGATTGCTCGCTTTCGCGAGGCCGCAGACGCGTCCGAAGGGTCCGGAAACCCGGAGAACGGACGAAAAAACGGGTTGATCATCTCCGTCGGGCCCACGCCCGACGGGTAACGGCAGGGAGAGGCATGCGGGCAGTTCTGGCACTGGAAGACGGGAATTATTTCGAGGGCGAAGGTTTCGGGGCGGAGGCACGCGTCGAAGGCGAAATCTGCTTCAACACTTCGCTGACCGGATACCAGGAAATTCTCACCGACCCCTCCTACGCCGGACAGATCGTCACCCTGACCTACCCCGAAATCGGCAATTACGGCGTGAATGTCGAGGATGTTGAGTCATCGCGCATCCAGGCAACCGGCCTTGTCGTCAAAAACGTCTGTCCCTACCCTTCCAACTTCCGGGCAGGTGGTGATGTCATCACAGTGTCGGACTACCTCAAGGCGCAGGGCATCCCCGGAATCCAGGGAATCGATACGCGGCGACTGACCCGCATCCTGCGGGAGACGGGCGCCAAGAACGGCGTGCTGGTGGCCGGAGACTACGACCTGAAGGAAGTGCTCGAGAGCGCCCGCAAGGTGCGCTCCCTCTCCGAGACCGACTACGTGGCCAAGGTCACCGTCCCCGAATCCTGCACATGGGGCGACGGAGAACACCCCATCTCCTTCCGCCCACCCGCGGGACGCCCGGAGACCTGGACCATCGCTGCCATCGACTACGGGGCCAAGCACAACATCCTGCGCAAGCTGCGCGACCTGGGCGCAAAGGTGGTGCGCTTTCCCGCCACCGCGTCGGCGGACGAGATCCTCGCTGTCAACCCCGACGGCATCCTGCTCAGTAACGGCCCGGGCGACCCCGCCGTGCTCGACTACGCGGTCGAGACCGTGCGCGGCCTGCTCGGCAAGCGTCCGATCTTCGGCATCTGCCTCGGACACCAACTGCTCGCCCGCTCGCTGGGCGGCAAGACCTTCAAACTCAAGTTCGGTCACCGCGGCGCGAACCACCCCGTGCAGGACCTGCGTACCGCCAAGGTCGAGATCACCTCGCAGAACCACGGCTTCGCCGTGGACCCCGCGTCGATCGACCCCGCCGTCGCGGAAATCACGCACGTGAATCTCAACGACAACACCGTCGCCGGACTGCGCCACAAGACCTTCCCCGCCTTCTCGGTGCAATATCACCCGGAAGCCAGCCCGGGACCGAAGGATTCGCACTATCTCTTCGAAGAATTTTTGAAATCGATCGAGGGGTTCGCCTCCGCAGGAACAAAGTGATGATTCACGAGTGTGGCGTGATGCAAGGCGTTTCGCGTACTCGCAGCGACCGAAAACTCATCACTCGTCACTTGTCACTCGCCACTCCCTGAATGCCCCGCAGAATCGACCCCTCCGCCGTCACGGGCGGCCTGCACGCCGTCGAGGCCCTGCTGCGCAACGATCCGTTGCGCGTACGCCGGCTCGTGCTCCAGCGCGGTGCGGCACAGCGCCGCCTCTACGACCTGCAGAAGCTCGCCGAGGACGCGGGAATCCAGGTGCAGCAACTCCCCAAGGCACAGCTCGACGCCTGGCACCCCGGATCCCATCAGGGCGTGCTCGCCTTCTGCGAATCCCGCCCGCTGGAGAGCTGGGAGACCGTGCGCGATCGCCTGCTGGAACAAATGCGGGGGGGCCGGAACCCGGTCATCGTCGTGCCCGCCGCCTTTGAGGATCCCCGGAACCTCGGCGCCTGCATCCGCGCAGCGGCGGGCCTGGGGGCCGATGCCATGCTGCTCCCCGGCAAGGGATCCACGGGCCTGACGCCCGCAGCGGCCAAGGCCGCCGCCGGGGCCGAAAGCGCGCTTCCCATTTGCCGGTCGCGCGACATCGCACTCGACCTCAGGGAGTTGGCCGACGCCGGCTTCGCCGTGGTCGGCCTCGATGCAGAAGGCAAGGCGGAGGCGCACTCCGCCCCCCTCACCGGCCCCGTCGTGCTCGTGGGCGGCGGAGAGGATCGCGGTATCCCCCCGCACATCGCGCGTTGCCTCACTGCGACGCTGCGGCTTCCCATGGCGGAAGGGTGTCACTCCTACAATGCCTCCGTGGCGCTGGCCCTGTTGCTTTACGAAACCGCCCGGCAGCGCGATTTCTCGGGGATGCGGCCCGAAACCCCCTCCCCCAAGGACACGTAGCCGATCTGATGCCCCGCCGGCCCCCCGGTTTCTCCGGGAACCCCGGCTCCGTGTTTTTCGGACTCCCTCCCCGCTCCTTGCATTTCATGAAGCTTTGGTGTTATATGTTTGTCCAGCACCATGGGAAACGTCACCAAAAAAGACATCGTCGACGCGATCGCGGAACGCACCGGCCTCACCCAGGTCGATACGAAGGTGATCGTCGAGTGCTTCCTCGACTCGATCTCCAAGTCGCTGCGCGACGGGAAGAACATCGAGATCCGCGGCTTCGGACGCTTCAAGGTCAAGGAAAAGAAAGCTCGGGAAGCACGCAACCCCCGCACTGGCGAAATGGTGCACATCGAAGCCGGCTTCAAGCCCGTCTTCGAAGCCAGCAAGGAACTCAAGTCCGCGCTGAATGGAAATGACAAGGCTGCGTAGCAGCCTTGTCATTACGAGTTACGAGTTAAACACAGGAGTCTCTTCATGTGAAACGTCGGTGCGCAATTGCCGCTGAACCGCCATTCCCCACCATTCAAGGCGCCCCCCTTTCGCAAGTCTTAATTCGTAATTCTTAATTCGTAACTTCTCCCCGTGCCCACTTCACTCCCCGTCATCGAAAACCGCCGCGCGCGGCATGAATACCATATTCTCGAAACCTACGAAACCGGCATTGTGCTCAAGGGCACGGAGATCAAATCGGTGCGCATGGGCAAGATGTCGCTCACGGAGGCCTTCGCCGCGGTGCGCAAGAACGAGCTTTTCCTGGTCAACGCGCATATCGAGGAATACGTGAAGGCCGCGCATTTCAACCATGCTCCGAGGCGGGAACGCAAGCTGCTGGCCCACGCGAAGGAAATTCGCGAAATGGACGAGGCGACCTCGCGCCAGGGATTGACGCTGGTTCCCCTCAAGGCCTACTTCAAGGGCGATCATCTCAAGGTTCTGGTCGGCGTCGCCAAGGGCAAGGCCGCCCACGACAAGCGCGCCGACAAGGCCAAACAGGAAGCCAAAATCGAAATCGCCCGCGCCCTGCGAGAACGGAACCGCTGACGATGGGCCTTCGGATTCTCTCGGGCCTCGTCCTGTCCCTGTGCGTGTTCGCCTCCGGCGTGCGCGCGGTCGAGTTTCCCGCACACCGGGGGGGGGGCGTGGCCTTCGGCGGCGGAACCTTCGCCGACACGACCTTCGAGCAAGTCTCCTACGTGTCTTCCGAGTTTCTCGCTTCACTCTTCGGCACCCCCGCTCGCTGGGATCCCCTGGCACAGCAACAAACCATCACCGGCCCCGGACGCAAGGACTGGGTCTTCACCCTCGATAACCCGTTCATGACGGTGCAGGGCGAAGTCTACAACCTCACCTACCCCGTGCGCCGCGGCCCCGAACGCATTTACCTGCCGCTGCACCCCGTGCTGCGCGTGCTCCGCGCGCAGGGCATCGCCATCACCCCGGGGAGCGCTCCCCGGGGAGCCGTCGCCCATATTCCCCGCCTCCCCGTTCCCGGTGCCGCGGATGCGGCTCCCGAGAGCGACACCTCCATCACCGCCCCGCACCCGCCAGGAGCGGCACGCATCACCGGCATGGTGCTCGAAGAAAACACCGAGGGCGTCATCCTGCGCATCCGCGCGGAGCGGGGAGCGGAATGGCAGGGGGTCCTCTCCCGTCCGCACTACATCCTCAGGGCGTTCGGTGGACGGCTCGACCCCGAAGTCCCCGCGCGCCTGCAAGGCTCGGGCCCGCTGATGCACGTGGAGGCCCGACAGGACGGAGAGGTCACCCAGTTCACCCTGCGCCTGCGGGGCGCGCGAGACAGCGTGGAGTTGCTCCCCGAGGCGAACGGCTGGCGCGTGGTGGTGCGGCGTCACGTCGAGCGTCCTGACGAGGCGAGGGCCCGCGGCACCATCATCGTGGATGCCGGGCATGGCGGCAAGGATCCCGGCGCCGTGGTGCGCGGCGTGCGTGAGTCGGACGTGAATCTGGCCGTTGCCCTGCGCTTGCGCACCGAGTTGCAGAACATGGGTTACAAGGTTCTGCTGACCCGCGACAAGGATGTTTTCCTGACATTGCAGGAACGCCCGCAGTTCGCTTCAGACAACAACGGCGATGTCTTCGTAAGCCTCCACAGCAACTCGATCGCGGGGCCTCCAAGCCGGCAGGCCCAGGTCAGCGGCTTCGTGGCGTACATCCTGCGGGAGGCACAGAGCGAAGAGGACAAGGCCATCGCCCGACGCGAAAACCAGGCCATTGAGCAGGCAGGCGGAGGCGGAAAAACGGAAATTTCCCCGCTGGACTGGATCCTGCTCGAACACCAGTTGAACCTCTACTCGAAGCAGAGCGAGGCCCTGACCGAATCCATCGTGAAGAACTTTTCAGGATTCGAAATTCCGAAGTATTCCACCGGTGCGCGCCAAGCGGGCTTCTTCGTGCTGGTCGGCGCGTACATGCCCGCCGTTCTCTTCGAAATGGGGTTTCTCACCAACGATCGCGACCGCCGCGTGCTCTCCTCCCCGCAGGGCCAGCGCGAGATCGCACGCCGCCTCGCGCGCGCCATCGACGACTTTCAGCGCAGCCGGAACGGAGGAGGATAGGAACAGTGGAGAGTGGAAGCAGACAGTGGGCAACGAGAGGCAGCGCCCCTGATTATCATAACTGTCTTCACGACTGACTGCTCACTGTCCAAACCCCTGCGTCCCCACCAAGGGAACGAAACGGCAGGCTCCAAGATCGCTTTCGACGAAGATGTCTCCCTTGCGGTCGATGCAGAGAAGGCGCTGGGATTCCCGGTCACCGCAGGGAATCACGAGCCGGCCTCCATCCGCAAGCTGGCGCTTCAGCGCTTCGGGAGCGACAGGGGCGCCCGCCGCGACCAGGATGCGGTCGAAGGGCGCCCAGCTCTCCCAGCCCAGGCTTCCATCCCCGGTCTTGTAGATGACGTTGCGAAGGCCGATCGATTCCAGCACGCCTTGGGCGCGGCGGGAAAGCTCCGCGTGTCTTTCGATGGTATAAAGTCGCGGAGTGTACTGTGCGAGGATGGCGGTCTGGTAGCCGGATCCCGTGCCCACCTCGAGAATCTTGTCGCCGCGCCGGGGTGCGAGCGCGTGCGTCATCATGGCGACGATGGTCGGCTGCGAGATGGTCTGGCCGAACCCGATGGGCAATGCGGCATCGTGGTAAGCGGAATGGCGTTGCGCGGAATCCAGAAAGTGATGCCGGGGAACCGCGTTGAAAATCCGCTCGAGTTCCTCGTCGTGGAGGCCCAGCCTGCGGAACACATCCGCGACCATGCGTTGCCTCGCGAGCGTCAGCGCGTCCATGCCAATCTCCATGCCATGCGCAGAAAGCGCATTGTGTCGCTCACGAGGTTCATGTGGCTCCTTTCCCCCGCGTACACCGTGCGGACGGGAATGCGATCGATCCCCCACCCGGCACGGGACGCCAGGATCAATGCCTGGGGTTCCCAATCGAAACGTCCTTCCCGCGGCAGGATCCCCCCCAACTCCAACCGGTAAGCGCGATACCCGCATTGTGCGTCGTGCACCGGACGGCCTGCCAGGCGTGAAACCAGCCACGTGGTGGATGCGTTGCTGAAGCGGCGATGCCAAGGCATGTTGCTGCCTGAACGGGAGCGCGCGCCGGCCAGGATTCCCGTGGATGGCCCGGGCCTGGCGGAGAGAAAGGCCTCGAGGTCGGCGGGATCGTGCTGGCCGTCGGCATCGAGCGGGATGGCCCACTCCCAACCGAGATCATCGCGCGCGTGCAACAGCCCGGTCATGAGCGCCGCTCCTTTTCCGCGGTTCACCGGGTGGCGGAGGACGAGTATTCCACGCTTGGCGACGGCATCGGCCGTGGCGTCACCGGATCCGTCGTCGACAACGAGAATGCGCGAGGCATCCACGCGCGTGACCAGCGCGTCGAGCACGCCGGGAAGGCTTCGGGCGGCTTCCAAGGCCGGGATCACGATTCCATGCGGCCGCTCGCGAACTTCAGATGCAGGGATCAAATCAGTCCTCGTTCCTCTCCAGCGCGTATTTTCCGTCGGCATGGACGAGTCGCACGCCCCCTCCCAGCGAGACGCCACCCCGTTCCTGCAGGGCGCGCAGTCCCGCCTCGGGGTTTTCGCGGTAGCGGGAGTGATGCTCGAGAAGAATCAACGCCGAGGCGCGCCCACTGGCAAGCGGCTTGCGGAGCTTTCCGGACGCGCGGAATTCCCCGAGACGAACGCGCCAGGCCGGATCAATGAAGTGGGGCCGGTAGGTGATTTCAGGGAACGCCCGGTGGATCACCTTGAAGGCCGCCAGGTTTTCACGGCTGTCGTCGTAGAGTGAAATGTCATTGTATCCGCGCGCGGCGAGATCCTGCCCGATCACGAGGGCCTTGCGTTCGGGAACGGTCAACTTCGCATATGTCTTGCCCGCGAAGGCCTGGGGAAGCTCTTTCGACTCCTTGTGCCGCAGAAAGCGCTCGTCCGAGAGATTGAAGATCAGGGAGTTTCTCAGCCTGATGCCGAACAGGCCGTGGAAAAGACGGATGAGAAAGGGGGCATGCAGGCGCTTGTCGCCGCGCGCGGTGAGAATGCCGAAGTCGCTGCGCGTTCCGTGCCTGAGGATGCTTTCAATGATGGTGCGGGTGTACCCCACCAAAACACCCTTTGCGAGAATTCCCACATTGCCGAAATCGCGAAAGTCGAAAGCCTCCCCCTCCTTCAGTCCATAGGTGGTGAACTCGGCGGGAGTGAGCGCGTGGTTTTCCTCTCCGTTCGCGGCGAGCACGCGGACCTTCGCCTCCGTGACGATCAGGGTATCGTCGAGGTCGAAGACATGGATTGAGCGACGGGCACCCGGTGGTAACGGCACCGGCGAAAATTAGGAATTAGGAATCAAGAGTTAAGAGTTAAGAGCTAAGAATGAAACACAGGGCAGGATACATTATGCCAATTATTGCAAAGCGTGGAGGGATAAACCCAAAACAGGCCTTTGCAAACCTCCTTCCGGCATTCCGCAGCTCCTTCATCTTCGTTGTGCTCCATTCGTAATTCATAATTCTTAATTCTTAATTTCTCATCGTGTTCACCCCCCTTTGCAAGCTTTTTTACCTGCTTCAGCGAAAGCCCGGGTGGCTTTTCGCAGCGGCAGTGCTGGCGACCATTGCCGCCCTAGTTCCTCTGCGCGACTTCGAAGTGCGGGCTTCCGCGCTCGACCTGCTTCCGCGTAACTGGGAGAGTGTCCAGGCCTGGAAGGAGTTCGGCCGCGAGTTCGGAAGCGCGGGACACCTCGCCGTCGTCGTTCATTCGGAGGATCCCGTGCGCAATGCCGGGATGGTCAAGGCACTGGCCGATGCGCTGGAAAAACACCCGGACATCAATTTTCTCGAGTTCCGCACGGAAGCGGATTTCTATCGCGACCACAAGCTTCTCTACATCTCACTGGAAGATTTGCGCGAGGTGGAGCGCCGCGTGGGATCAGGATTCTGGCTCAGCCGCCCGCGCCATAACCCCATGGTGGTCGATCTGTCCGACACCGTCGGCCGCGGTTTCGATGCGGCAGGCTTCGAAGATCTGGAGGCCAAATATTTTTCCCGCCTGAAGGACCTGCACGGGTCGGCCGACTCCACCACGCTGGTGCTGCGCATCTACCCATCGTTCGACGTGAACGACATCCATGCCTGCCGGGCCTTCGTCGCCCACGTCCAGGGGGTCGCGAACGGACTTGCGACACGCGGCGCTCCCGTCGAAATCCTGTTCACGGGTGAAGTGATGCGCACCATCCAGAACGAGGGGCGCCTGTTCAGCCGCCTGCTGCACTCCACGCGGATGGCGCTGTACCTCACCGGAGCCCTCCTGCTGCTGCTCTTCCTGCGTATTCCCGCAGGCGCCTTCCTCGCGCTTTTTCCGGTCAGCATGGCCGTGATCTGGACGGCCGCCCTCACCCATCTTTGGCTGGGCCCCTTGGGCATCGTGTCCGCGCCCCTGAGCCTCCTCCTGATCGGCCTCGGGATCGCCGGCGCAGTGCATCTGCTCGCGCGCTACGCCGAAGAACGCCGCAAGCGCCTGTCCGCCTCGGTCGCCTTCGAGACCATCACATTGGAAACCGGCCCCGCCATCGCCGCAGGCCTCGTCACGCTCGCGCTTGCCTTCCTGACCTTCCGGACCACGCAGTTCAGGGCGCTGGCGGACTTCGGCCTCGTCGCGGGAATCGGCATGCTGTGCACCGTGATCGCAGTCCTGGCGGTCTTCCCCGCCCTGCTGCGGCTGGTTGAGCCCACCGGCCTCCTGCAGCCTCGCGGCGAGCGCCTGTACAACACTCCTGCGACGGAGCAGCCGCGCCCTTTCCGGCACGCAAAGCTGTTCCTGGTCATCGCCGCAGTGCTCAGCGCCGTCGTGCTGCGGCACGGGCCGCAATGGCGCTTCCTGCACGATGTCGACACCCTGGGCTTCCGCGGGGACGCCACGGCGCGCGCCGACAGCCTGCTGCGCGCCGCAGGCGAGGAACTCATTTCCCCCGCCGTCTTTCTTGCACGCGACGCCGACGAAGCGCTCTACATCGCCGAGGAATTGCGTCGAAGACAGTTGGGGAACCCCGACAGCGAAATCGGCGATGTTGCGACACTGAAAGATCTCCTGCCCGCCGACCAGGAAGAAAAGCTGGTCATCGCCTCGCGCCTGAGGGCGACCCTGACCCCCGAGTTGATCGCCCAGACCCAAGGCTCCCTGCGTGCCAGTCTGAAGCGCCTCACGGAGAGCTGGCCCGAGCGCGCACTGACCTCGCGGGACCTCCCCGAAACCTACCGGCTCAAGTTCACCGGGCGCGAGGGATATTCGGGAGTGTTTACCTACGCCTTCCCCAAGCGTCACGACGACGAAGGCGTCAACGTTCTCGATTTCGCGCGGGAAGTCGGCGCGGTCACCCTGCCGAACGGCGAGGTCCGCGTGGCGGGTGGTTGGGCCGTGGTGTACGGCGAACTGGTCCGCGGCATGCTGCCCGACACGCAGCGCGCCATGGTGTTCGGGCTCGGCGTGATTTTCATCGTGTTGTGGCTGACCGTGGCATCTTTCCGCGGCGCCCTGCTCCTCCTGCTGCCCGTCATCGCGACCTTGCTGTGGACGCTCGGATGCATCAAATGGCTGGGGATCCGCGTCAATCCCTACAACCTCATCGCCTTCCCCGTGGCTCTTTCCTACGCGACCTTGCACGCGCTCGTGCTGCACCACCGCTACGAGGAAGAGGGGCGCGGATCCATTCCGCTCGTCCTTCGCCGCACCGGCATCACTGCGCTGGCCGCCACGGGAATCGCCGCCATCGGCTTCGTCCCCATGGCGTTCTCGGACCACTACGGGCTGGCCTCGCTGGGCATCACCACCCTCATCGGTCTCGCCGCCAGCCTGCTCTCGACCATCCTCCTGCTTGGCGGCATTCTCGGCCTGTGGGAGGCCCGCAAGCTGAAGAAGGAGAAGACGGCGCATTAAGCAATGCAACAATGCAACAATGCAACAATGCAACGAGGATAGCGCCTTGAGATGAGCCCACAGCGGAACTGACGCGCCTTTCACTGTTCACTGCCCACTGTTCACTATCTCTCCCCTTTTCCCCCTTGTTCCATTGTTCTATTGTTGCATTTCTCCACTGTCCTATCGTTTTTCCCCAGGATTTCCCCATGCAGACCTATCGTATCGCAGTGCTCGCCGGTGACGGCATCGGACCCGAAGTCATGGACCAGGCCGTGCGCGTGCTCGAAGCCGCCGGTCAAGCGTTCGGCTTCGGACTCGACCTCAAGCCCGCCGACGTGGGGGGCATCGCCATCGACAACCACGGCGAGGCCCTACCCCCCGCGACTCTCGAGACCTGCGAAGAATCCCAGGCCGTGCTATTCGGATCGGTGGGCGGCCCCAAGTGGGAGCATCTGCCGCCCGAAAAGCAACCCGAGCGCGCAGCCCTGCTGCCCCTGCGCAAGCACTTCAACCTGTTTTGCAACCTGCGCCCGGCACGCGTCTACAAATCGCTGGCGGGCGCCTGCCCCCTGCGCCCCGACATCGTGGGCGACGGATTCGACATCCTCTGCGTGCGCGAACTCACCGGCGGCATCTATTTCGCGAAGCGCCCCGACAGCAAGGGTCGCGAAGGCTCCGGGCCTTCGGAGCGCGCGTGGGACACCAAGGAATACACCCGCGCGGAGATCGAGCGCATCGCCCGCAAGGCCTTCGATGCGGCGCGCCTGCGGCGCAAGAGCGTGACCTCGATCGACAAGGCCAACGTGCTGACCAGCATGGTGCTATGGCGCGAGGTCGTCACCGGCGTGGCGAAGGACTATCCCGACGTCAAGCTTTCCCACATGTACGTGGACAACGCGGCCATGCAATTGCTGAAGAATCCCCACCAGTTCGACGTGATGCTGTGCGGCAACATGTTCGGCGACATCCTCTCGGACGAATGCGCCATGCTCACCGGGTCGATGGGACTGCTTCCCTCCGCCAGCCTGGCCGAGAACGTGAACGCTGGCGCGTTCGGACTGTACGAACCCGCGGGCGGCTCCGCGCCCGACATCGCGGGCAAGGGCATCGCGAATCCCGTCGCACAGATCCTCTCGGCAGCGCTGATGTTGCGCTACAGCTTCGACCGCGATGATGCCGCCAAAGCCATCGAGGCGGCGGTGGAGAAGACGGTGGAGTCGGGGGTGCGCACGGGGGACATCGCTTCGAAGGGGGACGCCGTCGTGGGCACGGCTGCGATGGGGGATGCGATTCTGGCGAGGTTGTGAGCGTGATGAGTGACGACCTCGAAAAACCTGGAGATGCACGTGCGCAAGACCTGCGCGTGGATTTCTTGGCGCGTCGCGATCCCCGAGGCAAGGAGTCGTCCGCCAAGAATCCCCCCGTCCATTCTTCGGGGCGCAGGATGTCTCCGTTCCGGAAGGGCTTGTTCATCGGACTCGGCACCCTGCTGCTCGCAATACTCTCCGCCTGCCAGGTCTTCGAGCACAGCCCCTACATGGTCCAAAAGGGCGGGCCGGGGCTTGACTCCACGAAGTGGCACAACCTCCACAAGCTGGAACAGCCCGCCGACCCCTCCGCACCCTTCACCTTCGCCGTGATCGCCGACATCCAGGTACGCCTCACCGACCTCGCGCGCGGCGTCACCCATCTCAACGCCGATACCGCCGTGAAGTTCGTGCTGGTGGCCGGCGACATGATCCAGTTCGGCCTGCAGCGTGAATACGAGTGGTTCGACCGGGAGATGAAGCGACTGCGCGTTCCGTGGATCACCGTCATCGGAAACCACGAAGCCATCGCCAACGGCGCCGAGATCTACCGGAAGCGCTACGGCCCGCTCGACTTCACCTTCGACTACGGGGACGTCCGCTTCATCACGGCCAATACCAACGGCTGGGAGTTCAGTTGCTGCGTTCCCGACTTCGGGTGGATCGAAACCGAATTGGCGCGCTCGCGCGATGACGGCAAGCGCACCTTCATGTTCACCCACGTCGCACCGTACATGGAGCAACTCGACTCCGCACAAAGTACGACCTTCAC
Organism: Fibrobacteria bacterium; assembly: GCA_050486505.1. Lineage (GTDB taxonomy): Bacteria > Fibrobacterota > Fibrobacteria > UBA11236 > UBA11236 > UBA11236. The sequence goes on along the minus strand of JBJHDK010000010.1, from coordinate 18,928 downwards.
CGAACTGATGGTGGATCACGGCGTCGAGCTGTCGATCCACGGGCATTTGCACCGCTGGGAGGAAGGGTTCCTGTACCATCCCGACCTCTACAGCGTGGTCGTGGACAATATCCGCACCAGCACCTATGCTCGCATCACCGTGCACGCCGACAGCGGCTTCACCATCGAGAGGGTCGATTACTGATGCGCGCGCGGCTCCGCATCGCAATGCCGGTCATGGCTGGCGTGCTCGCGCTCTCGCCTACCCCGGCGCCCGCGGCGCTGCCGGGCGTTCCGGCGGCCGCCGAAGCCCCGGAAACCTCCGCACCGGCGGGGGGTGCGCAGCAAGCCCTGCAAGCCGTCGCACCGCATTATCTCCGCCTGCAATACTCCGGGTTCATCGGCTGGCTTTCGGTCGGCGCGGGATACTCCTTCTGGCGCGGCCGCGTCGAGCCCGAACTGGCCTACGGGTACGTGCCCGCATCGATCGGCGGCGTTCCCATTCACACCGTGGGACAGAAAACGACCCTGGCTCCTGCCCGCTTGCGTCTCGGCGAGGGCACGCACCTCTTCCCCGTACTGGCGGGGTACTCCGCCAACGTGACGCTCGGCAAGAACTACTTCCTGATTTCGCCCGAGCAGTACCCGTACTGGGATTATTACTGGCCGACCGCCTTGCGGGTCGTGCTGTTCACAGGCACCAGCGTGACCCGCACGCTTCCCCCGGAATCCCGCCTTCGCGCGGTGGGCTTCACTGCGGAGCTGGGCACGCACGACGCATGGTGGTGGTACTACTTCCGCACCGATCGCATCGGCGTGACCGACATCTTCAGCCTGGCGCTGGCCATGCAGGGATACTTCTAGACGAGGATCGCCGGTCCTGGAAGCGCCCCAAAGGACGGGTGCCCGCGGGCGCGGCAGGAGAGGACGCCGCACCCGGCGGGACACCCCGGATCGTTGTGCCCGACCCGTTTACAATGCCCAGGCCAGCTTGAAGGCCCAATACCAGTGCTTCCGCTCGGGCAGAAACTCCTTGTAGTACGGGGAGCTGAATTCGTCGAGCATTCGCATGTGATCGTCGGCCACCTGGCCGTAAATCGTGAAGCCGGGATACATCGTCTTCGCGGCGTAGATGCTCCACTTCACGTCGTCCTTGTACACGCGCTTGTACGATGCCCATGCGTCCGGGGAGAGGTAAGGCGTGGCGCTCCCTTGCTCAAGCGCACCGGCGGTGGAATTTTCAAACGGGTTGGAAGAATACTGCAACTCCACGGAGAGCATGTCGAGCAGGCCCATGGTCGGAATATTGAGCCCTCCCATGTACACCACGCGATCACCCCTTTTCCTGTAATACGTCGGATAGTTCTCCAGTCCCAGCACTGCGAGTTCCCCGTACACCCGGAATTGGCCTGGAGCGATGGCAGGGTGGCCCAGCAACACACCCATGTCCACCGCGGCGCGCGCCATCACCTTCTGCCCGGCCAGGGTATAATACGACGTATCAACGATGGAAGACGTATCAGGATCCAGCGTACTCTGCTGCTCGTACTCGTGCCTTGATGCAGCAAGCTTTCTGCCATTCGCCAGAGTGTAATAGGCGTTTCGCAAGTCGCTCGTCGGCCTGATCTGCTCTTCATCGGGGTTGTAAAAGTTGTCGATCATGAATCCCGCACCCACGGTAAGAACCCCCCCCAAGGTATAGGAAGCGATGTTGGTCAGGCTCAACCCGAAAATCGGGGGGCGATCGGACTGCACGGAGAGGATGAGGTCGTTCTCGAAACCGTTGACTCGCGTGTTGGCTGCGATCCCCGAAAGCTGGGCGCCGGCACTGTTGATGAACTCCAGTCCCCCGGTGGTGATGATGGTCGGGTACGTCCACGTGCGGAACATGTACTCCCCCAGATTCTTGGCGTCGGGGTTGTACTTGTACCCGAAAATGCCGGCCTTGATGCGCAGCAAATGGTCTTCAGGGCTGAGACGCAAGAAGTCGAATTCCCCGTGCGCCTCCGTGATGCCCACCACGGACCGCTTGCTGTGCGTGAAGGGATTGTCTCCGAAACTGCGCGGCGACACGAAGAAGTAAACCCCGCCCAAACCGAACCTGAAGCGGGCATCATCACTGAGGCTGACTTCGTGCAAGGTCCAGACGGCGGCGCGGCTGATCAGCTCCTTGCCCTCGAGGCCTCCTTTGGCCACGCCCTGTTCGATCTGCCCCAATTCGTAATGCACGAACGCCCGCATGGGTTCCAGAGTCGGCCCGGACTGGGCCGAAACAAGAAGCGGACTGGCCAGGAAGGCGGTGGCAAACAACCGGGTGAAGAACTTGCGCATGTGGACGATCCTTTCCAAAAGTGGGGGCCGGATCCCGGTCACCGGTATCCGGAATGGGTTTGCGTTACTGCGCCGGGGCGGGAATGACCTTGAGGGGGGCGCCCTGATGATGCACGCGGCGTCCCATCAGGTCGAAGAAGCGACCCGCACCCGAGGCATCGCGAAGCTCCGTGCGCGGACGCTGGCCGAGCGAACGCAATGAAACCACGCCGGCTTCCTCGAGAACGGTTTCGTACGGCAGGATCTGCTTCAATTGGTCATGGGTCAAGCCCGGAGGAGCCGACACGAACCAGATGTTGTTGAACACGACATTGTTGCCATGGTCCTGCAGAAACAACCCTGCGGGATTCAGCTGGCTGCCTCCGAGGCCTGCTTCGGTGGTGATGGGCACCGGAACGGAGTCCTGCACCAGAACGCCGTTCATGTAGACGGTCATCACTGCCGCGCCGTTCAGCGCTCCGTTCGATCCGGTGGATCGCGGGGTGAAGTAGATGTCATACGTCGCGAATGTCATGGGCGGAAGCGCCGCATTGACAAGGGGTGCGCTGACGCCGTAAATCGATCCCGCCTCATCGTTTTGGGGCGTCAGCCCGAAGGAGTCCAGCACTTGCACTTCGTACTTCGAATGCAGGTAAACGCCGCTGTTGCCGCGGTTCTGACCCGTGGCGGTGGGACGGAAGGGCGACATGATCTCGATGTGCAGGAATCCTCCGCCGTGGGTGGCCGCCGTCCGCACGCCGCGATACAAGTACCCTCCCCCGTGCAACTGGGGCGTGGTGTTCTGCGCGACCCATTTCGAAAGCTCGGCCGACGGGTTTGCCGCGGCAGCCGCGCTGTCGAACCATTGAACGGCCTCGCCCCACGAGGGATTGGGCTTCAGCCCCAACGTGGGGCTTTTCCGCACCACGCGCTGAAGGGCGAACGTGGCCCCGGTGTTGGTGGTTCCGTTCAATACCCGGGCCTCCCCGGACCCCGTGATGCTCGAGGTGGCAAAGCCCGAGGCGGTGCTCACGACGTAGGCATTCGTGGTTGCGTTCCAGGTCGCCGTGCCGGTGAAGCGATTGACCCCGTTCCAGGCACCGGTCCCGGAATGGCCGGGAATGGGAAGCAGCCCGCCCGGCAGCAGGACGAGGAAGTAGGAGTTGTTACCGCGCGCCACCACCTGCGCACCGAGTGTGTCCCCGGCGGATGTCACGCCGACGTACTCGCCCTGAACCTGGTAGGCCTGAACCGCCGCGGCGGTATTGTTGATGTTGGTGGGCAGGTATTGTCCCGACTGGGCCCAGGGCAGCGCCGCGAGCGCCAGCAGGACCAGGGCCATTCGTTTCGTAGTGCCGGTGATTGTCATGTCTCTTCCGTTCGTTCGATGGTTCAAAACAGCGCCACGGGGCGCGAGAAGGTTTCTCCGCCGGTGCGCACCTCGAGTGCATAGCGCCCCGGGGGCAGCCCCGCCGCGGGCATCCGGAGGCGCGTGGCACCCGACGCGGCGGTGGCGCGCGCCACGGCGCGACCGCGCACGTCGCGCAAGGTCACCTGCGCAGCCCCTGCGAAGTTCATGTCAAGCACAAGGTGCGCGCCCTCACGGCGCACCTGCAAGTGCCGCGCGCGCGCGGCCGGGGCTGCCGGGTCGGCAGGAACGATGCCGACGGGAATCGGCGTGAAGGCCGTATCGGTGGAGTGGTGGTTGAGCGTGTACCAAGCCGCGATGCGCGAAGGCTCCGCGCCCGGCGTCACGGGTTCTCCCCAAGGCGGGGAACCGTCGGCCGACAGGATCCCCGTCCCCTTGATCATCACCACGCGCACATTGCCGTTGCCGGGGTTGGCCGTGGGCGGACTGGCCGGGGGCGGTCCCGCCGCCACGGAAGCCGCGGGCATGGAAGACAGCTCCAGGAAGACGCGCGTCGAATCGGGATGGATGCGCACATTGCTCACCGTGAGTCCGGCGCTTTGCTGCTGGCGTCCCGTGCCGTAGGTACGGATCCCCATGTTGTTCACCCAGGTCTGCAGGGTGTAGTTCGCGGCGATGCCGGCCGATGGTCCCACCTTTTTCGTGAACTGCAACTCGAAACCGTTGACGCGCGCGCGCACGGCCAGCAGGTCGAAGACCACGGTATCCTTGGGCACGAGCTTGAAGAAGTCGTACTGGAAGTTGCAGTTCCCGCCGTTGCCGCGGTCGGCATTCAGCGCACCCACGCCGCCTGCCCCGCCCCAGCACCAGTTTCCCGACGCGGGACTGGGACCGCCCGATTGGCTGCCCGCGTAAATCGCCCCGTCGGGCCCCACGCGCAGGCGCCCGATGCCGGCACGGAATCCTCCCGAGAACAAAAAGACGGCTCCCTGCCATTCGTGGTTCACCTTTTCGAGGAACACCCGCTGGATGCCGCCGAAGGTCACGTCTCCATACAGGAGCTGCCCTGCATAGGGTCCCTGACGCAAGTACGTCAGTTCCGCGGGATTATTGGCGATGTCGGTGTTGGCCGATCCCGCCTGGTTCAACGACACCGCAGGGAACGACTCGGGAATGCCCACCGTGTGGCCGAGCGGGTTCATGGTGTCGCAGCGCATGCCGAAGAAGCGCCCGGGGCGGAAGTGGTTGATGCTGTTGACGGAGTTGTAGTTCCCTTCGATGTCCGAGAAGAAGATTTCATCCTCCGGCCCAATGACGAAGCCGTTCGGGGAACGGAGCCCCCCCGCCAAAACGCGTTGGGTTCCCTGCACGGGATCGATCTGGAGAACCGCGCAGCGGTCTCGCCCCTGGTCGTAGCGGTCATTGAAGTTATCGAACTGCGTGCCGGTTCCGACGTAGAAGTAGCCGTCGACATCGCGCACGAGGCCGGAGGTGAAATGATGCCACCGGCGTCCGGTTCCCAAGGTTTGCTCGACATTGGAGTAGTTGACCGGCGGATGCGCGGTGAAGCTGCGGTAAACGCCGGGTTCGACAAGGTCGGCCCCGCACTCGCGGGCATGGCAGGTGTTGACCACCTTGACGGGGTTCACCCCGTTCGTGTAGGGGCCCGTGCCGATGAAGCGCAAGAGCCCCGTCTTCGTGATCACGTAGATGGTGTCGGAGGAGGGGTTTCCACTGCGGGCGACGTGAATGCCCAAGGGTTCCCAGAGTCCGGTATAGGCCTCCTGAACGTTCGAGGACGAAATCCCCGTCCCGGAAGTCCCCGTGATGAAATGCATGCTGCCCGGGCCACCGCCATTGGGAGGCAGCCCGACGTCGCCGTAGTAGCCGCCCGACTGGTGCCCCTGTCCGGTGACGTAGGAAACGTCCTGCCCCCACAGTACGGTGACCATGCGGCCGTCGGAAAGCCAGTCGAGGCCTCCGAAGCGCCAGTTCTGGTTGATCGCGTTGCGGAACGAAACCATGGTGTAGCCGGGATGCACGCCCGGACCGCTCACGCTGGGAACGCCGTTGGCGCCTCCGGAGTTGTTCGAGGTTCCCAACGTCGCATTTCCCAGCGGGGTGGTTCGGGCGATGCCCTCCTGAACCGAGAGCGAAAACCCGAGCGCAATCACAACCGCCGCGGCCTTCGACCGGGAAACCCTCGCACGCCGTCCCGTGGTCATTCTGTGACGAAGCATTGATGCCTCCTTATCCTGTAAAACCCATGGCAATATTCACTGGCTCCTTGTTGCCGCATCTTTTTTACCGCAAGCGGATTGATTTCTGGATGTAATCCGTCAGGGATCCGCCCTGAAGCGTGGTGACGCGCACCACGTACATGCCAGCAGCAACCGTGCGACCGCTGGTGCTATGGCCGCTCCACGTGATTTCGCGAACGTTGTCCTGAGCGGGGTGGGCCGTTCTTGACCACACCGTACGTCCCCAGATATCCTGGATCGACAGGGTGAACGCCTCCGTGCTCGCGGCCGCCGCGTCCGTGAGGACGAACGTGTAGGGGTGGGCCGCGCCGGAGACCCGGAAAGTGAATGATCCGCCGAGGATTCCCGTCGGCGTGAGCGGCGCGGAAGCCGCCGAGGTGTCCCCGATGCCCAGGGAGTTCGTTGCCGCCGCGCGGAAGGTGTAGGCAGTTCCGTACGTTAGGCCGGTCATGTTGCATGTGGTCGCGGACCCGGCAGCGAAACAGGACCCGTTCGGACTGCCGAACGCGAAGGTACCGGTGATCCCCAGCCCCCCATCCGTCGCGGGAGCCGTCCATGAAACGGTCGCCGTTCCGGAGGCGCCCGCGCCCGAAAGCTGGATGGCGGTGACATTCGTCGGGGCTCCGGGTCGGGAGGCAGGGGTCACGGGCGTGGACGGCGCGGACGCCGGACCGCTGCCGACGCTGTTCGTCGCCGTGACGGTGAAGGTATATGCCGTTCCGTTGGCCAAGCCCGTCACTGTGCAGGAGAGCGGTCCGGTCGTCCAAGTGCAGGTTTTCGAAGTGTCCTGCACGGCGCGAACGGTGTAACCCGTGATCGCGGAACTTCCCGGATTCAGCGGCGCGAGCCAGCCCACCGTCGCCGAGGCGCTGCCGGATGTCGCCTGAACGCCGGTGGGCGCGCCGGGAGGGTCTCCCGCGGTGACGCTCAGATTCAGCGTGTCACGACCGGTTCCTTCCGTCAGCGCGACCGTGACCACGTAGGATTGCTGCGCAGAAAGCGCCGTCGGCGTCCCCGAAATCGCCCCGGTCGCAGTGTTCAGGTTCAGGCCTTGCGGGAGCGCCGGCAGGACCGAGAATGGATTCGCGCCCGAGAGCGTGCCCGACACCGTCGGCGTGTTCACGAAGATGGGTGCGCTCTGCACGTAGACCGCGTTCCTGACAGCATAGAGCAAGGGTCGCGAGAGGTTCGCCTGCGTCGCACCCAGAACGACCGCCGTGCCGCCGGGCCTCTGGGTCTCGTACTCCAGCTTGACCCAGTCGGCGGAACGCGTCGTGGTGGCAAAGCGAACCTCATCGACCAGCCCGTGAAACGACTGGTGCACCTCGTTCGTGTTGGCGGGGTTCATCCGACCGATGGCGAAGACCGTGCTGGGCCATTCCTGCGACAGCGACGTCATCGTCGCGGAACTTCCGGTCGCATTGACCACGCCGTCGATGTACAGGATCTGCTCGCCGTTCCTCAGCGTGGCAACCATGTGCACCCAGGTTCCGATCGGAAGCGGGGCGGTTCCGATTTGCGGCTCGCTGTTCCCACCTTGCCCGTTCGTGGAACGGAACAGCCTTGCGATGCCGTCGGGCCTCGTGAAGAGAATGGCCTGGCGCTGGTTCGCCGACCACTCGTAGCGCCCCGCGATGCCCTGTTCGGCGGAGCCGTTATCGCTGCTCCGGTTCACCCATGCCGAGATCGTGATGCCGCCGGTCTGCGTCGCCAGAAAGTTCTGGTTGGCCGGGTTGTAGGGCGCTGACAAATAGTGCGCCGTTTCCGTGGAGATGTTCGATGAGTTGTTGAGCTGGATCGCGCGACCGATCACGCCATTCGCGGTGACGGGAGAATTGACCCAGGCGGCATCCGTCGCGAGCATCGTCGCATCCTTCGAAGGCCCGGCGGATTCTCCCAGGTGCCATACGCCCTTGAACCCCGAAGCCGTATCGAAGACCGCAGCGGAGTTCGAACTGTCCGCGACTCCCGTCTTCCCCCAGTACATGCGGAGCGAGGTGTTCGAATTGCCGGCCACGGAAGGGACACGCACCCAGATTTCGGCCGCGGAAGCGGACCAGCGTTCGATCTCGTAAGCCAGCCTGACCGACCCGTCCGCGCTGGTGAAGCGAAGATCGGCGCCGCCCGGCAACGCGCCGGCAAGCACGTCGGCGCCGTTCGCGGCGGAGGCCGACGTCAGGCGGACGAGCAGCGGAAAGTTCGTCACGGAACCGGCGACATTCGCCCCGCCGCCGCCCGCGGTGGTGTTCACCGTGACCGTCCGGTAGTGCGACCACTGCGAAAGATCCTCTTGCGCTTGCGCGACCGCGGCGATTCCCGCCAGAACGAACGCTGCCATCAGTTTCCGTTTCATGTCATGCTCCTTATTGAACGCCCGGTACCAAACATCAAAGCCTGCGTCCCGTCAGGGACACGCGCTTGCCGTCGCGCGTCACCATGACGGGGAAGCCCCGCTCCATCAAAATGTGCGGCCTCCCGCCCCCCACCTCCGCCGTCGCGGACGGAGCCGGACGCACCGAACTTGGATACAGCTGCGGGTAGAGCGGGTCCTCCGGGTGCAGCTTGATCTCCAGGTTGCGGAACCAGACATTGGAGCCTTCGGACTGCCAGGCCATGAGTCCCGACGTCAGCATTTTCTGGATGGCGAACGCGTTGTCGCGGGCAGCGATGCGCGGGCTGTGATACTGCAGCACCACCTGTCCCTCGACGTAGTGCGTCGTCACCTCGTGCCCGCGCGTGTCCACTTCGACGGTGACCCAGTCGGTGTTGCTCCGCCAGGCTGTGCCGGTATGGATCGCCGGAGGACGCGGGTACTGCCAGCCGGGACCTCCGACGATGAGATTGTTGCAGGGATCCCCCCCGCCCCCGAAATTGATTTCCGCCGCGGTGGAGTCGTACTGCGCCGCCAAAGGCATCTGTCCGCCGTTTTGTCCCGAGCAGAAGCCGGAGGTCGCCCAGCCGGAGGGATGAGAACGCGTGTTCCCGCGGAACGTCACCCACGTACCGCCGTTGCGCATCTGCCCCCCTGGATCGCGGATGGAGCCGAGGGCCCAGATTTGGCCGATTCCCTGGAGGGGGTCTCCCTGAAACTCGATGGAACGCGGAAAGCCCTGGCTTTGCGTGGTATCGTGCTCCTGTACCTTCATCAGGATCCCTGTATTACCGAGGTTGCCCGGCCAGCGCATCTGGAAGCGAACCCTGTGATGCGACAACTCCTGCTTGAACACGAAATGCGCGTTCGATTTGCCCGCACCCGCCACGCGGATGGTGTCTCCCGTGATGGTGAAATGGTTGTTGTTCGGAAACGTTTTGCGGGCGAGGGCGGGTACGAAGCGGTTCGTCCCGTCGATGACGTAGAAGTTGTCGGCATCCTGGGACCCGCTGAAGATCCGGATCCAGCCGTCCTCGTCGGGCGCGGGAAGATTCACGCCCGACGGCAACTGCACCTGGGTCGCGGCGGAGACGGCGAGAACCGCCACCGAACAGAGCAATCTCCTGAACATGAATCTTCCCTTCACGAAAGAACCGCCGGAATCCGCGATCAGTGGACAGCGACGCGGCGCGCGGATCCCGCGCCTCCGCCCGGAGATGTGACGAGGTATACGCCCGGCCCGTAGACTGCCCGCGAGAGAAGCCGGCCCGAACCGTCGGGGCGCACGGTCTCGAGCAAGGCGCCGTTCAGGGAACGGATCTGCACCGCGGACGGCGCGGCCGCGCCCCCGGTGACGGTGATGTCGATGCGCCCATCGGGCAGCGCCTTGGCGTCAAGCAACGCGGCACGCTGCGCGCGCGCGCCGGGAAACCCGCGCACCGACACCGGGTCGGCCGGACCGAAGGCGTTCAAGGTGTACCAGGCGCGATCGCTCCACAGCGGACGCCCCGACTGGGAGGTGATGCCGCTCCAGCGGAGGAACACCACGTGGTTCAGGGAAAGCCCGGAGACGAAAACCTCGGCGCGCCTCTTGTCATCGCTGACCGTGACGCCGACCACGGTCAGGTTCTGGGTTGTGCCACGCCCGGCACCGTAGGCGAGCTGCGGCGTGTAGTTCCACTGTTGCACCTGGGGAAAGTTCTCGACATCTGCCGAGACGATCGGCTCGGTGAATTCCAGCTCGAAGCTGGCCGCGCCCGTCGAGCGCACCGCGATCACGTCGAAGAAAGGTGCACCCGTCTCCTGCATGCGCTGCAAGCCGGCCTGGCGGTTGGCCCACGCCCATCCGCCCCACTCCGAGCCGGTCGCGCCGATGCCGCCGATGTACACGGCGCTGTCGGGTCCCTGCACGAGGCGATGCGCGGCGGCGCGAAGCCCTCCGGAGAAGCGAAAGACCGCACCTTGGTATTCACCCCCGACCTTTTCGAGGAAGTAACGCTGCAAGGTGCCGTAGGCATTGTCGCCCGCGAGCATCTGGCCCTTGAAGGTTCCCGAGCGCAGATAAACGGGCTGGGTCGGCGACACGGAAATGTTGGCAAGGTTGTTGCCATGCGGCAGCCAAAGGACGGGAGGTGTTACCGTGGCATTTTCGAAGGGGCTGGGCTGGTTCTTGTACACGTTGAAAAAGCGCCCCTGCTTCACGTGCACCATCTTGGAGGCCGGCACGTAATGGCCGTGATTGTCGGTGACGAAAATCCCGTCTTCGGGTCCCAGCGCGATGCCGTCGGGACTGCGGATACCGCATGCGATGGGTTCGTAACCGGGGCCGGTCAGCGACATGCCGATGATGCAGCCGCGCTCGGCGGTGGAGTTGCTCGGGCCGCCGTTGAAGGCACCGGGCTCGATCCAGCGTGTCGCGAGCCCCGCGACGAAGCGACCGTCGGGCTGGGGCAGGCGCACGAGGCCGTGGGCGAAGGAGAGGTCCTTGCCGCTGTTGTCCCCGAACGTGCGGCTCCAACCCCCGGCCACGCGCTGCTTGGCATCGAGGACCTGGTTCTTGTCCGCATCCACGAGATGGACCAGCGAATCTTTCTCGATGATGTAGATCTCGCCGTCCGACACCTTCAGGCCGAGCGGCTCGTTCATGTTGTTGGCCCCGAACTGTGAATACGTGACCAGAGAGGAATCACCCGTCACGACGTTCTTGAAGATGAACACGCGTCCGGGACGGGTCGTTCCCGACGCATTCCCGAAGCCGTCCCAAGTGGACACGACCAGGTCGCCGTTGGGTAGAAAGTCCATGCCGCCCACGCGCGGCCAGTTGGCAGGCGACCCGGCGGGCACGAGGCTCGTCATGGAGAACCCCGGATGGACGCGTGCATCGTTGTGGTTGATGGGCCCCCCGGCCGTGCCGGGTGTTCCTTGTGCCAAGGCCGCGGAAGGCAGCAGACAGGCAAACAACATGGGGACCGTGTGCTTCATATCGAATCCTCGCCAGACATCCGGAATTCACGACGTCCGGACGAACTCGGGGAATTTACGGCGAAGTCCCGCGAAACTCGCAATGTTTTCGAGGTGAAATTGGTAGAATCTTGACCTCGGTGTGCAAGATGCACCCAAACTCCCGCACCCCGCCCTTGTTGCAAAAACCCGGAAGGAGCAACCTGTGCGGCCTGCCCGAATGCAGCGAACGAGCGGAACGGAACAAGTGCCGTGAGGGACCCGGAAAAGCGAGGCAAAGACATCTCGTTGCAAACCGCCGTCAATGCGCCACGACATCGTGGCGGCATGCCCCACAAGCTACCGCGAAAATCTTCGAATGCTATGAGTTTCCGCGAGCCGCGAGTGCAAGAAAACACCAATCCATGCTCGTGGGCCGATGCTCTCCCTACGGGGAGAAAATTGCTAGATACCCGCCAAATTCCTTCCATTTTCAGCCTCCGGACATCATGCAACTCGACTGGAAAAACCTCGGATTCCAATATCTTCCCACGCACGGCCACATCCGCTGCGACTACACAGGCGGCGCTGACGGCAAGTGGGGCGAACCCCGGTTCGAAACCGACCCGCACCTTTCCGTGCACATCGCCGCGAACTGCCTGCACTACGGCCAGGCCATTTTCGAAGGGCTCAAGGCCTTCCGCACGAAGGACGGCAAGGTCGCGCTGTTCCGTCCCGACCGCAATGCCGAACGCATGCGGATGTCGGCGGAGAGGCTGTGCATGCAGTCTCCGGACGAAGAACTCTTTCTGCGCGCGTGCAGGATGGCGGTGGAGAAGAACCTCGACTTCGTGCCGCCCCACGGCACCGGCGCCAGCCTCTACGTGCGCCCGTTGCTGGTCGGCACCGAGCCCACCATCGGCATCAAGCCGTCCGACACCTATTCGTTCTTCGTGATGGTCACGCCGGTGGGCCCGTACTACAAGGACGGTTTCCACCCGGTGGAAGCGCTGGTGATGCTCGACTACGACCGCGCCGCGCCCAAGGGCACGGGGCGCGCCAAGACCGCGGGCAACTACGCGGGGAGCCTGTTGCCGGGGCTTCTCGGCAAGAAGAAGGGCTTCCCCATCATCCTGTTCGCGGATCCGAGGGAAAACAAGTACGTGGACGAGTTCGGCACCTCGAACTTCATCGGCATCACGCCCGCGGGCGAATACAAGACCCCGTCGTCATCATCGATCCTGGAGAGCATCACCAACGAGAGCCTGCAGGTGCTGGCGACCGACATCGGGCTGAAGATCGTGCGCGAACCGATCGCGCTCGACAGTTTGGACCAGTTCTCCGAAGTGGGCGCCTGCGGCACGGCGGCGGTGATCACGCCCATCCATGCGGTGCATCATGGTGAACGTGTCTTCCGTTTCGGAGACAAAGACAAGGCGGGGGGTACCCTGACGCGGTTATACCAAACCCTTCAGGGGATCCAGTACGGCGAACTCCCGGATACGCACGGGTGGTTGTACCCTGTGTAAGGGCGACCCATGGGTCGCCCTTACACCCTGGACTCGCCCTGACACGGGTGCCTGGGTGTGATTACATTATGCCCATGACACTCCGGAACCGGAACCTCATCATTCGAATTATCAGCCCGCGGCACAGCGGCCTTTGAGGGATATTCCGGTTCCCCGACAAAGCCCGCTGACCCAAGCGGGCTTTTTGTTTTCAGGGATCAAAACGCCGGAAGACACGGGACTCTCAACTTTTCGGAAAAACGAACATGAGCAAGAATAAAGTCTTCATCTACGACACCACCCTGCGCGACGGAAACCAGGCCAAGGGTATCTCCTTCTCGCTCGAGGACAAGCTCGCCGTCGCGCGCAAGCTCGACTCCTTCGGAGTGGACTACATCGAGGGCGGGTGGCCCAACCCCACCAATCCCACCGACGTGGAATTCTTCCGCCGAGCGCGCGGAATGAAGTGGAAGCACGCCAAGATCGCGGCCTTCGGCAGCACCTGCCGCCCGAAGAGCGACCCGGCCACCGACCCCCTCCTCAAGCCGCTGACCGAATCGGGCGCCCCCGTCATCACCATCTTCGGCAAGAGCTGGGACTTGCACGTCACCGACGTGCTGCGCACCACGCTCGAGGAAAACCTGCGCATGATCCGCGAGTCGGTGGCGTACCTGAAGAAGCATTGCGACGAGGTCGTGTACGACGCCGAGCATTTCTTCGACGGGTACAAGGCCAATCCGGACTATGCCATGAAGACGCTGCAGGCAGCGCAAGAGGGCGGCGCCGACTGCCTCGTGCTGTGCGACACCAACGGCGGCATGGCGCTTTCGTGGGAGCTGGAGGAGATCACCGCGCGCGTGGTGAAGGAACTGAAGACGCCCGTGGGCATCCACGTGCACAACGATACGGGCGTGGCCATCGCCAACAGCCTCGCCGCCGTGCGCGCAGGCGCGACCCAGGTGCAGGGCGTGATGAACGGCTACGGCGAGCGCTGCGGCAACGCCAACCTCACCGTCATCATCCCCGACCTGCAGCTCAAGATGGGCTTCGATGTGGTCACGGAGGAGCAGATGCGCGGACTGCGCGCGCTCAGCCTGAGCATCAGCGAAGTCGCCAACCTGGCCGACGACATCCGCCAGCCCTACGTTGGCGAGGCGGCCTTCGCGCACAAGGGCGGCGCGCATGTCGACGGCGTGATGAAGGTCGCGCGCAGCTTCGAACACATCGACCCGGCACTCGTCGGGAACAGTCGCGACTTCGTCGTGTCAAACCAGAGCGGCGGCAGCCTCATCTGGGACAAGATCCGCGCGATCAAACCCGACGTCGACCGCCGCAGCCCCGAGGTGACGTCGGTGCTGGCCGAGGTCAAGCGCATGGAGGACGAAGGCTACCACTTCGAGATCGCCGACGCGAGTTTCGAACTGTTGGCGCGCCGCCTGCTCGGCCTGTGGACAGACCGCTTCACCTTCCTGGGCTTCCGCGCGATCGAGGAGCAACGCGAAGACGGTCGGGGGTACTCGGAGTTCACCCTCAAACTCAAGGTGGGGGACGCGGTGGAGCACACCGCCGCCGAGGGGAACGGTCCGGTCGACGCGATGAACGCGGCCATGCTGAAGGCGTTGACGAAGTTCTTCCCCGCGCTGAAGGACCTCGAGCTGGTGGACTTCAAGGTGCGTGTGCTCGACAACCACAAGGGAACGGGCGCGAAGGTGCGCGTGTGGACGCGCTATGTCGATCACGGGCATCCGGACCGCGAGCCCTACGGGACGATCGGGGTATCGACGAACATCATCGAGGCGTCGTGGCTCGCGCTGATGGACGGGATCCAGTACAAGCTGATGCTGGACGGGGAGGGTGCGTGACCCGCACCCCTCCCACCATCCTCGCCTTCTGGCTCGTCGTCGGCCTGCTGATCGTTCTGCTCGCAGGACGGCCGCTGCTGGACCCCGAGCGGGAAATGGCCGGGACTGGCAACCTCTTCCCCATCGCCTTCGTGCTCTTTGGGGGGACGCTCATCGTTCTCTCCGTGGCGCGCTGGCTGCGCAACCCGCCAGCATCGCCGCCGCAAGGCAAGCGGAAAAAGCCGCGGCACTGAAGGGTTTCAGGGATTCGCGAAAAGAAAAACCCGCTCCCGTTTCCGGGGCGGGTTTTTTGCTTCACAGGATCCGCAGGACTTAGTGCGCGCCCGAATCCTCGGCGGCGATCAGGTGCTCCGCGTCGAGCGCGGCCATGCAGCCCGTGCCCGCCGAGGTGATCGCCTGGCGGTACACCTTGTCCTGCACGTCGCCCGCAGCGAACACCCCTTCGACACTGGTCTTCGTGGTGCCGGGCTTGGTGACGACATAACCGCTCTCATCTGTCCTGAGCTGGCCTTCGAGGAAGGCTGTGTTGGGCGTGTGCCCGATGGCATAGAACAAACCGCCCGCGGGCTTCTTCGTCACCTCGCCGGTCTTCACGTTCTTCAATACCACGCCCTCGAGGAACTTGTCGCCGTACACATCCTCGAGCACAGTGTCCCAAATGATCTCCAGCTTCGGCGTGTTGAAAGCGCGCTGCTGCATCGCCTTGCTGGCGCGCAACTCGTCGCGGCGGTGGACGAGAAACACCTTCGACGCGAACTTGGTCAGGTAGGTCGCTTCTTCAACCGCGGTGTCACCACCGCCGATCACCACCATCTCCTTGTTTCGGAACATGGGCAGACCGCCGTCGCACACGGCGCAGGCGGAGATGCCTGCCTGCCACAGCTTCTCTTCACCGGGAACGTGCATGCGCTTCGCCGTCGCACCCGTCGCGAGGATGATCGTGCGCGCGAGCACCGGCTCACCGTCCTCGGGAAAAACCTTGAACGGCCGCTGCGAAAGATCAACCTTGGCCACCGTCTCGGTGCGGATGCGCGCACCGCAATGCACGGACTGTTCGCGCATGAGGTGCATCAACTCCGGGCCACCGATGGACTTGAAGCCGGGGAAGTTCTCGATCTCGGTGGTGGTGGTCAACTGCCCGCCCGCGGCCACGCCCGCGGCCATGAACCCCTCGAACATCAAGGGTTCGAGATTCGCGCGACCCGCGTAAATGGCGGCTGTGTGCGCCGCGGGGCCGGAACCGATGATGACCACTTTTTCGACCTTGTCACTCATTTTTCATGTCCTTTGGTGAAATGTTGGGATCAATTTTAGAAGCATTCTAAAATTAGAATCGTTCTAATGCAAGGGATGAAGCGAGGAATTCGCTCCATTGGCCGTTTTGACAAAAAATGGGGGAACCTTCCCCGTCATTCCCGTGCCGGGGGCCGGACAAGGTAGATGCCCTGAGCAGGATTTCCCGGGACTTTCTGACCCAGGATGGTGTGCGTTTGCCCCGAAACAGGTTCGCCTCCCTGGAGAAAACGCAAGCCCGCATCGGGACGGGATTCCCTCCCTCGGGCCACTCGGGGACGCAGGGAAACCACAGGCGAGCCCAAAAACACCAGTGAGTCGTTGCGGAAGTGGTACACGCCCTTGTCCGTTCCCGCATAAAACTCCTGCGAATTTCCCGCCAGGTCATACACCGCGGTATTGGCGGGGATATCCGCGACCTTCTGGCCGCCCCCCGCAGAAGGGTCGAAACGAAAGAATCCGTCGCGAACCGCGATCCAGACCGATGCCGTATCCCGAACGGCGAGGGCAAGGATCGTATCTCCCGGCACAAAAACGGAGGACGTCGCGGCACGGTAGGGCTGCCATGTCGTGCCGTTGAAGCGGTACATTCCCCGGGTGGAGAATTGGGGAAAACCAGAGCTTGGGGCGACTCCCTCGATCCCGACCCACACTGCGGCACCCGGTCCGGTCGCGAGCCCGGTGACAACCGTGCCATCCGACGCGACGGAATCCCAAACCTCGATCGTCCCGGGATTCGAGAGGTTGCGCGCATACACGCCTCGCGGCGTCCCCGCCCAAACACGCTCGGAAGTCACGGCCACGAACGTGACGGTATCGGAAACCAAAGCCGAATTGAAGTCGGTGCGCGTGAGCGAATCCTGCCCGATCCGCGTCATGCGGACCAATCCATGGCGACCGCCCACCCAGGCATCCGAGTCATTGCGAGTCCACGCACAAGAAAAAAACGTGGATGTTGCGAGCGAAGCGGCATGAAACGTGCGCCCCTTCCAGACCACGCCCGGGGCGTTGACCAACATCGGCTCCCCGGCCCCGGTCACACAAGCCCCCCATGTGCCCATCGCGTGCATCGAAATCTCGTGAACGCGCCATTGAGAACCGTCCCGATAGCCGAGAGCACTGTATCCGATGTTGTTATTGTCCGGTCCGAACACCCACGGACGACCCGTTCCGTCCAGGGAAACCTGTTGGACGAGCGTCATGCTGGGCGGCCCGTAGCCGGGCTGGATCATCCCCGCCTCTTCCGCCGTCAGGCCGGACTCCTCCAACCACGCCACGAGGCGTGGGTCGTCGATCTCGCGGATGTAGGCATGATTCCGCGTGCGGCGCACGTCCTCGGCGAGATCAGCGTGCCCCGACGCGATGATGAGATGCCCCACCGCACAGGGCACGCCGGCCGCGTCGATGAAATAGGGGATCAGGCGATCGGGAAAATCGAGGTTCTTCGGAAACTCACCGGCCTCGCGATACGCGCGCAAATCATCGAGGCGCGCGAGGCGGTTCCGCAATTGCGCCTCCGAAAGGCCCGCGGGCGGATGCATTCGGAGCATGGTCTCCACTGCCGCGAGATGCCGCTGAATACGCGCGCGCTCCGGTTCGGCCAGGTTGACGCGCGCCTCATAAAAGGAACGCGGTGCGTCGTACGCGACGTGTCCTACGGACGCGGCGGGCAGGGTGCCTGCGGACGACAAACCCGCCAAGCCCGCGGTAACCACGCAGGCGATCAATGCCATTACGACTTGTGGTGACCTTTTCATTATGATTTCCTCCCCCTGCGCCCCGCCCTTCAAACATAAGGAATCCCCGCCCCGGGCGCGCGGGATCCGTCGAAAACTTACTGATTGTTACCGTTTCGAACACTCACCGACCGCCCCCGCCGTGAAACACACCAAAACCCCAACGGAGATCTGACCGTGCCCGCGTCCCCCCGAAAAATTCCCGTCGCCCTCACCATCGCAGGCTCAGACCCCAGCGGGGGCGCCGGACAGGAGGCCGACCTCAAGGCATTCCTCCGGCACGGGGTCTATGGCATGAATCTCACGACGCTGCTCACGATGCAGAACACTCTCGGCGTGACCGCGGTAAAACCACTCGACCCCGGCTTCCTCGAAACACAGTGGAATGCCTTGTTCGCGGACATCCGTCCCGACGTGATCAAGATCGGCGCGCTGGGCACGTTGACGATGATGGAGCGCGTGGCGAAGCTGTTGAACTCAAAAGAGGCGCGTGGGGTACCCGTCGTGCTTGATCCCGTGCTGGGGTCCACGTCGGGCTCTCCTCTGCTGGACGCGAAGGCGCTCGCCGGATTCAAACGCAAACTGTTGCCGAGGTGCCGCGTGGTCACTCCCAACCTGCCGGAGTTCAACACGTTGTTCGGCCCCTTTCCGGCATCCCTCGCGCCGGAACAGCGCCTGCGATCACTCGGAAAACTTCCTTACGCGATCCTGCTCAAGGGCGGGCATGCGCACGGAAGCGACTGCCCCGACTGGTTGTGGGACAACGGCAGGCTCTCGACCTTGCGTGGCAAACGCTTTCCCGTCGGAAACATCCATGGAACCGGCTGCACGTTGGCCTCCGCCATCGCCGCGAACCTGGCGCGCGGTAAAAGCCTGCGGGCCGCGTGCATAAATGCCAAGGCGTTCGTGGCGCACGGCATCGCATCGGCGCCCGGACTGGGAAAGGGAAGCGGGCCGTTGAACTTCATGGGATGATGTCCCCGCCATCGCGATCATCACGCGCGTACGGGCGAAGCATGATTCGCCTCGACATCCACCAAAAGAAAAGAACGGCCTGACGGCCGTTCTTTTCTTTTGGTGGTCGGGATGGCGGGATTCGAACCCACGACCCCTTGCTCCCGAAGCAAGTGCTCTACCAGACTGAGCCACATCCCGACGAAAAACAGGGAAAAAGGGGAGCGGCAAAGTTAATTCCATTCGGAGGGTTTCCAAAGATGAGGCCACCAAGGAAACCCTTGAAATCGAACGGATCGACCCCTTTCCCCAAAAGTGCGCACAAGAAAAGGGAGAGCCGGAGGC